>CAYVDY010000204.1:0-10599 GCA_964450255.1 uncultured Candidatus Solibacter sp. | reverse complement strand
AAGCGGCCGCAGGTCTTCCGACAACGTCTCCACGTCATCCACCGGAGTCGTGAAGAACGAAAACAGTGCCGCTGTTTCCGTGGTGAATGGTCCTCCGGCAGTGTAGCCGTCGCGGTAGCCCACCCGGATTGCCGCCCAGACTGTCTCCCAAAAACGCTCCGCGCTGCCCGGCAGCAGGATCGCGGCCAGATTGCGGCCTGATGTTCTGGAAATGGACCGGAACGCCTGGAAGGCCGCCTGCGCCACACGCGCAGGCTCCGCCAGCTCCACTCGCAGAGCTGGCATTACGCCGTGCGGCTGCGGCAGAAAGCACCGTCCCACGGATTCGGCGTAGGCAGCGATCGCGGCGTAATCGGTGCACCCGAACGGCGACGCGTTCATGATAATCTCCCGCCCGCCGCCAGGCCGCATCCGCCCTATCAATAGTGGATTCGGGAGCAACCCACAGCCCAAAGCCGTGGCCGGCGCCAGATAGAGCAGTAGCGGCTCCGCACTGCCCGACGAGAGTCCGTCCACCGCCAGGTAGAATGCAGGACCCTGGGCAGGATCTTCCTGCAGCGAGCCGAAGTAGGGCCGCAGGCTGGTCATCCCCAGCGTCGCCGCGCGCCCGGCCAGACGGTTGCGGATATCGTCCGTGATCGGGCGTCCACCGGCCTGCTCGAAAATCAGCTCCGCCAGGACCGCTGCCTCACTGGGGCGAAGTGGCAAATCGATGGGGACCGGAGTCAATGCATCCTCTCAGAGCGTCAAGCCGCGCAGGTACTCGCGGAATGCGTCGCCAAGGTCCGGGCGCTTCAGTGCGAATTCAACAGTCGCTTTCAGGAAACCGAGCTTGTCGCCCGCGTCAAAGCGGCGGCCTTCGAACTTCAACCCGTAGATGGGCCGGCTGCGAAGGAGATGCCGCAGGCCGTCGGTCAGTTGGATCTCACCGCCGCGCCCCGGTTCCGTTTGGTCCAGCGCGGTGAAGATCTCCGGCGTGAGAATGTAACGGCCGATAATCGCCATGTTGGAAGGCGCGTCTTCGGCCTTCGGCTTCTCCACAAGGTCCTTGATTCGGAAGAGCCGGCCCTCCATACCCTGATGGGCCACTGGATCAGCCGCCACCACGCCGTAGGCGGAAATCTGATCGCTCGGCACCTCCATCAGCGCCACAACCGAGCAGCCGAAGTACTCGTAGACATCCAACAGTTGCCGCAGGCACGGTATCCCGGCATCGATCACATCGTCCGAGAGCACGGCGGCAAATGGTTCCGGCCCCACCAGGTCGCGCGCCCGCAAGATGGCGTGGCCGAGCCCCAGCGCTTCCTTTTGCCGGACGTACGCGATGTCCACCATGTCGGAAATGCTGCGCACCGCCGCCAGCATTCTTTCCTTGCCTTTGGATTCCAACAGGTGCTCGAGTTCGAAGCTGACGTCGAAGTGGTCCTCAATCGCGGTCTTGCCGCGCCCGGTCACGATCATCACATTCGTAATGCCGGATTGGATCGCTTCCTCGATGCCGTACTGGATCAGAGGCTTGTCCACCAATGGCAGCATCTCTTTCGGCATCGCTTTGGTGGCAGGAAGAAAGCGGGTGCCCAGACCGGCGGCCGGGAAGACGGCCTTTCGCACCTTGGGGATCATGCTGCCATTGTAAACCACTGAGCTATAGCAAGTTGTACAATTCGGTGACGGACCGGCAGCGGCAACGAGGCGGCATGGCAGACGAACTTTCGCAAATGGCGCTGGAATTGTTCCAGCGAGCCTACCAGCTCCAGATGCAGGGCGAGTGGGATCTTGCCATTGAGCTGTACCGCAAGTCCATTGCGCTCCACCCCACGGCCGAGGCTCATACTTTCCTCGGCTGGACCTACCGCCTGCAGGGCCGGTTGGCGGACGCGATCGCGGAGTGCAAAAAGGCTATCGGGGTGGACCCTTCCTTCGGCAACCCCTACAACGACATCGGTGCGTATCTGATTGAACTGGACCGCGCCGCCGAGGCCATTCCGTGGCTGGAACAGGCCACCAAAAGTCAGCGCTACGAGAGTTTCCATTACCCCTGGTACAACCTGGGCCGTGCTTATTCCGCCATGGAGCACTACCGCAAGGCGCAGGAGTGTTTCGCGCACTCGCTGGATATCGAGCCGGACTACCGGCCTGCCGTAGAGGCTCTTGCGCGCCTCAAGCGCATGATTCAGTAGGCAGCGAAGTTGAAGGCTGCGGGCAGTTGCATGTCCCGTTGAATCCAGTCGATTCCGGCGCTATCGTGATGAAAGGTACCGTCATGCTCTCTACGCCATCAAGTGGATTGAATCGCTTTTCACCCTTGCTGGTGCTACCGTGCCTTCTTCCACTCTTGCTGTTCCGGCGTGGTGATTTGCACGCCTGGGGTGCATTCGCAATACTCCTGGCCGGGTCCTTGTGCTTCCGCAAGAGCGTAGGAAAGCAGTCCGGTGGCTGGGCCTGGAAGCTCGCAACAGTCACATGCCTAGTCTGCTTCTTTGGCCTGATGTGGATCATGAAAAGCCATCTGTAGGCCGGGATCGCGGATCGGGGCCCGGTGCCCCGGCTTGACCGTCGCCTTCCGGTTCCCTGAGTTACCGGTTCAGCGGCCGGGAGTCTCCCTGTGTGTGCGCAATAGCCCGCAAAGTAGGCAGATCAGACCCCAAACGCCGAAAATTGTACGACTTGGGGGCCTGTGCTATATTTTGGGTTCTACGGCTGGGTTGTATGAATTTTCGCTGCAAAGAGGGGACTGACCATGGCTTATGTGATCGCTGAACCGTGCATTGGCACTAAGGACACCGCGTGCGTGGACGCCTGCCCGGTTGACTGCATCCACCCGAAGAAGGACGAAGAGGCGTTCGCTACCGCGGAGTTGCTCTACATCGATCCGGTGGAGTGCATTGACTGCGGCGCGTGCGTGCCTGTATGCCCGGTTTCGGCCATTTTCGCGCTGGACGACCTGCCGGAGAAGTGGTCGGACTTCGCAGCGAAGAACGCCGCGTTCTACGGCAAGTAGTATCCGCTAAGGGGCGCTCCGGCGCCCTTTACGCCATCCTGCTGTATGGCGTCAGCGTAATGCCAGCCGCCCGCACCGCTTCCATCACTCGCGGGTCCACCAGCGCATTCAACTCCGCTTCCCTGCTTTCCTTCAGGCGCGTCCGCGCTGCTTTCAACTCTTTTCCGCAATGCCCGGGATGCACCATGAACTCCGTCGAGCCTTCGGGCAGTTGCCGCAGCAGATGGATGACATCCTCGCTATGGAATCGGCCTGTGATCTGGAACCCGGCAAACCAATCCGTCGTCCGGCAATGGTGGCGCGCCAGCTTGGCGTGGAACTGCCCGCGTACCGAATGGAATGCCCGGCTGATGGCCCGCTTCGTCCAGGGAATCTCCGCGGGCGAGCCCGTGATGGGCAAATCGAACGGCCGCCGCACCCATGCTACGTCAAACTCCTGTGCCAACCGGGCAACTGCATCCAGCACCGGCGGAAACAGGTGTGTGTGCTTGTGCGTGTCCACGTGGCTTGGCCGGATGCCCGCTTCCACGATCCGCAGCATCTGCGCCCGCAACTCGTCGTAGACACGGATTCGCCGTAACACGACGGCTTGCAGGAGTTCCGAAACCGATCCCGGAAATGGCCGCGCCGGCTCAAGCAGCGAGTATCCCCCCACCAGCACGAAGTGCACGCCGATATCGAGTGACGGCACTTCACGCGACAGCCGCACGGCATCGTCGAACGCCGCGCCATTCGCCATCAGGGTGGTGGATGTGAGAATCCCGTCGACGTGCGCCGCCACGATTCCGGAGTTCACGTCGCGCGTGAATCCGAAGTCATCGGCATTGACTGCGAGGAACCGGCCGCCCATTAGAACAGCTTCAGTTGAATGGTCAGGAACTTCTTCGGGTTGGCGCGGAAATCCTTCATCATGGCCTGCATCTCGGCGCTGGTCGCTGTCAGGTTCTCATACAGCGCCGGATTCACCATCAGTTGCCCGATGGTTCCCTGACCGGCATTGATCTTGTCCACCGTGCCATTGAGGTTGTCCAGCGTTGCGACGAGCCGTTTGTGCAGCGTGTCGTCCTTCAGCAGCCTGCCTGCCGTTCCCTTGCCTGCATTCAGGTCAGCGATTAAGGTCCGCAACTCTCCGGTGGTCTTGCGGAGATCGTCATACAGCGCCGGATCCTTCAATAGCTTGCCGGCCGTGCCTTCGCCTTTTTGGAGGCCCTCCGCCAGTCCGTCCACCCGCATCAGCGTGCGATGCAGATCGTCGTAGAGGGTCTCGTCGTAGAGCAGCCGCCCCGCCGTGCCTTTCCCCTCGCTGAGCGCCCGTGTCACCTTCTGCACATCGCCCAACATGCTGTCCACGCGGTTGTAGATCGACGCATCGAAGAGCAGCTTCCCGATGCTGCCTTGACCGGATTCCACCTGCGCCACCACTTTGTCGATTCGTTTCAGGATCGACTGCAGTGACTCCAACAGCGGCATGGCGGATTGCACCACTGCCAAAAAGTCTTTCTCGTCCCGGGTCCGGCACTCTCCACCCGCCTGGATCCGCCTCGTTTACGTGTCGCGCTATAGTTTCACGAACTGCCCGATCGAATCGTTCGGGACCAGGGCCAGATACCGCTTGTCCACCTGAAGACTCATCCGGATTGCCCGCGCGTTGTTCCTCTCCCCGCTGAGATCCACACTCTTGACCTTGCCGATCAGGATTCCATTCAGACGCACGGCGGCGCCCTCGTTCAGCGCCGCCGAGTCTGACATGTAGGTATAGAGATATGTCTTCTCTTCGAACGGATTGTCGGCGCCGGTGAGCAGGAGAATGAGTACCGCCAGAATCGCCAGCGCGATCAGCGACATCAGGCCGACCCGGAGTTGCGACCACGCGACTTTCTTCGATGCAGCCATTGCTTTGTCTCCTAGAATCCCATGTCCGGCGTTCTACCTGCTGCTGAACTTCGCCACGTACGAATCGGGGCACGCGTCAAACTCCGCGGGCGAGCCCAGGAAGGCAATCGCGCCGTCCTGCAGAACCAGATATCGCGTATCGGTACTCGCTCCCCGCGCTTGACGAAGACCACCCGTGGTCTCGTCATACCGGTATCGCTCCAGAATTTCGCCGTCCTGATGACGATGCGTCACGATGAGCGTCGTTGCCCTGCGCACGTCGCGCCCTTTCACGATCAGGGCCATGATCGTGTTCGCCGTGATCGGATCCAGACCGGCAGTCGGCGAATCGTACAGCAACAGTTCCGGCTGCGTCACAATCGCGCGCGCGATCCCCACCCGGCGCCTCATCCCGCCTGAGAGCTCGCTCGGGAATTTCTCCAGCGTGTGGCCGAGTTCGACAAATTCCAGTGACTGCTCCACACGCGGCGCCACGTCGGCCGGCGGCACCTTCAGTAGCAACTGGTTGACCAACGGATAGCCCACGTTGTCTTCTATCGAGAACGAGTCAAACAGACCGCCCTCCTGGAACAGAACTCCGATGCGGCTGCGCACATCAAACCACTGCTGCTCCGAAATCTCCGTCACGTCCTGCCCAAACAGAATCACTCTACCGGAGGTGGGCCGCAGCAACCCGAGGGCGATCTTCAGCAGCACGGTCTTGCCGCTGCCGGCAGCGCCGTGGATGATCAGCGTCTCGCCGCGCTTGAGCTCGAAGCTGACGCCGCGCAGCACGAGTTGTTCGTCAAAGCCGAAACTGACGTTGCGAAAGATCAGGATGGGGCTGCCGTCGCGCTGGTCCATATCACATCGTCACGAAGATGCGGCCGATGATAAACGTGAGCACCACCACCCAGACAGACGCCACGACGACGGCCTGCGTGGTGGCGCGCCCGACACCTTGCGTGCCGCCCGTTGTGCGCATGCCGTAGTGGCAGCCGACCAGGGAAAGCACAATCGCGAAAACAAAGGGCTTCAACAACCCTTGGGCGATATCGTCATATTCAATTGCTTGCCACGCGGTGTTCCAGTATTCGGTGCCCGTAGTCAGATTCAGCATCTTGCAGGCCACCAGATAGCCGCCCACCAGGCCGACGAAATCGGCCAGCACGGTCAGCAGCGGCAGCATCACCGCGGTCGCCAGCAATCGTGGCTTCACCAGTTTCATTATCGGATCCGTGCCCAGCGCCCGCATCGCGTCGATCTGCTCCGTCACCTTCATGGACCCCAACTCGCTCGCCATGCCGGATGAGTTGCGCCCCGCCACCATCAACGCCGTCAGCACTGGCCCCATCTCGCGAACCAGCGTGATGGCCACAATCATACCCACCTGACTGGTTGCGCCATACGTCTTGAGCGCGCGCGACATTTGGAGGGCCATTACCGCGCCGCTGAAGAACCCGGTGAGGATGACGACCGGCAGGCTGCCGACGCCAATGAGGTCCATCTGGATGAAGACGTCGTCCCAATAGTACGGCTTCCGGAATATGCCGCGAACCGCGCGTCCGGAGAGCAGAACGAACTCTTGAAAGGTGAGGATCGGGGCCTTGAGAAGATCCAGCAAAACAGGGTGATCCCTTTGAGATTTGATGCTAGCATACGGGGGCGGAAGGACAGGTTCGCCAATGAAAGGCTTAACAGATATCACAGGCGTGAAAGTAGGGCACGCGTCGGATTTCGACGCGCTCACTGGTTGCACAGTCGTGCTCTGCGAGAAGGGCGCCGTGGCCGGCTATGACATCCGGGGCGGGGCCAGCGGGACCGAAGAGATGGACGTGATGAGCCCCTTCCACATCACGTCCGGCATTCATGCCGTCGTGCTCGCCGGCGGCAGCGCGTTCGGCCTGGAGGCCGCCAGCGGCGTGCGCCGCTTTCTCGAACAGAAGGGCATCGGCTTCCCCACCGGCGCGGCCGTCGTGCCCATCGTCCCTACCGCTATCCTCTATGACCTCGGCATCGGCAAGTCCGGCGTCCGGCCGACCCGCGAAATGGGTGAATCGGCTGCCGCCGCCGCCTCGGATGCGCCCGTTGTCGAAGGCTGCATCGGCGCGGGTACCGGCGCTACGGTCGGCAAACTGCTCGGCATGAAGAACGCCATGAAAAGCGGCGTCGGCTCGTGGACTGTTTCGCTGCCCGGCGGCGTCCTCGTCTCGGCCCTGGTGGCCGTCAACGCGGTTGGCGATGTCGTCAATCCGGACACGCGCAAGATCATCGCCGGGACGCGCAAGACGGCCGATTCTAAAGAGTTCCTCAACTCCACTGAATGGCTGAAGGCACGCGGCGCCACGGGCGGGCTCAAGCGTGAGAACACTACGCTTGCGGTCATCGCCACCAATGCTAGGCTGACCAAAGTGGAGGCCACTAAAGTCGCCCAGATGGCCCACCACGGCTTCATTCGCGCCATCTCGCCAGTGCATACCTCCATGGATGGCGACCTCGCTATCGCCCTCTCCTGCGGCTTGCTGGGGGCTCCTGTGGATGCCCTCGGCGTGGCCGCTGGTGAAGCGGTGGCCGCCGCGGTTCTCCGCGCTGTGCAGGCCGCCCGCACCATGGGCGGCGTCCCCGGTTTGGCAGGCTGAACTATGAAGATCCTGATCGCATTTTTCCTATTCGCATGCACCCTGACCCGAGCAGCGGAGCCGCCCATCTACTGGCTCCTATGGTTCGACACTGAGGACTACGTCGAGCCCAGCGCCGACGACGCTGCGCTCCGCCTTGCTCAGGAACTGACCCAGCGCGGCATTCGCGCCACCTTCAAGATTGTCGGAGAGAAGGCCCGCATGCTGGAGCAGCGCGGCCGCACCGACGTTCTCCGCGCGCTCGCCGCGCACGACATCGGCTACCACTCCAACTACCACAGCATTCACCCCACGCCCGCCGAATACCTTTCGGAAATGGGCTTGCTGGATGGCGCCGCCGAATTCACCCGCCGCGAAGAACAGGGACTGCGGGATCTCCAGCGCATCTTCGGCGTGACGCCCAGTTGCTACGGTCAGCCCGGCAACTCCTGGGCGCCCCAAACCAACCTGGCCTTGCGCCAGTGGGGCGTACCGGTCTACATGGACGATGGCTCGCACGTCGCCTTCGGTCAGCAGCCGTTCTGGTACGGCGGCATGCTCTACATCTACAACCTGGGGCCGAATACGATGCGCACCGGGCTCGACGATCCCGCCACGCTCGACGTCGCCAAGAAGAAGTTCGACTCCGCCGTGGCCGGCCTGCGGCAAAGCGGCGGCGTGGTGCAGACCTACTACCACCCCACCGAGTTCGTCACCACCGAGTTCTGGGATGGCGTCAACTTCCACCACGGCGCCAATCCCGAACGCGCCCTGTGGAAGAAGCCCAACAAGCGCGCCACAGAGTCCTCGGCCAACGCCTACAAGCTCTTCCTAGCGTTTGTCGATCATGTCCGGCAGACGCCTGGGGTCCGCATCGTTACCGCTCGCGACATTCCGCGGTTTTTCAGCGCTCGTGATGCGGCCGCGCCGAAACCCGTCGCCCGCCGGCTTGCTGAGAGTATCGACTCACACGGAGGCTACTCCGCCGCCGATCTCCTCCTGTCGTTGCTCGATCTGCCCGCCGGACACGTCGATGGCCCGCTGCGCCGGGTCGAATCCAACTACACGGCCAAAGAAATCCAGCGCGCGGCATGGACCCGCGCCGTCAATGATGCCGCTGATTTCATCCGCCAGTTTCATCGCCTTCCCGACAGCGTCGCCATCGGCAGCGAGCGTCTGAGCCTCCCCGACTTCGCCGCCACGCTCGGCGCCGCCGAGCCCACAGGCGCCACCGTGCCCATCCGCCGCGGTCGTCTGGATCAGGAAAAGCGTATCGGCACGGACGCCGCCAAGCTCTACAACTGGGTGATCCACCCGGAGGGTTTCGCCCCACAAGGGCTGCTGGAACTCGCCCGGCTCCAAGCCTGGACGCTCAAGCCCGCCCGGCTCCGCTAGGCGTAGGGCCAGGCCGGCTTCGAAAACAGTCCGCCATCTATGAAGATGGTCTGCCCGGAAATGAAGTCAGCTTTCGGCGATGCCAGGAACGCCACCATGTTCGCAATATCCTGTGGCACGCCAACCCTGCCCATCGGTGTCAGCTTCGACCAGGTCGTGGCATAGTCGGCGCCCGATTCCGCCTTCGTCCTCTCCACCTCCACCGATCCCGGCGCGACGCAATTCACGCGGATTTGATACTGGCCGAGTTCGACCGCCGCCACCTTGGTGAATTGCTCCACGCCGCCCTTGCTCGCCGTGTAATCCACCAGATTCGGGAACGCCCACTTGTTGCATCCGGACCCGATGTTGATGATCGCCCCGCCGCCGTTGTTCTTCATCGCCCTGCCAGCCTGTTGCGTGCAAAGGAACGCGCCCTTCAGATTGGTGTCGATCACCTTATCCCATTCGGCCTCAGTGAGGTCCAGGAGTGGCTTCCACGTCTGCACGCCGGCGTTGTTCACCATCACGTCCAGCCGCCCGAACCTCGCCAGCACCGCTTCGAACATCGCGTCTACGTCGGCCTTCACACCCACATTGGCCCGCACGGCAAATCCGCCCGTGCCCAGCGCCGCCAGTTCGGCCACGGTGGCCTCCGCGCCGGCCAGATCGCTGTTGTAGTTGACCGCCACCTGGCAGCCCTGCCGCCCCAACTCCAGAGCAATGCCCTTGCCCACGCCCTTGCTCGCGCCGGTGACGAGCGCAAATCGACCATCCAATGGGAGCCCAGTTGTCATACGGATCAGTTTACTTTGCTTTGGGCTGTTGCGGCCCCTCTACAGCCAGATGCGGCGCGAAGCCCGGCGCCGCAGGACCGTCGATCATGGCGCCCTCTACCACCAGCGGTTTCAGTGCGTCCTGCCTCCGCACCGGCACGCTGATCCAACCCTGTTCCAGCGCTGTGACTGCCGCGGCGCGTCCGTTCACTTTGACCCGTTTCGGCGGCGGCCCGCTCTGCCGAAGATGCACCAGCAGGGTGGCCCGCGCCACGTCCATGCCCGCCGCAACACCGGCACGAAACGCGAGCGTCACCCGCCCGTTCCTCTCGGAGGACGCCGCGCACTCCAGAATTGCCGTCTGGCCGCTGACCGCCGCCGCCAGCAAAGTCATGATTCCAAGACACCTTCGAACTGTAATCAAAATCATGTTGCCCCCTTTCTCATTTTTATTCACACTTGGTAGTTCGGGAGGCCGTCGAAACAACTTGAATCTGAAATTGCCTGAGCCGCTGGCAGTGGGCGAACCCTCGGACCGTTGGACCATCGTCAACGCCAAGGAACTGTACGACATCGATCGCTGGGGCAAGGGTTACTTCTCCATTAGCGAAAAGGGGCACATCCTCGTGCACCCCACGGCCGAACCCCACCGTTTCGTCGACATCAAGAAACTGATTGATACCCTGGTGCTGCGCGGCATCGATCCGCCAATCCTCCTGCGCTTCCCCGAAATCCTCGGCCATCAGCTCGAAGAGATGAAGAATGTGTTTGCGAACGCCATCTCTGAACACAACTATCAGGGCAAGTACCGCTGTATCTACCCCATCAAGGTTAATCAACAGCGCCAGGTCGTCGAAGAGATCTATCGCTACGGCCGTCAGTACGGTTTCGGCCTGGAAGCCGGCTCCAAGCCCGAACTCCTCGCTGTCGTGGCCATCGCCGACAATGCCACCCCGAT
>CAYVDY010000203.1:0-10606 GCA_964450255.1 uncultured Candidatus Solibacter sp. | reverse complement strand
GAAGACCTCGGCCTACGGCGTGAAGTATTTCCGCGCGGAGGGCTTCGACTACGACGTCTGGCAGAAGAACGCCCGCCTGATGCGGCAGACGCTCGAGTTTCCGCTGAAGCTCGGACGCCCGGCCTCGGAGTGCATGTACCTGGCTGGGATCTACGGCCCGCCCGATCCGCCGATGCGCGAGGCCTACGGCATGTGGCGCAACCGCGGACTCTACTCCTTCTGCTTCTGGGCCTTCGACCAGTTCTGCCTGAACTCCCGGCCCGTGCCGCTGGAGGTCGCGTCGCAGGCCACCGCCACTCTCGCGACGTATCACCGCCCCCGTGCCGCCAGGTCGCCCGAGGCGCCCATTGCCGTGGCCTACGCGCCCGAGCCGAGCAGCCGGATGAACACGTTCCGGGCCAACGCCAGGAGGCTGAATGCCTAGATTCCCGACCGCGATCGACGACGCATCGAGCCTGTTCTCGCCAACCGATGCCTTCTCGACGAAACCGCTGGAGACAATCACGACGATGCTGGTGCAGGCCAACGATTCGACCATCAGCGTCGAGTCCGCCGGCGGAGGCTTCGCCGACGAGTACGGGATCCTCTCTATCGACGACGAGCTGATCGTCTACACCGCCAAAACCGCCGCGCAGTTCACCGGCTGCCAGCGCGGAGCGTTCGGGACCGTAGCCGCGCAGCACACCGCCGCAGCAACGGTACGCGCCAACATGGTCGCAGCCTATATCGAGGCCCTCCAGGAAGCCGTCGTCGCCGTTGAGCAGGAACTCGGCACTGCCTCCAGCCGCAACTATGTCCGCAAGGACGGGGCCGTCACCATCACGGGGCTCAAGAGCTTTGTCGACGGAGCGGAACTGGGTTCCGGCAACAAGGCGGCCACAGGCCTGGTCCGGCTGCCGAACACCGGAGCCATGAAATGGCGCAAGGCCGACGGCTCCGGAGATCTGGGTGTCGCCCTCAACGCCAATGACCATCTCGCGGCCGACGCCATCATTGACTTCGCGCCCGGACAGACTTTCGGGACGTTCTCGTATCCGGACGCTGGCTACGGGAACAAAGGCATCGTGCAGGTGGACGCCGCTGGCGGCTTGGCTGTCGAGGCCGGCGTGCTGTCGATCGGTCAGTCCGGAGCCACGCCAGGCACGTATCCGAAAGTCACCGTCGACGCCAGGGGACGCGTGACCGCTGGCGCAAGTCTGCCGGCGGGCGACCTGCCGGGCCACACCCACGCCGCCAGCGACATCGTGAGCGGAGAACTCCCGCACAAGGTCCAGAAGGATGGCGCTGATGTCGGCACGCGCCGGGCGCTCAACCTCGTCCAGGGTGCCCGTGTCTCGCTCGCAGCCGCCGATGACCCAGCGAATGACCGCGTCAGCGTAACCATTGCTGCAAGCCCTCCGGAAGCCGGCGAGATCACCAACGCCCTCGGATACGTCCCCACCAACCGCGCGGGCGACCATTTCACCGGGCCCATCGACTGCGGCCCGCACCAGACGATTGGTGGCCCGCTGGAGAACATGGCGAAGCACTCCGAGGACTTCGCCGCGGCGACCTGGGACAAGAACGGTGTCTCGTGTTCAGTGACGTCCAACAGCATCATTGCTCCGGACGGCAACCAGACTGCGGACGTAGTCACCGCCGTGACCGACACCCCGGTCATCCAGCAGCAGATCGCAGGCCTCGCTGATGGCGGCACCTACACCTTCTACATCTGGGCCCGCGTTGCCTCCGGCACCCGGAAGGTCTCCCTGGCGATCGTCAACAACGCCTACGCCACATACCTCGCCGGCCCAACGCAGGTCACGCTGACGACTTCCTGGCAGCGCTTCAAGATCACTGGGACACTGGCGTCGGGCCAGACTGGCATCTGGATCGTCGTCCGTCAGTACGCCGCCAACGGCGACGATTGGACCACCGGCGTCATCCACCTCTGGGGCGCCTGTCTCCAGCAGGGCAACGACCCGCGAGCAGCCTACGCGCGCACCTGGGCATCCCCGACGCCGCACCTCTCATCCGGCGTTGCCGTCGGCCCCGCCGTCATCGCGGCCCCGGACACCACCATCTCGCCACTCAAAATCCACGGACCCGGCTCCAACCTCGCTGACAGCACCCTCCTCGAACTCACCGCCACCGGCGAACTCATCCTCGCTGGCGGTTCCGGCAACGGCTACCGCTTCTCGGAATTGGCGGCCGCCGGCAATCCGTCCGGTTGGGCCGGGGTTCTCAAGGTGAAAACCCCAGCCGGTACTACTCTCGGATACATCCTGCTCTACTCCAATCCATGAGCCCGAACAACCTTAGCGTCAGGCCGTAACAGGTCTGGTGCCTCTGGACGTTGCCCGAGTGACCAACATGTTCCAGCAGTCGATGACTTCACTTCAGGCAATGCTTCTGCAGGTCGTCAAGCAGCTTCGGGAATTGGGCGTAGCCGGCCGCGGCATTAATGTGTCCGCCGCCCTTCACGATGGTCAGATCAACACCCAACTCGTGCGCGATCTTGCGACCCTTATCCAGCGGCACATATGGATCGTTGTCGCTGTTGTAAACCATGATCTTGCCGCCGTTCTTCACGACCCGAGGCCAGTTTACCGGGGCCAAGACAAAATCCGAGTTGACCTTGTCAAACTCCGGTAGGCCCAACTCTCCGAGGAACCCAGACACCAAGAAGGCCCCAGTGATGGTTTGGGCCGTCCGCTCGAGTACTCGAAGAATGAAAGCAGCGCCAAGGCTATGGCCGACCAAGACTATGTCGGGGGACAACTTGCCGACTCTAGACTCGAAGACCTCAAGCCACCGCTGCAGACTTTGACCCTCAGGGGTCGGGAAATCGGGAATAATCACATGGTGACCCAGAGCTCGAACAGCCTCGCCCAGCCAGGGAAACCAGTTCTCTTTGGCGCTTCCGTAGCTACCATGTATAATCACCACTCGTTTGGGCATAATCAGTTCCTAACCGTCAACGCTATTCTCACAAGCTAACGTACATGTCTGCCAGTTGGTTCGCCGCACCTTGATGCTGGCCCCAAAACTGCTGGTTCTTGCGTTCGCCCACTGCGAAGAGATTGTCGTAGTGAAGCCGGTCGTCAGCCGCGCTCACTCGTCCAACAGCCGAGTACGCGAGGTCTCTTAGCTGACGAGGGCTGTTCAACTCGGCCTTCACCAAAATGTAGAACAGGGCAAACTTCTCAATCTGTCGCACGGTTTGCCCTTTCGTCCGCGCTGCCTCTCGCACATTCGAAGAGAATATCACCGCCCGATCCTCTAAGCTCATCGGAGGCACTTCAAATCGACGATCGATCGGGACTCGATCAAGGAGGTCCGGTCCTTTGCTGCGCAGTAACATTTCCTGCACCATGCCGTTCATCCCAGCTCGTGAACTTCCTATCAGAACGAACACGAATTGGTGATCTGGCAACAGATTTCGATCAAGATGAGAAAACAAGAGCTCATACGGCCAAGTCTCATCTCTCCTGGCATCTATTTCGTCAACTAGGCAAAGGACCGACTTTCCAGAGCGCCCGAGGTCATCGAGCCTGCTTTGAAAATCCTCCTGTGAATCCTTCGCGAGGTTGAGCGTCACGAGGCTAACCCCATTTGTCTCCAACGTGGCTGCAATCTCTGTCACAAAGAAAGACTTCCCGCTTCCGGGAGCTGCCCAAATCAAAAAATTCTCATGGCTGCAGGTCTTGTCTGCGAAGTTGCGGGAAATGCGGATTCTCCAATCCTTGAGCTGATTGCGAGTCCGCTCGTCAAATCGGCAATAGTTTCCGACAACTGAAAGATCCTCAACCCGAAGGGAATCGAGGCCTCGCAAAGATGCCACAACGCTCGCATGTTCCTGGACAGGGGCAGAAACGGCAGGCAGTTCCTTCTGTTGCGCGGTCCCTGAAGGCGCTGAAGGCACAGTTCCGCTTCGTTGGGCGACCTGGGTCGAGACTCGCCAGAGGCCCTCCGGCATTTCAAGTGCTTGGAGAAGTAGCGGCAGCTCGGATCGGATGGCGGACCAACCGATCGCCAGTAGATGGAAAGCAGTTTGAGCAACTCGACATGACTGCTCGAACGACTCAGTTGAGGTGTGTGTAGCGGTTCGCCAGAATGCCTCGCCCTGTGCCCATTCCGTTAGGCGTTGGACCTGCCCGAAGATCTCGTCCCAGGCCCCGCCAGCTTCGAGATAGGCCTGAGCTGCCACGGCTCCTTCGAGTTCGCGGCCCGGAATCGTCCATTGCTCGCTCTGAGAAATCAAGTATCGTTTTGCTGGAACAAGTCGCCTGTCCTCTGGATCGATGCCCGACGCGAGGCATGCGAGTAGAGCCATCGCTGTGACTTCCAAATCACTATTCCACTCGCCTGTCCCGGTGCGCCAAAGCCCTCCGTCCGAAGGGCCTCCCAGATCCCTCGAAGTCAACAGCCAATCGATCGCTCGTTTGATTACTGGGTCCGAATGAACACTCCTGCCGGCCGCAGCAAGGCCGAGGCACACTCGAGCCGTTGGCCAGACCGCTCGCTCGGGGTAAAAGGCCCCGGACGACAACTGCTCGCGCCCAACGGCATCGGCCAAGTCATCCAAGTCCGTGTCTGGGGCACCTTGGAAGGCAGCTTCGGCGCAAAGCACAACACCAGACAGCCACGTGCAATGAAATCGCTCGATGTCAACGGCGGCCGCTGGTGTCCAACTTGCAGGAAGATTGAGCTTCTCTTCGCCGTAATGTGCATCCTGCTTCTGCATCGCGCTTGCGATGAGTTCAAAATCCTTCCTTGTTGCAAGCGTCGCAGCATCCATTCGGAGAGCACCAGTACCATCCACCCTGTATTTGCTCCGCAGAAACCGCATGCTCGCCCTCGCATCCTCTTGGCGACCGATTTCCGCAAACGACTGCACTACGAACATTATTGAAGAGGGAATCGATCCCCATTGGGGATCGATCGACTGTTGATGTCGAATGCGTTCAAGAAGCGCGTTGAACGCCCGCCATGTGGCAACTAGTGCAGCAGTTCGACTGTTCAGTTTCGTCGACGCCTTGAACCCCGCTCTCGCCTGGAGAGCCCTCAGCGTTTCAAGCGCCAGATCCGGACTCGCAGTCCGCAAGTAGTCCCGCACCAACCCGAACGGGTCTTCTGGCCCACCGTGGCTTTGAATCTCCGCCCATGCACCCGTTCTCGCAAGCCAGTCACTCAGCAGTGCTGCCAACGAACGGTGGCCGACTGTGAGAAGATCTCGCGAGACTCTCAGTAAGGAAGTCCGAACGAGTGAATCGATGACTGCCATGTCGACATGGGCTTCCTTTTTGACGAAGCTCCTTGGAACGAGTACATCGTAACGGCCCAAAGTCGCAACGGTCAGAACCGCCCGCATTGCGTCACTTGTCGACAGATCTAGTGCCGAGGTTCTTCGCGCCCAGTAGCTCGCTGCAACGTCCTGCAGGGAGGAAGAAGATTCTTTGGCTCCAACACCTTCATCACGAGCCTCTAAGAAGATCCGCAGCAGCTGTAGATCGTCCTTAACCGCCTCAAATGCCTCACCGGACAGGTCCGATCCGTCACCGAGAGAATAGATTGAAATAACGCTCTGGCGGACATCCTTGGCGCGCACATAGATGGGTAGGCAGTCTTCGATGAAACTGGCCGCAGATTCGGCGAAGTCGGGCCACGAAACCGCGATTAGCAGATTTGGTAGCTGTATCGAGGCCCTGCGTGAGAGATTGATCAGGTTAGCGAGGTATCGCGCTATCTGTGGGTTACTCTGAAGATCATCTACGACATAAAGGCGGCGCAGATCGGTTGTAGCGCATACAACTTCTCGGAAGGAGGGCTGAAACGAACCCGCAATCGTTCCGAGGTTTATGTACCTAACTGAGGCTCCACCAATTGCACTCCTCTCAGCGGTCTGAAGGGCCATGACTGTCTTACCGCTCGAACTTGGACCAATGAGGAGGCAGGATCGGCCGTTAGTGAGCGCACGCTCAACTCGCTCACCAAGCGGATGCTTGGCCCATCGGCGGTGGTCATCAGGGTAGTTGGCCAAGACATCACTGACTGGCAAAAAAGGCGACTGCTGCCGTGGAGTGTTATTATGAAACTCTGCTACCAATCTACGGTCATATTGGGTTTCAGGTGCAGGTTTCTCAAGCACCTGCGAGCGAAAAAGCTTGTACTCTACTAGTTCAATGAGTGTCCAATAATTGAGCGCCAACGCATCAAGGTCGTCCGGGTAAACAAACACCGTGCCTGTCGACAGCCAGTTGGCTTCACCTTCGATTTCGGCTTCCGCCTCGGAAAATACCCCGGGAACGACACAGAAACAAAGTGCCTCTCTCGCCCGATTCCGCAGTTCGACGACTAGCGCCTTCGCTGAAACCGCATCTGTGGCAGATACACCCACGATTTGTACGCGAAGGCCATTCCACACGACAAGCTGTCCGAGTGTCCAAACTCCTTCGGGAGAACACTCCCACGTAGTGGCTGGAGCTAAAGACGGATCAACGCATTCCTGGAGTAGCTGAATTGCGCTGTTCACAATGCCTGCCGACAGCGTAGCGTCGGTCCATCGCTGCTTCGGGCTCTGACTGGCCTCATCCCGAGTGGCATATGTCGCCCAATAGCGAGATCGGGGGTCGTGTGCCAACTTGTCTGTCACTGCTCTGCTCCTGCTGCAATACTCCTGGCAACGATCTCTGCGTAGAGCGTCGGCGCCATCTCCCCGGGCAAGTCCACTGGATCCAACGCTTCAACTTCAAAACCATTAGCGCTGAACAGGTGTTTCAGCTCCGCTGTCGATTCAATCGGATAGCTAGCCATTCGTTCGGCATATCGCTGGGCGCGGTTCCCGATGTCGGAGGAGCTAGATGATAGGAAGTCCGCCCATTTGCGGGCTTCTCTAATAGCGCGGTGACGAAACGAGTCTGCCTGAGCCGGAGTGGCTCGGACGAAGCCAGTAGGCCCTGGCCTTTCGATTCGGGTAGTCGTTATCACCTTGCCAGTCGACGGCTCCAGCAAGGAACGCCACTTATCGACAACGCGAGGACGATCTTCGGGAGAAAAGCGTGTCAAGAATGCGTCCGTCACGATGCAGTCAAAACGTTCGGCTGGACTGTATGTGAATATGTCTGCTGACACCGTTGTAATATCGGCGGAGACGCTCTTTGCGTACCATCTGCACAAGAAGAGGGGCGTCTCACAAAGGTCAAGCACAACGACATCTGCAGCAGTCTTGCTGGCCTCGTAAACCCAAAGGACATGTGCCAACATGGAGTAATCCGCCGTCCCTGAAATCAGGATGCGGGGCCGGGCGCGAGTGGTTGTGATCGCTCTTAGCGCATCAAAATAGAACTGCGAATGCCATGTCGGAGTGGAGACCATGTTGAAGACGCGGAGGTACTGCCAAACCGAGTGGTACCATGAGCAGTCGTCGGACGCGACATGGTTGCCTCGGCAGAGCACCCCGCTGAGGAAGTTAGCTATGGGTGCCGTACTCACCATTGGCTCTTCGAGGTTTAGCTGCTCGGCGGCCATATCCTCCAGGTCCAATCGCGTAGCTGATTTCAAAAGGAGCTCGACAACTTCACGGGAATGCTGAAGATCCTCTGGGCGGGCCGAGACCCTCCATTCTGCCGGTCCGGGAGAGTCCGAGGTCGGGGATCGGACCGCGCTACAGACGATCTTGTCGTCCCAAATCCCTACATCCAAGCTCTCGAGCATGGGCACAGAAGACTTGGAGAGGAGGTCTCCGATTGATAGGACCACGACATTGATGCCTGCCGCACGGTCCATCGCCACATGCTCTCGCAAAATGGGATCGGTACGATAGTGTCGGTGAGGCAGCAGGAAGGCACGCGTGATCTCACGACCGCGGCCCGCCGCTTGTCTGGCGCACTCGAAGTAGTAGCTTCGGGGATTCCATCCGCCACGTCCGGATACGATGAAAGTGCAAAACCCACCTTTTTGCAGGTTTGTAAAGAGGACGTGGCCTAGATCGTCGACCTGTGTTGGCGTGAAACTTAGAATCTGTCGACGTTCGTCAGCCTGCAGTTTTGAGGCGTGGTCACGGACGGCCTGTCGAAGGGCACTGAAAAGCTGTGGGAGTTGGATCTCGGCATCAGGCATAACGTTGCTCGCGGCTGCAAGCACGGATTATAGCGAATTCCAATACCGTAAGCGGGCCGCCGCATGCGAGAAGACCAATGCGGGGCCGAACCGGAAGATCCGAACCTCTCACGCTTGCCTTCCGACCTGAGGACGGACTATGTGTGACGCGGAACCACTTGACTAGACTTGACTAAGGCCAATTCCACGAGTAGCTTTGGACATGGTTCTCGAACGCAAATCACCCGTTGTTTGATTTGGGGAGTCAGCCAGATTGCTGGCATCCCACGGGCGAGTTGCCGACAACTGATCGGGGCGTCCTACCCCACCCGCCGTTCTTTCTCCTCCACCGCCCGGATCGGCCGCCGACGCATGTTCACCGTGAGCGCGCCGGGCTCGATGGCGGCGCCTGCGGCGATGCGTCGGTAGAGGATTTCGAGGATCTCGTCCAGTTGGGCCTCGACGGCGCAAACCGGCGCCAGTTCTTCCTGGCTGATCACGTCTCGCTTGGGGAATTCAATCACCACAGGTCTGCTCCCAGTGTGGGGTAAAAGACCATCGTAGGCGAAGGATAAGCGAAATAGCAAGAACCAAACCTGTAGTGCTTGCCGGGCGGCAAGGTGCTACATCTTGCGCTTCAAGCCAAAACAATCAGCCCGTTTTTCGTTTTGACTTCCGGCTAACTTCCTCTGGCGTCAGACCTAAAGCGCCGGCCATGATGCCGAGGATGTTTTCCTTGAAGGGCTTGCTGTCGTCACGTAAATAATTGAGGAGGGCTTCCATCCACCGGCGCTCATCGGGCGCGAGTTTGCCGAACGGCGAGTCGCCGCTACCCGCTTTGGAACCAGTGGTTTCAGAGGCGGGCGCCTGGCCGACGTAGTGGGCCACCGCCTCCTCCAACATCTTCTGGACCTTTAAGCCGCGGTTTAGCGCCTCCTGCTGGAGCATCTTGCGATACTCCTCGGTGCCACGGAACCCGATCGTAACTATTTCTTCAGCCATATCAATCAGATAGCCTTCCGCGCACGGAAGTGCACAACTTTACCATTGACTACTTGCCTACAGTTGCGCAAGAATAATCTCAGGCAACCGAATCCTATGAGCACATTACCACAAGTACTCAAGTCACGCATCGCTTTTCGTTGCGAAGACTGGCTTTCCGAGGCCGTCCGCATCGCAGCCGTCAAGCGCCGCAGTTCCCTGCAGCGGGTTTGCACCGAAGCCCTGATTGTCCACCTTGGGCTCACGCGGCCCGCCAAAGCGAAGCGCACCCGGGCCGCCACCGAGGAGGCCAGTCGTGCCTGAAGCTGCGGCCAGCTCAGCCGAAGTAGTCGGCGGCAGGATCGTCCTGCACGCTCCCTTCGCGCACATCGTGCTCTGTAAGCGGATTCCGGGAGCCGGGTGGGACGCTACGCGGCGCGCCTGGGTTTACCCCGCCACCCTGCGCCATGCCCAGATGATCCGCGCCCCAATCCCGCGACTCGAGGCGAACGGCGATTTCCACGCCCTGCTTTCGTCGCAACCCCCGGTCGCCCAAGTGGAGCCCCTCGAACCGGAGCCCGTAGTCGCCCTGCCGGGCGGACTCAGCACGAGGCCGTGGCGGCATCAGGTGGCGGCCTACCACTTCTGCCGCGAGCACTTCGCCGCCGGGCGCAGCGGCATTCTCCTGGCGATGGGCATGGGCACGGGCAAGAGCCTCGTCGCATGCATGCTGGCGCTCGGCCTTGACGCCAGGCGAATCCTCATCGCCTGCCCTCTGCGGGTGGTCCCAGTATGGATGAGCCAGTTTGAGCGCCACGTGACCGCGCCGGTTGTCATCCTCGCTCTCGATGAAGATGCCGGCAGCGTCGCCGAGAAGCGCATCCTGGCGGAAGAGAAGATGCGTCTGGCCGAGACCCGCAGCGTCCCCTTCATCTGCGTGATCAACTACGACTCGGCTTGGCGCGATCCCTTCGCCGGCTGGGCCGAAAAACAATCCTGGGACCTGGTCATCGCAGATGAAGCCCACCGCCTCAAAGCGCCGGGCGGCAAGGCGTCACTCTTCTTCAAACGGCTCCGCCCACACTCCCGCGTCCGGGTGGCGATGACCGGCACGCCAATGCCGCACGGCCTGACGGACGTCTACGCCGTCGCCCGATTCACAGACCCCACCATCTACGGCCCGAGCTTCGCCGCCTTCCGCCAGAAGTACTGCGTGATGGGCGGCTACCAGAAGAAGCAGATCACCGGCTACCAGCACTTGGAAGAGTTTGAGGCGCTGCTCAGCCGCTTCACTTTCCGCGTCGGCAAGGAGGTGCTGGACCTCCCGCCGGAGACCCACGTCACCTATCACTGCGAGTTGTCGCGCGACGCCCAGCGCATCTACCGCGACCTCGAAGAGGACTTCGTCGCACAGGTGCGGGAAGGCGTAGTCACCGCGGCCAACGCGATGGTGAAGCTCCTGCGCCTCCAGCAGGTCACCGGCGGAGTTGTGCCCACCGACGACGGCACCGTGCACCGTGTCGACAACGCCAAGCAGGATTTGCAG
>CAYVDY010000202.1:0-10607 GCA_964450255.1 uncultured Candidatus Solibacter sp. | reverse complement strand
TGGCGGAAGAGGTCGAGGACGGATTCAGAGGTAAAGGTCACTTTGGGATTAGTCTAACAAGGACGCGGCGGCGTCGGGACGGAACGCTGCGATATCCTGAAGGCTGTTCCGAGTAAC
The DNA here is from genome assembly GCA_964450255.1 of uncultured Candidatus Solibacter sp. Classification (GTDB taxonomy): domain Bacteria; phylum Acidobacteriota; class Terriglobia; order Bryobacterales; family Bryobacteraceae; genus Paludibaculum. The sequence continues at coordinate 10,490 of CAYVDY010000202.1, read as the reverse complement.
ATCCGCAGCCATTCCCGCGACTAGATAGTAGTGAACCTTCCCATGATGAACCGCGCCCAACCGATTCTCGCCATCGTTCTTTCCGTTCTGCTGCTCGCGCCCACGGGACTCGCCCAACAGGCCGCCAATCTGGACGCGCCGCAGGTGCCCGTACCTGGCGGCACGGGTTTCTTCAGTTCCCTGACCCGGCCGTACCGCACAGCCGACGTGGCGCCGGTGAATCTGAGCAACTCGAATCGTCTGGAGGCGCTGACAAAGGCAGGGAAGATTTACCTGTCGCTGGACGACACCATCGCGATCGCCCTGGAGAATAATCTCGACATCGAGCTGTCGCGTTACACGCCGCAGATCGCGCAGGTGGATTTACTGCGCGCCAAAGCCGGCGGACTGCTGCGAGGCGTGCCGACGGCGGTCCGGCAGACGGCGAACTCAGCGCTGCAGGTGGCCACGGGCGGGACGACCGAGCGAGGCAGCGCCAACGCAACGCTCAGCGGGACGGCCGACAGCGGTAGCGGCGGCACGGTGATCACTCAGACCGGCGTGGCGATTCCGAACCTGGACCCGACGCTGTTTTTCGGCGGAACGATGGGGCACAGCAGCCGCCCGCAGGCCAACACGGTGACTACGGGCGCGACGGCGCTGCTTTTCGACAGCCGTACTTTCCAGACGGGCTATCAGCAGTCGTTTCTCAGCGGCACCACAGCCAGCCTGGGCTGGAACAACTCGTGGGTGAAGTCCAACAACCTCCGCAGCGATATCAATCCGAGCTGGTCGCCGAACATGAACCTGCAACTCACGCAGCGGCTGCTGCAGGGCTTCGGCTTCGCGGTGAACAACCGGAACATCCGCGTCGCCCGCAACAACATCCGGGTGTCGGACCTGACCTTTAAGCAGCAGGTGATGACCACGGTAGCCGGCGTGGTCAATCTCTACTGGGACCTGGTCAGCTTTAGCGAGGACCTGAAGGTGAAGTTGAAGGCGGTGGAGGTGGCACAGAAGTTTTACGAGGACAATAAGATCCAGGTGGAGGTAGGCACGCTGGCGCCCATCGAGATTGTCCGCGCCGAGGCGCGAGTCGCGCAGGCAGAGCAGGATCTGACGAACTCGGAAACATCGCTGCTGCAGCAGGAGACGATCCTAAAGAACGCACTTTCCCGCACCGGCGTGGCCAGCCCGACGCTGGCCGAGGCGCGCATCGTACCCACCGACACGCTGACGCAGCCTTCGAACGACCAGGTGGACAAGCTGGCGGATCTGGTGGAGACGGCACTGGCCTCGCGGCCGGATCTGGAGCAGACGCGTATCGGCATGGACAACACCAAGATCGGCATTGCCGGTTCGCGCAGCCAGTTGCTGCCTTCGCTCGACATCAACGCCACGTTCCAGCACAACTCGCTTTCCGGTTCGGTCAATGAAGTGGGCAACAACCCCCTGGCGCCGATTATCCGCAACGCCGATCCGTACTTTATCGGCGGATACGGGAACGCGCTGGCCCAGTTGTTCCGCCGCAACTTTCCGGACTACTCCGTGGGCTTTCAGCTGAACATTCCGATCCGGAATCGGACGGCGCAGGCAGACTACATCCGCGACCAGATCTCGCTGCGGCAGCAGCAGATTGGCGCGCAGCGTCAGATCAACGACATCCGGGTGAGCGTGCAGAACTCGCTGATCGCCGTGATCCAGGCGAAGGCGCGGTACCAGTCCGCGGTGAAAGAGCGGACGCTGCAGGAGCGCACGCTGGATGCGGAGAACAAGAAGTATGCGTTGGGGGCGTCGACGGCGTTCCAGGTAGTGCAGACGCAGCGGGACATGGCGCAGGCGCAGGCCGGCGAGGTGGCGGCGTTGGCGGCTTACAGCCGGGCGCGGGTGCAGTTGGATCTGACGACAGCGACGATCCTGAACAAGTACAAGGTAGAGATCGCCGAGGCGAAGGCGGGGAGGAGCTCGCGTCCGGTGCAACCGGTGCAGAACTAGGCCTCCGTCGAAATCTCTGAAACGGCCCGCTGGGGGGAACGGCCCGCTGGGGGGAAATCCCACGGGCCGTTCCCATTTGGAAAGAAGTTCCGTTTCGGGAATCGGCCGATCGCGTAACTGATTGAAAACACAATAAATTAGTTTGGCCGCCTCCGTGCAAGACATCTTGTGTGTGTTCACAGGGCAGACTCAAGGGGCAGACCTCACCAACCGCTGATTCTTTCTCCTCCACTACCTCCTCCCGCCCTGTTTTCTTCGTTGGATTTCGACCCACCGAGGCGCCCCTTGAGTCACTTTCTTATCGAACTTTCTTGGCGTGGCCGAACAGATTTACTAATGCGAGAGGCAGCAACTGACGATGAAACTAGATATGCAAGACGAGTCCAAAGAACTGACGCAGATCATGCAGTTTCAGCAAAGCCTGCTGAAACTGGTAACGAGGGGCACAAACGAGCAGACGAAGAGCAAAGGGCCGGCCTCGGAGCAGACGCAGCAGCTTGAGGTATGGGTGAAGAAGGTCCACTCCAAGTCTGCTTAAGTCTGTTTAAGACTGCTTCTAGCCCCCTCCCGGATTGGATACAATCTGAGTGATCCGGGCCGGCGCCTGATTGGGCCGGCGATCACAGGAAGGGGTTGAAACAGTGAGCCAATTCCAAGATCCCGACGAGAGGGACAAGAGCAAAGGCAAGGGTTCCGGCTTCTCACGCCGGGGCTTCATGCAGAGCGTTGGTGTCACCGGCACGGTGGCGCCGGCACTGATGAGTAATGAAGCACAGGCGCAGACGACACCGGGCGTCATGGGACCGGCCGGCGTCGCAATCGTCCTGAACATCAACGGCAAAGCCCTGAAGGCGACGGTGGAGCCGCGTGAGACGCTGCTCGACGTCCTTCGCAACCAATTCGACATCACCGGGGCAAAGCGGGTTTGTGACCGCGGTACATGCGGCGCCTGTTCTGTACTGGTGAATAACAAGGTGATGTACGCCTGCTCTATGCTGGCGATTGACGCGCAGGGCAAGCAGATCACAACCATCGAGGGCTTCTCGATGACGGGTGGCAAGCCGCACCCGGTGGTAACAGCCTTCGTGGCCCACGACGCGCAACAGTGCGGCTATTGCACGCCTGGCTTCGTGGTGGCATCCAAGGCATTTCTTGACAAGAATCCAAATCCCACTTACGACCAGGTCAAGGACGGATTGGGCGGCAACCTGTGCCGTTGCGGCACCTATGTGGGCATCCGGAAGGCCGTACTGGAAGCAGCCAAGATGATGAAGGGAGGCTCCAATGCCTGAGTACCGCTGGCCCGACATGAGCAAGCGCAAGGTAATGGGGCAGCGCCTCAGCCGTCTTGACGGCGTGGAGAAGTCTGCCGGCCGCGCGAAGTACACCTCGGACTTGAACAAGGCAGGGATGCTGCACGCGGTATTGGTGACGAGCCCGCACGCGCACGCGAAGGTAAGGGCAATCGACACGAGCGCTGCTGAGAAGCATCCCGGCGTCGCCGCGGTGCGCGTGATTGCGCCGGCCGGCACCGAGATCCAGTGGGCAGGGTGGGAGGTGGCGATGGTGGCCGCCAGCACCGAGCTCGCCGCGCGGGACGCCGCCGCGAAGATCAAAGTGGACTACGAGCCGCTGGAGCATTTCGTGCGTGAGAACGACCTGAAAAAGGTCAAGACACGCGTCAAGCCAGCCGGCGAACAGGTGGAAGGCGATCCGGAGATGGCGGCCAAGCAGGCCGATGTTGTCAGTGAAGGGTTTTACGGGATCCCGGTGCTGACGCACTGTTGCCTGGAAGCGCACGGCAATGTTGTCCAATGGACGCCGGATAACAAGGTAGAGTTCAATCCCTCGACTCAATCGGTGACGAGCATCCGCGGCGATCTGGCGCGGTTGCTGAGCGTGCCGGCCGCGAATGTTCACGTGCATCAGGATCACGTGGGCGGCGGCTTTGGCTCGAAGTTCCAGCCGGACCGTTGGGGCATCGAGAGTGCGCAGATCTCCAAGACGGCCGGTGGCAAACCTGTGAAGGTGTTCCTCGATCGAGCCACTGAGAACGTGATCGGCGGTGTTCGCCCCTCGGGCTTTGCGAAGGTGAAGATGGGCGCCAAGAAGGACGGCACCATTACGCTTTGGGAGAGTGAGAGCTGGGCGTCTGGAGGAGTCGGCGGCGGCGGTTCGCCACCCATCCCGTACGTCTACACCAAGATCCCCAACCTGCGAAAGAACCATTCGGCGGTTAGCCTGAACACGGCGCCGAGCCGGGCATGGCGTGCGCCGAACCATCAGCAGGCCGGCTATCTGACCTGCGCCCCGATGGAAGATCTGGCGGCCAAGATGAAGATGGATCCGCTGGAGTTCTTCATCAAGAACGCGGGGCTGACGGCGCGGCCGGACACTTATGTCCGGCAGTTGAAGAAGGCAGGCGAGATGGCAGAGTGGTCGAAGCTCTGGCATCCGCGTGGCGACGCGGGCAGCGGCGCAATTCGCCGCGGGCTTGGCATCGGCGTAGGAACCTGGGGCGGCGCGGGTCACGACTCGACGGCACGCGTAACCATCCACCCGGATGGCACGGTGGAAGTCGAACTCGGTTCGCAGGATCTCGGCACGGGCACGCGCACGATCATTGCGCAGGTGGCTGCCGAATCGCTCGGTCTGCGCGTGCAGGATGTGCGTGTGAAGATCGGCGATACGAACTATCCGCCGTCGGGCACGTCTGGCGGTTCCACCACGGTGGGCGGCGTCAGTTCCTCCACCCGCAAGGCCTCGCTCAACGCGTTGGAGAAGTTGTACGCGGAAGTGGCTGACGCGCTGGGTGCGCCGGCGGATCAGCTCTACGCCTCCGACGGCAAGATTCTGGTCAAGGACAACCCGGCCAAGAGCCTGCCATGGAAAGCTGCCTGTCAGAAGCTGGGCGTGAAGACGATCAGCGAACAGGGCCAGAACGTGCCGGCGCAAGCGGCGCGCGAGGGTCTGAACACGGGCGGCGTGGGCGGTGTGCAGATTGCCGACGTGAACGTGGACATCGAGACCGGCGTGGTCAAGATGAACAGGCTCATCGTGGTGCAGGACATGGGGTTGGTGATCAATCCGAAGACGGCCGAAAGCCAGGTCTTCGGCGCCTGCATCATGTCGATCTGCGGCGCTCTGATGGAGGAGCGGATCACTGATGAGATCACGGGCCGCGTGTTGAACGCCGACATGGAGTTCTACAAGCTGGCTGGGATCAAGGACATCGGCGAGATCCTGGTTCACCTCGACATCACCGAGGAGAATGACAAGCGTGGCGTGATTGGTTTGGGCGAGCCTCCGGCTGTGCCCGGCATCGCAGCCATATCCAACGCGGTGGCGAACGCCATCGGGTTGCGGGTGCCCACGGTGCCCATGACGCCGATGAACGTGCTGAACGCTCTGGCAGGGAGGAACAGCTAATGCAACCCTTTGAGTATGCAAGCCCGAAGACGTTGAAAGAGGCGCTGGCTCTGTTGGGTGCGGGCTGGGGTGATGCGGCCGTCCTGGCCGGCGGAACCGACCTGCTGAGCCTGATGAAAGACAACGTGATGGCGCCCAAGCGCGTCGTCAACATCAAGGAAGTCCCGGAGCTGAAGGGCATTACGAAGACGGCAGCCGGGGTGCGGATCGGTGCGGCGGTGACGGTGGATGAACTGGCCAACAGCCCGTTGATCCGCGCGTCCTTCCCTGCTCTGCTGTCGGCGGCACAAGGCATCAGCAGCATGCAGATGCGGAACATGGGCACGGTCGGCGGGGATCTTTGCCAGCGGCCGCGCTGCTGGTATTTCCGGGCCGGCTTTGGTCTGTTGCCCACGCACGAGGGGAAGAACCTGGTGGCCGAGGGCGACAGCCGGTACCACGCCATTCTGGGCGCGGGGCCGGCGCACTTCGTCTCGGCGTCGAGCTTCGGCCCGGCGCTGGTGGCGCTGGGTGCGAAGGTGAAGATCGCTTCGGCCAAGGGCACACGCGAAGTGGAGGCGGCGAAGTTCTTCGTCGCTCCGCAAAGCAACGACGCCCGCGAAGTGGCGCTGCAGCCGAACGAGATCCTGACGGAGATCGTGGTGCCGGTGAGCGCGGCTAAGAACGCGACATACGAGATTCGTCAGAAGGACGCCCTGGATTGGCCTCTGGCCACTGCTTCGGTATCGCTGACGATGAAGGGGACGGCAGTGGGTTCAGCACGCATCGTGCTGGGCCATGTCGGACCGACGCCGTACGACGCTGACGCGGCAGCGCAATCGCTGGCCGGCAAGACGATCACGGCGGAGTCGGCCGAGGCGGCGGGCAAGGCGGCAGTCGCCGCGGCGAAACCGCTGAAGGACAACGCCTACAAGGTGCAGATGGCGGCCACGGCCGTCAAGCGCGCCTTGCTGGCGGCAGCGGGAGTGAAGGCGTAGATTATGGCAGTCGTCAATGGTGAGCGTGCCGGACTGACCCGGATCGGGAGCGACCGTTGCGCGAACCTCCGCTGGAAGGGCCTTTATGTCGAAGCCGAGTGGGACCCAACGGTCCCACACGGCAACGACAGGTCCTTCTGGTGCGACAAGACTCAAATCTGCATTGGGCCGGACGCCGGAATTGTGGATGAGTACGAGTGCAACGAAACCCGAAAGTGCTATTGCGAGCTGTAATGAAGAAATGGGCCTTGGGCGTGGTGGTGGTGCTCGCCGGAGCCGGGGTGGCAGCGCAGCGGGCGGGCGTATTTGAAGTACTGGCCAGCGCGACGGGGCTTGGCAAGCAGCCGGGAGGCGCGTGGCTGATTCCATCGAACCAACTGGTGCAGCCGGCCGGCGTCACGATGGAGATCCAGGGCAGGCCGGTGGATGTTGCCATCGACAACGGGAAGGGCCTGCTGGCGATACTGAACTGGCGCGGAATTGAGGTGCGGGACGCGGTGGCGGGCTCGCTGATCGGGGAGGTGAAGTCCCGATCCACCTCCTATGCCGGCGTTGCGTTCCGGCCGGGTACGCGCGAGATCTGGGCCAGTGAAACGACGAGGAACGGTCCCGACGGGTTCGTGGTGATTGAGATTGACGAGCGCGGGGCTCCCTTGAAGGAGAGCCGTTCCGCGCTGATGCCGCATCCGGTGCCGGTGGGGATTGCGTTTTCGGGCGACGGCAAGCTGGCGTATATGGCGTTCAGCCGCGAGAACGCGGTGGCGGTGTTCGATGCCGCGCAGAAGAAGCTGTTGAAGCGGATTCCAGTGGGCGTAGCTCCGCACGGCGTGGTATTCGCCAAAACGCAGAACAAGATTTTTGTTTCAAACAGAGGCGGCCGGTTGCCGCGAGCGGGCGACACGCTGGCGCCGACCAGCGGCGGCAAGATCGCAAGCGATCCACTGACGGGAGCGTCGGTGACGGGCACGGTGAGCGTGATTGACGGGAAGACGGACGAGGTGCGCGAGGTGGAGGTTGGACTGGCCCCATCGGGCATGGCGCTGAGTCCGGACGGCAAGACGGTGGTGGTGGCGAATGCGCACTCCGATTCGATCACGCTGATCAACACGGAGTCGCTGGCGACGACGGAGGTGAAGATCCCGGCCTATCCCGAGGGGACGGCGGGTTCGATTCCGGCGCAGGTGGCGTACTCGCCCGACGGGGGAACCATCTACGTGCTGTGCGGCGGGACGAATGCGATCGCGGTGGTCCGCGGCGGGAAGCTGCAGGGCGCACTGCCGACGGGCTGGTTCCCGTCCGGCATCGTGGTGGACGGCAAGGGCACGCTGAAGGTGCTGTCGATCAAGGGAACCGGCAACACGGCAGTGGCGGCTGGTAACTTCAATTCACGAGCGTATGAGGGCACGCTGCAGAGCATTCCGGCGCCGCGGGCGCAGGAGTGGCAGGCGGGCCTGCGCGAAGTGAAAGCGGCGAATCAGCCGCGATTTGCCAAGGCCGGCGGGGTGGAGAATCTGCGCTCGCTGGGCATTGAGCATGTGTTCCTGATCATCAAAGAGAACCGCACCTATGATCAGGTGTTCGGGGATCTGAAACAGGGAAATGGCGATGAGAAGCTCGCGATCTATGGCCGCGAGGTGACGCCGAATCACCATGCTCTGGCCGAGAAGTACGTCCTGCTGGACAATTTCCACACGACGAGTTCGATCAGTTTCGACGGCCACCAGTGGCTGATGATGGCGTTCGTGAGTGACTACACGCAGCGTGCATTCGCCGCGTCGCCGCGCGGGTATGCATGGGACATGAGCGATGCTCTGACGGTTTCCCCGAGCGGCTTCTTCTGGCAGGGCGCGCCGCCGCAGGTGTCGGTACGGATTTTCGGTGAGTTCTGCCTGCCGGGCAAATTTGATCCTGCCACGCAAAGCGCTCAGGACATCAACGAGCGCAAGGGACGGGACTGGACCTATCACTGGCAGTTGTTCAAGAGCGGAAACTGGATGGATCAGGTGGGTTGCAGCATGGCGGGGCTGCCGGCGCTGCGATCGATTACGAGCGCGCGGTATCCGCAGGACGACACGGAGATCACCGATCAGATCCGGGCGTCGGAGTTCCTGCGGGAGCTGGCCGAGCGCGAGAAGTCGGGTGAGATGGCGAACATCAACATTCTGACGCTGACGGCGGACCACACGAACGGGACAAGGCCGGGCTCGCCGACTCCGAAGGCGATGGTGGCGGACAACGATCTGGCGCTGGGCCGCATGGTGGAAGGGATTTCCAAGAGCCGCTTCTGGAAGAAGAGCCTGATTCTGGTGGTGGAGGACGACGCGCAGGACGGACTGGACCACGTCAACGGGCATCGCACGGTGGGGATGATGATCGGGCCGAATGTGCGCCGGGCGGCAGTGGACTCCAATCACTATACGCAGCTCTCGATGCTGCGGACGATTCAGGAGCTGTTCCGCATTCCGGCGCGGACTTCGACGCTGAAGGCGGCTCGGGCGATGACGAGCGTGTTCACGCCGCAGGCGGACGCACAGACTTATACGGCAATCCCGAACCGGATCCCGCTGGACCAGATGAATCCTCCGGCCAAGGCGCTGCGGGGGCGGCAGCGTTGGGCGGCGGAGGAATCGGCACGGATGAATTGGGCCGACGTGGACGACATCCCCAGCGACACGCTGAACCGGATTCTGTGGTGGGACGCACGCGGCTACGACACTCCGTATCCAGGCGACCGGAAATCGAGCTCACAGACCTCCTCCTCGCTCCGATAAGAGCAGTGAGGGAGCGCGAAATTGGCATTCATGGTTTGGAGCGACAATCTGTCAGTTGGGGTGGATCAGATCGACATCCAACACCAGCGTCTGGTGCAGTTACTCAACACGCTGCACGAGGCGATGCAAAGGGGCAGCCACAAGGCCGACCTGGAGCGCGTGATGGTGGATCTGCTGAGCTACACCCGATACCATTTCAGCTTCGAAGAGAAGCTGATGGTGGTGGCTGCTTATCCCGGGCTTCTGGAACATCAGCGGAAGCACCAGGCGATGGTGGCACAAGTGGAGGGCTACGCCAGGCAGGTGGTGGAGGGGCGGGCGCTGGTCTCGATCAAGCTGCTGGGGTTTCTAAAGCAGTGGCTGAGCCAGCACATCATGGAGACGGACCGGCAGTTTGGGGAGTTTGAGGCGGCGCGCAAGGCGGCTTGAACTGGGAGTAAACTGGAATCAGTACATTTCCTTCTGGGAGGGAACCACAGTGAGACTGATTCAACGGACTGGTGTGTGCGCTTTGGCGCTAACGGCACTGGGCTTGGCCGCGACACCGACGATCGAAGTATCCGGCAACTATGTGGAGGCCCGCACGGCGGACGTCTACGTTGGAGCCTGCTTCGCCAATTCCGAGGTGCAGCTGGTCGGCAATCTGGCGGTGACGGGTTGGCAGATCAATAAGGGGACCTGGCAAGGCGCGAATCTGGACGGGTTGAGCGTGGTGGCTGCCGTCCACGCCAATTCGACGCTTGGGGACAAGACCGGGGCGCCGTATCCGGTGAGGGCGCTTCTAATGGTGGATGAGAAGGCTACTCTGGAGCAACACCAGGCGCTTCGCCAGTTTGCCCAGCACATGACCGGTGACCTGTTGCAGGACATCGTGCGGACAGAGGTGATGCCGATCACGTTCACGGTGCTGGGTGAGAGTATTCACGAGCGCCGCGTGGAATTGGCGGCGGGCACGCTGGCCTCGATTAAGACGCGGGCGATCGAGAGCGCCGACGGTCATTGCGGCCATGAGTTCACCTGGTACGATCCGCTGGCCAAAACAGAGCACGCCATGGCCGCCTATTCGCTGGAGCACCGCTTCAACGGTTCTTCGACCGAGGATTTGAGGGCACGCTGGTCCAGCCCCGACAATGTGCAAGGCCTGGAACAGCAAAGAAGGCTTGAGGCCCGGAAACGGCGTCTGGAGGATCTTAAACGGGAACGGCAGCTCCGTCTTGATGGAATCAAGGACGAGCTGGCTGGCTTGTCCGGCGCGTTCTGGGAAGAATGGACCGATCCGCGCCGGCATGCGGAAAAAATGAATGACGGCATTCCTGTCATGCTCTTTCCCTTGCGGTTG
>CAYVDY010000201.1:0-10616 GCA_964450255.1 uncultured Candidatus Solibacter sp. | reverse complement strand
CGAGCAATGTCCCGCTCAGCCACTCGTCGGCGGGCTTCGCTACCAGAGCCTGCCCCAGCACCGCTTCCCGTTCATCGGTATAACGAAACGCGGTAACCGTCGCCGCGCCGTCGGTTTCCACCATCACGGCGCCTCGCTGGTCCTCCAGTTGCCACACTTCACGAAGGACATTTTTGTAGGCGAGCGTTTGGCCGGGATCGAGCACCCCCGCCCGCGGTTCGGACGCCGCCTCCGCTGCTTGCGGCCAAAACACGACGCTCACGCTGATTGCCTTCGAATCCCGGTTCTGGATGCGCAGCTCGCTGGCCCAGTGATTGCCGGCGTCGCTGCCGTTCACCACTCCCGGAACTGCCCAGGTTCCCGCGTGGAGAATGCCACTGGCGGCAATCACACACAAAACAGCGGTCGATGCACCAATCCTGTTCCAGCCCATAGTCTCTCCTCCATGAACCACTGTTCGATGCAACTGCGAAACTGATAGTTTCGTCTAGCTTACTCCGGCGACAGCGGGAACGGCTTTTTTTGGTGGGAAATCAGCCAGCTCGCGTCAGCAATGCCGCACAAGCAAGGCAGAATCCGGCCTGGCGCAGGTCGATTCGTTCCGCGGTGTGCGCCGAAGACATCACGCAGCGCCAATCGGTGCAGTGCCGCAACCCTTGCGTGTGGCCTAATTCGTGGAGCGACTCCTTCATCATTCTCGCCACCAACAAGTCCTCATTGGGCGGCATTCCGTAATATTCGTCCCGCAACCGATGCGTCGAAATGACGGCGCACGGTCCGTTGAGCTGCGCCTCGCCGAAAACGAACGTCAGCACGGGCACGTAGAGATCCAGTTCGGTCACGCCTAGAATAACGCTGTTCCTGGCAGGACGCCGCTCCTGCATCCGCGCCAGGATCGCGGTAGACCAGACCTGCCCGCGAATGTCGTCAAACAGCGGATCGATCAGCAGCGGCTGCGGCTCGACATGACAGGAAATGCCTAGCAATTTCGCTGCCTCCGCGGCCAGGCGATCCAACAATGCGAGGCTTGGCGCACCATCTCCGCCACCACGCGACAGGGGCAGTAGCTGCAAGCCCGCGATCACTTCTCCGCCGTTTCCCTCAGGCCGTACCGTTTGATCTTGTTGTAGAGCGTCGTCCGGTCAATATCCAGAATGCGCGCGGTGCGGGATAGATTCCAGTTCGTCTCTTCCAGCATGCGCTCGATATGAACTTTTTCGATGTCCTCGAGACGCTGGCCGCCCAGTGAAGTACTCCGGGCGCCGCTAACCTGGAAGGGGAAGTCTTCGGGCTTCAGCTCCAGATCGCGGTCGATCAGCATTGCGCGCTCAATGGAATTCTCCAACTCGCGCACATTGCCGGGCCAGTGATGGTCCATCAGCACTTCGAGAGCCTTCGTGCCAAGCCGCTGCGGCGGGCGGTTCATCTGGGTGGCCAGCTTTCCCAGGAAGTGCTCGGCGAGGAGTGGGATGTCCTCCCGGCGCGCGCGCAACGGGGGGATTTCGATGGTGAAAACGTTGAGCCGGTAGTAGAGATCTGGCCGGAACAGCCGCTCTTCCACCTGCTTTTCCAGGCTCTTATTGGTAGCCGCCACGGCGCGGAAATCCACTTTCACCGGCAGCGTGTCGCCGACTCGGACGATCTCTTTCTCCTGCAATACCCGCAGCAGATCCGTCTGCACGCGCAGGCTGATATCCGAAATCTCATCCAGAAAAACAGTGCCGCCATCGGCCACTTCGAACTTACCCTTCTTGCGGGCCTGGGCGCCCGTAAATGCGCCGCGTTCATGGCCGAAAAGCTCGCTCTCCAGCAGCGATTCCGTCAGGGCTCCGCAGTGGATGGCAACCAGCGGGTTGTAGCGGCGCGGACTGGCTGCGTGGATGGCGCGCGCCACCACTTCCTTACCGGTGCCGCTCTCGCCCGTGATGAGCACCGTCGCATCGGTGGGCGCGACCATCTCCACCAGATCCATCACACGTTTCATCGCCGAGCTCTGCCCAATCAGCTGCGTGTCCGGGAAGATCTGCTTCAGGTTCTCGCGCAGTCTGACCACTTCTTTCGTGGCGGTGCGGTGCGAAATGGCATTGCTCACCAGGTGCACCAGTTCATCGGGATCAAAAGGCTTGGTGATGTAATCGTAGGCGCCGTTCTTCAGCGCGCGCACGGCCGTTTCCACGGATGCGTACCCGGTCATGATGACGACCGGCATGTCCGGGTCGATCAGCCGGAGCTTGGCCTGTAGCTCAATGCCGTCAACACCTGGCATTTTGATGTCCACCAGAGCCAAATCGAACCGGTCGTGCGAGAGGATCTCCAATGCGGGTGGAGCACCTGCCGCGATGGTGACATCGAAGCCTTCGCTCTCAAACCATTTACCCAGAGAATCGCGGACTACGATGTCGTCGTCCACAATCAGCAGTTTCCCGTTCGTCATGTCGCCATTCCTTCTGTCACCTGCGCCGCGGGAGCGTGCAGAGGCATATGTATCACAAACTCAGCGCCGTGGCCTGGAGTCGAATGAACATCAATCGTCCCACCATGCCTGTCCACAATCCCTTTCGCAACGGCCAGGCCCAGCCCGGTGCGGTGCTGGTTGTCCTTCGTCGAGAAGAACGGTTCGAAAATCTGCGTTTGCAGCCCCTCCGGAATTCCGGGACCATTGTCCTTCACCGAGATCAGGATGCCCAGCGAGTCGGGCAGCGGCGCGGTTTTGACAACGATCTCGCCACCTTTTCCAAGGGCTTCTCCGGCGTTGACCAACAGCACAATCAACACCTGCTGCAATTGGCCCGCGTCGCACAGAATCTCCGGGAGCGCAGGGTCGAGCTCCGCCGCGAGTAGCGTCTGGGAAAGCTCGAACTGGTGCGTGACCAGTTGCATCGCGCGCTGAACAATCAGATTGGCCTGCACCGGGGCGCGCTGCGGCGGACCCTGGCGGGAGAAGGCCAGCAGGTTCTTCATCAACTCGCCGCAGCGCCGGCTCTCCCGCTCGATGATCTTCAGATTGTCGATCATGCGATCGCGGGCCGCCTGGTCGATGTCGGGCCGTTGGACATCCTTCAAGGTGAGCCGGGCATAGGTCAGCATGCCGAACAGCGGGTTGTTGACCTCGTGCGCGACCGTAGCAGCGAGCCGTCCAAGCGACGCCATCTTCTCGGTGTGGATCAACCCCTTGTGCGCGATTTCGAGATCCGCCGTTTTCTTCTGAATGCGCTCTTCCAGAGTACGAGCCCATTGGGTCAGCTCATCGTGCGCGCCGTCAAGCTCACGCGCCATCTCGTTGAACGACTCGGCAAGCACGCCCAGCTCATCGCTGGAATGGACGTCGATGCGATGGCTCAGGTCGCCCTGCGCCAGCTTGACAGTGCCCGTGAGCAGCGAACGAACAGGCCTATGGACAAAGATGAACACGAATCCGAGCGAAAGCAGACAGGCAATAATGGTCGCACCGGCGGTGAACTCGTAGGCCTGCGTGCGATGCTCGGACAGTTGCGCGTCCACCGCGTCCAGCGCCAGGTGCGCATCGATGACGCCGAGGATGCGGCGAGATGCCGGATGGGCATGGCAGGCGGCACTGCTGCAATCGGGGTGATTCTCGACGGGCCGGATGACAGCAAGAGTCCGCTTGCCATCGGTGTCGACGAAAATACGCGCGCGGTCGTGCCGCGCGAGCTTGGTGAGCGGCTGGGATTGCGCGTGGCAGGCGTAGCAGGACTCGGCCGACTTATCCACCATCGTCCCGACCTCGGACGGATCGGTGGAGTGCTGCACGAGCCCCTCTTCATTGATGATCCGCAGGCGGCGTATCCCCGGCTCGCGGCCGACATCCCGGATCATCGTATAAAGCAGCTCCCGGTCGTTGCGCAACATCGCTTGCCATGCTGAAGAGTGGATGATGTCGGAGACTCGCTCGGCGGATAGCGAAACCAGCGCCTCGAGGTGCTTCTGCTCGAGACGCTGGTGGAAGTACGCAAAGAGTGCGAAACAGAAGACAACCGCAGCCACCAGGCAGCCGGCGAGCTTCGCGCCGAGCCCGAATTTTGGCATTCCAGTAGCCTTCTTCAGCAAACCGGCGTTAATCTCCTCTGGCCGAAACCAGCACGGAGCCGCCACCGTCATGCAGCGTTGGCACGCGCATCTGGTCCGGCTTCTCCTCTTCCTCGAAGATCGGCAGGTACTTCGCCGCCATCCGGAAGATCACGAATCCGGCCGCAATAATGGCGAACGTCACTGCCAGTTCCGTCCACTTCGGGAAGTAGCTGACCCCCGTCGCCCGTTCCAGCGAAGTCACGCTGACGTTCAGTCGATGCGTGACGAAGCCGAGGAGGAAGAGAACCACTCCGACGTAAATCGCCGTGGGGTTCTCACGCGTGCGCTCGCGGAAGAACATCAGCATGGGGACCGCCATCAACACTGTCTCCAGGCCGAAGAGCCAGCGCTCCATGCCCGGTTGATTCAGCGTCGCCAGCGCACCGCTGTGGTACAGATCCAGGAATCGCATCGCCAGATAAGCGGCGATGGTGACTGCCAGCACGCGGGAGATCCGTTGAATGAGAGGGAATTCCAGTTGACGGCCGAAGGCGCGCGAACTGTGCCAGGATTCGAACACCGTCATCGCCAGACCGGTCGATATGGCCGAGACGTAGAAGTGCACCGGCAGCATCGGCGAATACCACAGCGGATGCATTTTGTTCGGCATGATGAGGAACAGGCTGCCGAGTGAACTCTGGTGCAGCGTGGAGAGGATGACGCCCAGGATGACGACGGGCAGCATGATCACCTTCAGGGCCTTGTGCGCCTTGACGAGACCAAACTTCTCCAGCACCGCCGGCATGAACTCCAAAGCCAGAACCGTCGTGTAGAGCGTGACGCACCAGCCGACCTCGAACATAACCGAGCGCGGATTCCACATGATGATCGGGTGCCAGATGCGGTAGGGGCGGCCCAGATCGAACATCAACGCTACAACCACCAGCATGTAGCCCAGGAAGGCAGTGAGAATCGCCGGCCGGACCACGGCATGGTAGGACTTGATATTGAAGATGTGTACGATGGCCGCAAGAGTGAATCCGCCCGCCGCCAGTCCCACGCCGCAGAGAACATCGAAGCCCACCCAGATCCCCCAGGGGAATTCATCCGTTAGATTTGTGGAGGCGCCGAGGCCCCAATAGAAACGTACAAAAGTGGCGTAGGCTCCGGCCAACATGAGCACGGCAAACACGGCCGTCCAGAGATACTGCCGAATAACGTGGGTCACGAGCGGCCCTCCTTGCGAGCGACGTCCTCTTTCCGGTGCGACAGCCAGTAGATGCCGCCCATCAACACTGAGCCCATCACGGCAACGTCAGGTACATGCTGAAGAGCATTCCAGGTGAATTGCGGCAGAGCGGCCTTGGCGACTGTACTGTAGCCGATCTTCTCGAAGGGTACTGCGGCGATAACCAGCACCGATGTGCCGCCAGCCTCTTCCAGTCCGTAGATCTTCTGGTAATACTCACCGGGCTTCTCCGCCAGGCGCTTCTTTGCCTCCGCGATCATGGCATCACGCTCACCTGTTATGGTGGAACCCGTGGGACAAGCCTCCGAGCAGCGCGTGGGGTCCTTGGCCTGATCGGAACACATATCGCATTTCGCTACCTTCGGCAAACGGGCTTGCCACTCGTAGGCAGGCACCTGGAACGGACACGCCACCATGCAGTAGCGGCACCCCATACAGCGGGATTCGTCGTAGACGACCGGCCCGGCGGCTGTCTTCTGTAGAGCCGCCACCGGACAGACGCTCACGCAAGCCGGATCGATGCAGTGCATGCAGAGCTTGCGCGAGAACCTCTCCCCAAACGTGCGAATGGTGGTCAGCTTGTGGGCGGAGGTCTTCTCTTCCGCCGCAATCTTATCGTTATATGGCAGCTTCCAACGGGTAGAGCAGGCATCTTCGCATTGCCGGCATCCCACACAAAGCGTGCTGTCGTACAGTATGGCTTTTGCCATTGGACCTCCCGTGGCTCCTTCCTTATCTATATCAGACTTTTGGATCTGATGTATGTTTTTTCTACAAGGAAGTATACACTAGCTCAACAACAGGGAAGTAGCAGCCTTCTTCCACTCTTCAGGAGACAGGCCGGCTGTGGCTTCTTTCGACGGACGGCCCCCATCAGCGGCAGTGGCGCCAGCCAGTTGGGGCTGCAAACCGTAGAAAGTCTCGGCGGCATCCCTCATCCAGGACGAAAGCAGATTGCGGGGCAGCAGGTTGCGCGTGGGGCCTTCTTCGTCAGGAGCGAACACAGTCATCAGCCAGCCGTTGCCGTAGGGGTCGTCACGAAGCAGGGAGGGGTTATTGGCCAGTTCAGGGTTCACTTCCACAACCTCACCCTCGACCGGCGAAACCAGTTCGATCTTCTCGGCGCCGCGATAGAGCGAGACCACCTTCTGTCCTTGCCGAACCCAATGGCCGGCCTTGGGCAGTTCAATCCGGTCCACCGGTCCCGCCAGAATGGCCGCAAACTCATCTGCTCCAACACGATGGACGTTCTTACGTTCGCGCATCAGCCAAGTGTGACCGGGGTGATAACGAAGCATGTTCGGGACATGGAAACCGCTCAACAGTTCCTCAAATAATGAGATCGGTTGAGCTTCGCTTTCAGTGACAAGCGGTAGCACGTGCGACCGTTTGCGATTCAGGAGCATGTCGATAGAGAGGAAGACCACGAAGGTAACGATAATGAGTAGTACAGTCATGCCTTTACTTATGCAATCAGGAAGCCGAAGTCGTCCGCCTTTGTTTTCAATCTGTTATGCGGTGTTCGTGGACGAACTAAACGTTGAACAATTCAACAGAGCTTCCAGGCGCTACGTTACAGACCTTTAGAATCAGTCGTTTAACGTGGTGTCGAAAAACCCAATACCCATAGTCGCGAAAGTCTACAGTTTCCCTGGATTGTCGAGGCTGCGCCAGAGATACCAGCACGCCACCGACGCATACGGCCGCCACGGACGTGCAACCCTCTCCATTCGCGCCGGCTTGGGCAACTCGCGCATGCGATAGACGTTCTTCATCGCCGTCCGGATCCCGAGGTCGGCACAGGGCAGAATATCGGGCCGGCGAAGGGCGAACATAAGGAACATCTGGGCGGTCCACTCGCCGATGCCCTTCACCTGAGTGAGGTGGGCGATGACCTCTGAATCTGGCATCCCGGGTAGTCTGGTGAAATCCACTGTCCCATCCATACTCTTTTCCGCCAGGCTGCGGACGTAGATGGCCTTGGCGTTGGAGAATCCAAAGCCTCGCAGCTCTTCATGAGTCAGGCGCAGAACGCCCGCCGAGTCAACGGGATCGGGCGCCAGTGCGGCCTGAAAGCGGCCGTATATCGTGGCCGCGACCTTGGTGCTCAACTGCTGGTAAACAATGGAACGAGCCAGCGAGGCGAAGACCGGCGGAGCGAACTCCTGTGCATACGGTCCCACTCGCTCGATCACGGCGGCGAGTCGGGAGTCACCGGCAGTCAGATGGGTCAGCGCGTTCCTCATGTAACAGGAAACCTGTGGAATGCATCCACAAGTATGTCATGGTGAGAAGTATGAATTGGCTTGCCCTCCTGCTGTTCCCTGCCCTGCTTTGCGCGCAATCCCAACCGCCCGCGCCCAAACCGGCCGAAGAGGATCTGGGCCCCGCAATCAAGGTGGATGTGGACTTGGTGAACCTGCTGTTTAGCGTGCGGGACAAGAAGGGCGTCTATCAGGCAAACCTCGCCAAGGACGATCTGGAGTTCTTCGAAGACGGCAAAAAACAGGATTTGAAGTACTTCACTCGCGAGACGGACTTGCCCCTTACCATCGGCTTGCTGATCGACGTAAGCCGCAGTCAGGAGTCCCTGCTCGAGGAGGAGCGGCGAGCATCCTATACCTTTTTCTCGCAGGTGCTGCGGAAGAAGGATTTGGCGTTCATCATCAGCTTTGGCGTTGATGCGGAGGAGTTGCAGGACTTCACCAGCTCACTCTCTTTGCTCCAGAGAGGGCTGGGCGCGCTACGCTTGAACGCAGGCGTGGGCGGTATGTCGCCGACCGGGCCCACCGTGCCGAGCGCGAGCGCCAACCGTGGAACGGTCCTCTACGAAGCTGTCTGGCTGGCTGCGAAAGAGAAACTGCGCAGCGAGGTGGGCCGCAAGGTCCTGGTGGTCATCACTGACGGCGTGGATGTGGGCAGCCGCGTGAAAATCGAGAAGGCGATCGAAGAGGCGCAGCGCTCTGACACCATGATCTATTCGATCCTCTTCGAGGATCCGCGCTATACCTCCTGGCAGTACGGCGGGATGTCGGGTGAGGGACCGATGCGCAGAATGGCGGAGGAAACCGGCGGCAGGGTATTCCGCGTGGATCGCCGCAATTCGTTGGAAGACATCTACAAGACGATTCAGGAAGAGATGCGGAGCCAGTATGCCGCGGCTTACACGCCAACCAATGGGAACAAGGACGGGACGTTCCGGCGCACCGAGGTGCGCGCCAGGGACAAAGACCTGAAGGTGCAGGTCCGCCGCGGCTACTACGCCACAAAAGACTAATCAGGCCGCCAGCATGCGCTGCCGGAGTTGCAGGTAACTTCGCACGGCGACGGAGAGGGGCGGCATGGGCTCCAGGCCAAGCGACTCCATTTTCGAGTTGGACAACGCCGAGAACTTGGGCCGCCGCGCAGCGGTGCGGTATTCGCGCTCCGTGGTCGGCTTCAGCGCCGGATTCAGCCCAGCCTCATGGAAGATGAGTTTCGCGTAGTCGTACCACGAGATGGGCGCGCCACCGCCGCAATGGACGATGCCGGTGATTCCTCTTTCGAGCAGATCGGCGGTACGCGCGGCGAGCAGCGGCGCGTACGTCGGGCTGGCGACGTGATCTTCCACCACGCGAATCGTCTTGTTCTCTCCCGCTAAACGAAGCATCAGCTCAATGAAGTTGCCACGGGCAGTCTTGAGTGCCCCGGGCCCGAACACGCCGGAGGTACGCACAATGAGCGGGTCGGCGAGGTACGCTTGGGCGTACAGTTCGCCACCGAGTTTGGAGACGGCGTACGCCCCCAGCGGGTGAGTAGGGTCGGCCTCCGTATAGGAGCGCCCAGCCATCCCGTCGAAAACGTAGTCCGTCGAGAAATGGACCAGTTGAGCGCCGCACTGCCGGCACGCCAGAGCCAGATTCCGAACGGCCAAGGCGTTGACCTGAAAGGCAGCGCCCGGTTCGTTCTCCGCCACATCCACCTGGTTATAAGCGGCGGCGTTGAGCACGATTTGGGGGTCAAATCCAGCGACCGCCTGTTCCACAGCCGCCTGTGAGGTGATATCGACATGAACGCGCTCCCAACCCATTACGGCATAGCCCCGTTGGAGGAACTCGCGCCTTAGTTCGACGCCCAACTGCCCGGCAGCTCCAAAGATCGCAACTTTCTTCTGCATCTGAGAGGTACTATACCGCGAATCAGATCGCTCGGACGCATCTAACAATCTCGGCTGTAGAGAAATTGTTGCAACTCTGTTACACTGCCAATACGTCAATGATCTAGCGAGGGCAATGCGTCGATGAAGAACTTGATTCAGCATGGGTTTCGCCGCAGCCGGAAGGCTGATCGATTGGCTTGGTTTCTGCTGATCGGCTTCACGTTAGTGCTCGTCCTCTCAGTCGCGGCTGGCTTCCACCACCTCGGACTGGTGTAGCGCGCGCCTTTCGTCCTGGCCGAGCAACGACGCCACCAGCCTGCGCAGATCTCCTATGTGCTGGAGTGATTGTTCCATCTGAATCCCAAGATGATAACGGTCGCCCGCCTTGGCGCACCACGCGACTTCTCCCAGTATCAGGCTGTCCCCGATATCAAGGCGCACCAGCGTCGACGGGGAGATCGGATCCCCCGTGACAACTCGCAACCCATATTCGGAGCGTTCCACAATCTGAGCCGAACATGGTTCAGGCGGGAGGCACTGAGGATCTGACGGCAGGCACGTGAGGACGATCGATTCGTCGGCAGGCAGGCGGAGCGATTGACGGCGTTCCATGCCTCACATATCGGAGCGGCCGGCTTTGTATTGAGGAAAAGAAAGGGTCCGGAGAGGCACGCGAAGTGATCAATTCACTCCCACCCACGATGCACTCCCAGTTGTGGGCAACTGGGCACGGAATCAGGCTCCTCCGCCTGGCGCCTCCCGGACCGGCAATTGATGCTACTGCCGTACCCTTCTTTTATCGGTCATTGTCCGTAGAATTGTTCCCCCCGCATCGGCGGGGGAAGAGGGGATTAGATGAGGGGTTATCGCAGGGTGGCCAACACCCAGAGGGCAAGGCCGGCGCCGCCGACAATCAGGATTTCAGCCGCCAAACGCCACGGAAACCGGCGCAATGCGGCCTCAGGAGCCTTCTTCACGGCAGCTTCCCGCACCATCATGCGCTGGAGGTATTCTCGCCCGGCGGCGTCGGCGATCAGCACCGTCGCAGTCTGGTTGCTTTCCAGCGCCCGCACACACTCGGCTCGCATCACCGCCGGCATGTCATCGAGCGTCTCAAAGGACTCCATGCCTCCAGCCCGGGTGGAGGTGAGGATCGAGGAGAGCTTATAGACTCCGTCCTGCCGCGGTTCAGACACGGGC
>CAYVDY010000200.1:0-10669 GCA_964450255.1 uncultured Candidatus Solibacter sp. | reverse complement strand
CACTCGAAAGCCCGGACCACTCGCCCGAATTCTCCACCACGCCGTAGTCCGTAAACGGCTCCGTCGGCGAGACGGCCAGTACGCCATCCACCGGCCGGATCACCGGCACAATCGCAATCCCGTACTTCGTGCAAAACTCGAAATCGCGCTCGTCGTGCGCCGGCACGGCCATGATCGCGCCCGTCCCGTAGCCCCACAGGACGAAGTTCGCCACCCACACCGGAACCTCTTCCCCGTTGTAAGGGTTCACCGCATAATGGCCCGTGAAGAACCCGTCTTTCACCAGATTCTCTGGATCCTTGCGGCTCTGGTCATCCACCATCGCCTTCAACCGCACCGCCAGCTCACCCGTGCAAAACTGCTTCGAAACGGGGTGTTCCGGCGCCAAAATGACGCAAGTTGCGCCATAAATCGTGTCCACGCGCGTCGTGAACACACGCAGCTTGTCCTCCGAGCCGCAAAGCCCGAAATCGATCTCCGCGCCCTCGCTCCGCCCGATCCAGTTCCGCTGCATCGTCAGCACCATCGACGGCCACCCGGCCTCGATCTGCGCCATGTCGTTCAGCAGCTCTTCCGCGTATTGCGTGATCCGCAGGAACCACTGCACCAGCTCGCGCTGCTCTACCGGAGTCGTCTCGTGCCGCCAGCAGCACCCGTTCTCCACCTGCTCGTTCGCCAGCACAGTCGCGCACTCAGGGCACCAGTTCACCAGCGAAGTCTTGCGGTACGCCAGCCCCTTCTCCATCATTCGCAGGAACAGCCACTGGTTCCAGCGATAGTATTCCGGCTCGCACGTCGAGACCTCGCGCGCCCAATCGTACGCAAAACCCAGCCGCCGCAGTTGCACCTTCATGTGCGCGATATTCGATCGCGTCCACTCGCCCGGATGCCGCTTGTTCTTGATCGCCGCGTTCTCCGCCGGCAACCCGAACGCATCCCACCCCATCGGGTGCAGCACGTCAAAGCCGCGCATCCATTGATAGCGCGCCAGCGTGTCGCCAATGGAATAATTGCGCACGTGCCCCATGTGCAGCCGCCCGCTCGGGTACGGCAGCATCTCCAGCACATAAAAGCGCGGCTTCGCTCCGTCGTCAGCGGCCCTGTAGAGGTCCGGCTGCGCGTCCCAGCTTGCGCTCCATTTCAGCTCGATTTCTTCGTGGTTGTACGGCTTTTCCGGCATAGTAGTTTCAGGGCGTCCACATTGCGCTGGTCGTCGCCCTCGTTGTCGATCGGCGTCTCCAGCACGAAGGCCTTCTCCCGCAACTTCGGATGATTCAATATCCGGCGGAAACCTTCGAGGCCAATGTGGCCTTCCCCTATGTTCGCATGTCGATCGAGACGCGACGCAAACCCGCACTTACTGTCGTTCGTGTGGATCACCGGAACGTGGTCCAATCCCAGCACCCGCTCCACATCCGCCACCACGCCGTTCAGCCCCTTCTGCGTCACCACATCGAAGCCCGATGCATACAGGTGGCACGTGTCCAGACAGTACCCCACCTCAAACGGCAGCCGCCCTGCCACCAGATCCCGAATCGCCTTCAGCTCTTCCAGACTCCGCCCGATCGTCGATCCCGCCCCCGCCGTGTTCTCCAGCAGCAGCCGGAACCCGTTCGGCCGCAGCCCGCGCGACGCCTGCTCCAGCGAGTTCGCCAGCGTCTCGATGCCCGCCTCCAACGTAGTATCCTTCGCGCTGCCCGGATGCATCACCAAGTACTCCGCCCCAATCGCGATCGCCCGCTCCAGTTCCCCGCGCATCGCCGCAATCGACTTCGCCCGGATCACCTCATCCGCCGCAGCGCAGTTGATCAGATAACTGTCGTGAATCACCAGCGGCGCCAGATCGTGCTCCGCGCGGAACGCCCGCATCGCCGCCGTCGCTTCGTCGCTCGGCATCACAGCCTTCCACATCCGCGGACTCCCCGAGAAGATCTGCAGGCAGTTCGCGCCCAGTTCGCGCGCCTTCTTCGCCGCATTCACCAGCGCGCCAGAGGTGGAACAGTGAATCCCAATTCGCATAGACCGCAGTGTAGCCGAACCGCAGTCGCGCCGCCGCGCGGTACACTAAAGGCAATTCACGACTCAACATGAGCCGTCACTGGTATTTTCCGATGGGGTGAACTGGGCTCCTGCCCAAGCAACGGAGAGATGCAGTGGAACAAAGTGCAAGAGCTGTTTCCATTCGTAATGGAAGGACCGGCGAGTCCGAAGACCATGCCTGCGGCTGGTCCGTCCCGGGCACCGGCGCCACCTTCACCATGCCATCCGGCGTGGTCAACCGGATAAGGGCTCACGTCAGGAGCGGTCTGCTGCTACTGCCAAAACGCGGTGCCGAAGTGGGCGGCATTCTCCTCGGCCGCGTCGTCAGTACCCATCCGCTGACAGTCCACATCGCCGATTTCGAACCCGTGCCCTGCGAGTACCGCTACGGTCCGACATTCATCCTCTCGGACAGGGACCTCGCCAATTTCGAGAGTCTCCTGGCCACCCATTCCAAGCTTCGCAACCTCTCCATCATCGGGTACTTCAGAAGTTGCACCGGGAGAGCGCACGCCCTCGATGACGCCGATCTCGAGCTGATGCGGACCTGGTTCCCGGGGCCTGAGTCCGTCGTCCTGTCACTGAAACCGCTATCGCTGACCGAATGTGAGGCCTCTTTTTTTGTCCGTGAGAACGGCGTGCTACCCACCCTGCCCACTCATCCCGCACTGCCGTTCAACGACCGGCAGACCGCCGATCTGCCCCTGCCAGCACCCCTCGAAGCACCCGTCGCATTGTCACTAATCCCCATACATCACGAAACGCCAGTGGCCGGGATCGTGGCCGAACCGGAGCCCCCCGCACCCGCGGAATCCATTACCGAGCCGCCTTTCGAACAACCCCTACTGCCCCCGCCTGCTGAATCCGGACTGCCACTCGCTCAACACCGGCCGCCGGCCGCATGGCGCGCCAGGTATTCGATCATTCTGGCGCTCATGCTGCTTATTGCGGCCGCGGCGGGTTACTACGCTGGAAAGTGGACAAGACCGCCCCGGTTGCCGCTACCCAGCCCCAAAGTGGCGGTTGGCACGCCAAGTCTCCCACCCCTCGTGATCCCCGCACTTGCTCCACCGAAAGCGCCGGTGCCTGTCGTGCCTGCATCGTTGATCGAGCAGGCAGAGCCGGACATCTCGCCCGGCATCCGCGCCCGTATCCAGACCCCCATCGTCATCAACGTGGAAGTCCGCATCGATCTCAGCGGCAAAGTCATCGGCGCCGCCCCGCAGGGTGACGGCGACTCCGTATTCCGCTTCCTCGCCGAGCAGGCCGCTTTCGCCGCCAGAGCCTCGAAGTTCAGACCCGCGCGCGCCGCCAATGGCTCCAGCGTCCCCTCCGCCGCGATGCTCTCCTTCACCTTCGAACCACCTCCCCGCTAACGGGACTGCGTGAACTCCCACCGCCCGGAGCCCACCTTCTTCACGGTTCCTCCCGGCAGCCGCACATCCGCCGTCATCCCCGGCGGGATCTCCACGCTCAGCCGCATCGTGCCGCCCTCCAGCCGCCACTGGACACTTACCGGACCTCGAATCGATTCCCACGCCGCCTTTGCCCAGCTCACATCCCCCGCCGGCTCGGGCCGTATCACCATATGCCGCGCGCCCGGCGATGCGGCATCCGGCCGGATCCCCGCCAGCCCCGCATAGAACCACTGCACGATGTGGCCCAGCATCAGGTGGTTCTGCGAACTCCCCGGATTCGCGTCCCAAGCCTCCGTCAGCGATGTCGCACCCTGTGACAGTTGCGCCGCGTAACTGGGAGCCGTTGGGTTGCTCGCCATGTCGAAGATCACATCCCCGCGCCCCGCATTCGTCAGCGCCGTCAGCACGTAGCTGTAGCCCACGTCGCCCGCGCTAGTGTGGTTGCCCCGCGCCCGTATGTCCGCCACCAGTTTCTCCACTAGCGCCGGCCCCGCCTCCAGCGGTGTCATCCCCAGGGCCAGCGGCATGGCGATGGATGTCTGGCTTCCCGTTCCGTAGGCCGCCCCAAACCGGCGTCGCAACTCATCGGCCTGCGCCGCAAACGCCCTCGCCTCTTCCGCAGCATCCAGCACGGCGGCCGTGCCTTCCATCGCCTTCAGATCCGCCCACCAGGTGGCCGACGCAGTCAGCCCCGGAGGCGTCAATTTGGAGGCGCCAGGCGCGCCCGGCCCGATGTCATACCAATCACCCAGCCCATGGGTCAGCAACCCGTCTTTGGCCCGCGTGCCCAGATATCCGTTGTATGCCTTCATCATCGGATACGCGTTCGCCAGCGTCCGTTGATCCCCGTACCACTGCCACGCCAGCCACGGCAACAGTACACCCGCGCTGCCCCACTCTGGCGAATCGCGGAACCCGCCGCTGAACGTGACGTACTCCGGCGCAATGCTCGGGATCAATCCGTCCACCGTCTGCGCCTCGCGCACATCGCGAATCACCTTCGGCAGAAAAGTCCGCAGATCCCAGTTGTAAAGCAACGACGCCCCCATCAGGTGCGCCACTTCCAACCAGCCGAGTTTCTCCCGGTGCGGACAGTCCGTCAGCGAGTGCTGCAAGTTGCTCCGCACCGCCGTATCGATCAGCGTGTGGATGCGGTCAAACAACTGGTTCGAACTCGTAAACGTGCCCGTGCGCGGCGCGTCCAGATGCACGAACTCGCCCTCCAGCTTCTCAATCGTGGCCGTCGTCTCCACCTGCACGTACCGGAAGCCGTAGTAGGTGAATCGCGGCGTCCACGCCTCCTGCCCCCGCCCTTTCAGCGTGTAGCCGAACGACACCGGACCGCCCGACGATCTCTGCGTCACCAGTCCCTCGGGCGTCAGCAACTCACCCGGAATCATCTTCACCGTCGCGCCCGCCGCGCCCTGCACGCTCAGCTTCGGCCACCCCGCGAAGTTCAAACCCAGGTCATACACCTTCACCCCCGGCTTAGGCTCGGTCACCTTCACCGTCGCCAGCGTGCGCTGGACTTTGATCGGCGGGCTGGCCTGCGCCCGCAGCACGCCCCCCGGCGCCTCGCCCGCCGCCACATTCCGCCACTTCGTGTCATCGAAGCCCGGCGCATCCCAACCCGGCAGCTCCAGCCGCGCATCGTAGTCCTCGCCACCGAAGATGCACGAAAACGTGATCGGCCCCTCAGTGGCCCGCCACGTCCCATCCGTCGTCACGTCCCGCACGCTGCCGTCCACAAATTCCAGATGAAGTTGCAGCGCCATCCGCGGGAACCCGAACGATCCCGCGTATTTCACATAGCGCCCGCCCGCCACGTTATAAAAGCCATTCCCAAGCATCACCCCCAACGCATTCGCGCCGGGCTTCAGCAACGCAGTCACATCGAAAGTCTCGTAGTTGACCGTCGCGCGATAGTTGGTCCACGCCGGAGCCAGCACATGGTCGCCCACCTTCGCCCCATTGATGTGCAGCTCATGGAACCCCACCCCGGCCACCAGCACGACTGCCCGCCGCAGCGGCTTCTCCAGCACCACCTCCTTGCGAAACAACGGCAGCGGACCCGAACGCAGCACGCGGTCGGGATGGCTGATCCACCGCGCCCGCCACTCCGTTCCAGCCATCGCCATCGTCCACTCCGCCGGCTCGCTGTACTCCGAAGGAACGCCCGCGCCGTCCCACACGCGCACCTTCCACGAGTACTTCTGGAACGGCGCCAGCGCCTTGCCCACGTACCCGATCCATGTCGTCTCCGCCGAGGCCACGCGCCCGGAATCCCAGACGACACCCTCCGGCCCCGCCACCACAATCTGATACGCCGTCTGCTTCTGGTTCTGCTCAGCCGACTTCAGCTTCCACCCCAGCCGAGGCTGCGCCGCATCGATCCCAACCGGATTCCGCCGCGCCTCGCACTCCAGCGAATATGGAGTGATCGCCGCCCCGGCCAGCGCCGCGCCGGCAATCAGCAAGCAGATCAACTTCATCCCACAACTCCTTAACCGAACACCACCCGATACGTCGCACCGGCCCGCGCCGTGAACTCTCCCCCGCTCAGCGGCACGGCCCTCGTCCCTTCCCGCACCTCCGCCACCGTCTGCCCCTTCGGCGCGCGCAACATCAGCGGCACGTTCAACGAACAGCGCAGCACCGCCCCCGTCGCCTTCGCGTTAGCCCACGTCAGATCCACCGTCACGCCCTGCCGCGCCCGCAGCCCCTTGTACGACCCCACTGGCCACGCCGCCGGCAGCGCCGGCAGGAAATGAATCGCGCGGTCGTGACTCCCCAGCAGCATCTCGCCCACGGCCGCCGCCCCGCCAAAATTGCCGTCGATCTGAAAAATGAATGAGTTCCCCGCCGGGTGCGTGTCGAACAGATTCGGAGTAGTGCTCTTCAGTAGCAGCATCATCAACGACTCGTGCGCCCGATCCCCATCCTCCAGCCGCGCCCAGAAATTGATCGCCCACGCCCGGCTCCACCCCGTATACGCGCCGCCCGCCGCCAACCGCCGCTCCAGCGAGATCCGCGACGCCTGCGCCAGCGCGGGTGCGCGCCGCGGTGTAATCACGTTGCCCGGGTACAGCCCATACATGTGAGACATGTGCCGCTGCCCCGGCTCCGCCTCGACAAAATCCTTCGACCACTCCATCAATTGCCCATACGAGCCAACCTGATGAAGTGGCAGCCGCAGCCGCGCCGCCTCCAGCTTCCCCCGGAACGCCACATCCACATTCAGCAGCTTCGCCGCCTCGCTGCACGTCGCAAATATCTCCTCGCATAACGCGATGTCCATCGTGCAGCCCGCGCTCGTCTGCGCGTTCTTCCCATCCGGCCCACGGAACGTATTCTCCGTCGAGAACGAGGGACACGTCGTCAGCTTGCCGTCCGGCCCGTCGATCAGCCACTCCAGGCAGAACTCCGCCGCGCCCTTCATCAGCGGGTACGCGCGGTTCTTCAGGAACGCGCGATCGCCCGTAAACAGATAGTGCTCCCAAAGATGCGAGCAGAACCACGGCGCGCTCATCTGCCAGTTCGCCCACGTCGGCGCGCCCGCTCCGAAACTGCCTACCGGCGCCGATTGCCGCCAAACATCCACATTGTGATGCGACACCCATCCGCTCAGTCCGTAGTTCACCTGCGCCGTCCGCGCACCGTTGCGGCTCAACTCGTCGATCAACGAGAACAGCGGCTGATGGCACTCGCTCAGATTCCCCGTCTCCGCGTGCCAGTAGTTCATCTGCGCGTTGATGTTCGCCGTCCAGTTCGCAGACCACGGCGGCCGGATCTCCGTGCTCCAGATCCCCTGCAGATTCGCCGGCTGCGTCCCCGGCCGCGAACTGGCAATCAGCAGATACCGCCCGTACTGAAAGTACAGCGCCAGTAGTTGCGGGTCCGGCTGCGTCTTCAACCGCTCCAGCCGTTCGTTCATCGGCAGCGCCGCCGCTTCTCCGCCGCCAAGGTCCAGCGACACCCGCCGGAACAACGCCTGGTGATCCGCCGTGTGCGCCGCCCGCAGTGCCTCATACTTCTGGCGCGCCGCAATCT
Organism: uncultured Candidatus Solibacter sp.; assembly: GCA_964450255.1. Classification (GTDB taxonomy): domain Bacteria; phylum Acidobacteriota; class Terriglobia; order Bryobacterales; family Bryobacteraceae; genus Paludibaculum. The sequence goes on along the minus strand of CAYVDY010000200.1, from coordinate 3,161 downwards.
CCAACAGGCTCCGGCACCCTGCCGCAATCGTCTCCGCCGGCGCGTCCGGCATCTGATCGAACCCCTTGAACCCCGTTCCGGCCGTAACCAGAATCGTCGCCGCATTCGCGCCCCGCAGCGACAGCACGCCCTCGGCCACCGAGACCGCGCCGCCCTCCGGAATCACCCGCAGCCAAGCCTCGAAGCGCATTCCCTTACCCTCGGCGTCGTCGTAAAGCACCGGCTCCTTGTTCGCACCGAAGTAGTTCGGATCCACGTGCGATGGAGCCTTCCCCCGCAGCCGCAGCGTCTTCGGAATCGGCGTGGGCACGGCCTCGTGCCGCAGCAGCGAATCCAGCGACGCGCGGAAACTCAATGCCCCCGCCTTCGACGCCGTCAACCGGATGGCGATCGCCTGCGCCGGATGACTCGCCAGAACCTCGCGCGTATACGTCACGCCATCCACGCTGTACCGGACCGACGCCACAGCGCTATCCAAATCCAGTTCACGGTGATATTCCGCCGCTGTCCCGCCGTGATCGAACTCCAGCACCAGATGCCCCAGCGGCTGGTAGGACTGGTTGTACGGCCCCTGCATCTTCTTGCAGACCGCGTCGGCCTCCGCGTACTTCTCCGCGGACACCAGACGCCGCACCTCGGCCAGATGGTTCTTCGCGTCGGGATTGTTGCAGTCCTTCGGATACCCGGACCACAGCGTGTCTTCATTCAGCGGAATCTGTTCCCGCTGCACGTTGCCGAATACCATCGCACCCAGCCGCCCGTTGCCGACAGGCAGCGCCTCCACCCAGTTCGCCGCCGGCTTGCGGTACCAGAGCGACAACGCGCCCGGCGCGGGTGCTGCGCTCAACACACTCATCGTGGCCGGAACGGCCTGCAGAAATCGTCGGCGTGTAGTCGTAGGCATGGCTCCGTAACAGCCTATCAATCTTGCGCGACAATCACGAGATTCGCATGTCCCGTAAACTCACGCTGCCCTTTCTCTGCGCCGCCACCCTGCTGACCGCGCCCCTGATGGCAGAGCTCAAAGTGCAGACTCAGCACCAGGCCGGCAACGACTGCAAGCAGTACAAGACCTACCAGTGGCTGCCCGTCAAGACGATCAACAAGAGCGGCATCCACGAGAACGACGAAATCGCGGCGCCCGTGATCAAGGCCGCCATCGATCGAGAGTTGCAGGCCAAGGGCCTCAAAGAGGTCCAGTCCGGCGCCGATCTACAGGTCGCCACCGCCGCCATGAAAGAGACCTCTCCGCACACTGACGCCCTCATCTTCGCCTGGTTCCCCGACAACTACACCGGCTACTGGAGCACCGCCCAACCCGTCATGGCGCTCACCAGCTACAGCAACCAGGGCACCTTCGTCGTCAACCTCATCGACGCCAAGACCAAGAAATCCGCCTGGGTCGCGATGGCCAGAGACACCGTCGATAGCCAGAAACAGGGCCGCGAGAAGGTCGACAAGGCCGCCGCCAAAATGTTTGAGGACTTCCCCCCGAAAAAGCCCTAAGCGGACGTCCGGAACCGGTACGCAGCCACCGCGTTCTCCCAAAAATACTTGCGCGTCGCCGCCTCACCCTTGCCCGCGAAGTACGTCTGCACGGTCGCAAAAACGCGCCCGTACGGCGCCACCCGGTCGCTCACCGGCCAGTTCGAGCCATAGATCAGCCGGTCTGCCCCGAACACGCGCCACAACTCATCCAGCCCCGCCTGATCCGTAGTCCGCCCCGACACCTTCGCATACACGCGAGGATGCTCCCCTAACGCCGCCAACTCCGCCCCACCCGGCCCATCCAGCGGCAGATGATCGATCACGATGCGCAACTCCGGGACGGCCCGCACCAGCCGTCCCACATCCGTCAACATCCCCGCCCCGCCAAACAGATCCACCTGCAAGCCCTCACCGGCCAGCCGCCGCAGATCGTCCACAAACGCCGTCGAGCCGAGCCCCTTCGCCAGCACGCCCCCGCCCAGCCGGATCCCTAGAAACAACCGGTTCTTCCGGAACCGCGCCAGGTTCTCGCGAAACCCCGCCTCCCCCGGCTTCAGATGCCCCACCAGCCCCGCAATCACCGGATGCTCCGTCGCCAGGTCCAGCACCCACTGGCTGTCCTCCAGCCACGGACTCGCCTCCACCACGATGGTCGCCGTCACCCCGTGCGGCCGCGCGAGCGCCTCAAACTCCAGCGGCAACACCCGCCGGTACAAAGTCCTCTCACTCACCGGCGGCCAAGGCACGCCCTGCGGCCGCGCCGGGTCGTAGAAGTGCGTGTGCGTATCGACGATCGGCGCCGCAACCGGAGCCATCAGCGCAGCGACGAACCCGCGCCGGCTGACTCCGTGTCGTGAGAACATGATGCCTACTCCTTCACGTATCCGAAGTACAAGCCCATATAATACGGCAACAGAAACGAATTCCCATCCGCCAGGCTCCGCCCATTCCCGTTCGTATCCAGCGTCCACGGATCGTGGTTCCAATGCTCCAGCACCCGCTCGTCCACCGGCAGTACCCGGCCATTGTTCCGGGCCCCGCGCGAACGCGGCCTGCGGTCGGTGGCAAAGGCCGACAGCGGTACGATGTCGGTCCGGTGGCTGTTCTGCTGGCCCCAGTTCACCCGGTCCAGCGGATACCGCCGCAGCGTGTCCAGCGACTCCTCCAGCCATGGCCCAGTAGGCGCCATATCGTGCGTGCCGCCCGCCTCACTGAAAGTCTTGCCCGTATTCACCGCCGCCACCAGATAGTGGAACAGCGGGCTCAACTCCGGCTCCTCGTTCTGCCATGCGTTATAGAACGCCAGCGCGTACTTCTGCACCAGATCCGGGTCCTTCTCGTAACGCAACAGCGTGAAGAAGTTCATGAATACCATCTCGTCGTCCGATTGATTCCCCGCCCCCGGTCCGAGGTGGGTCTTCGGCGTCAGGACGTTCATCGAGTACCCATGGTCGCGGATCAGCCGCTGAATCGCCTGCTCGTACTTGAGGTCCCCAGTCATGTGATAGGTCGCCTTGAGATACGCGATGATCGAGAGCGAATTCATCCCCCGCTCCTGCCACCACTCCCTGTTCTGATTCATGCTGTGCGGATCGAACACGGACCAGCGCGTCGGCAGCCCGTCGTGATCCACAAGGTTGAAGTTGTGCGATAGCAGATGCTCCGACATCCCC
>CAYVDY010000199.1:0-10693 GCA_964450255.1 uncultured Candidatus Solibacter sp. | reverse complement strand
TCGGCGATGCGCGCGCCTTCGCGGCGAACGCCGTCCTTCTCCTTGAGCAGGTGATCGTAGAGCACGGTGACGCCCGCCTCGCGCAGCATGTCGCGCAGGACAGCCTCGCCGACCTTCGGTTCGTAGAACCAGGCCACGGGGTTGTTGAAGCGGCGCATCTCGTAGCGCTCGCCCACGCGGTAGTAAAACTCCAGCGACAGGCCGCCAATCACCTCGCGCCTGCCGACGTCGGTGCGGGACAGGCCTCCGGTGATCATGCCGCCGACGTGCTTGCGCGGCTACAGCAACACGGTCTTCAGGCCGTGGCGCGCGCCGGAGAGCGCCGTGGCGACTCCGCCGGCCGTGCCTCCGTAAACGACCAGATCAAACTGCTGCTGCGCGGCGCAAAGTCCCGCGCACGCCAGCATGGTGGCGATGAATCGAAAAGACATGATGATGATTGCCTCTAGTTACTCTTGGGTTCGGGCCGCGCCCACGGCGCACGCTTGAGGGGCTGACGTGCCGGCTGGTAGAGTTCGCGGATGCGGGCCAGCGCTTTGAGTTGGATCTCGACGCCTTGCTCGAACACGCCGCCTTCGGCCAGCAGGATCTTTTGCAACTCCTCCACGGGGACAGCCTGGACGGCCACTCCCTTTTGCACGGCCAGCGCCGATGCCACGCCGGCTGCATGGCCCAGGATCATGTACTGGGGCTCCATGCGCAAGCTGGAATAGGCGACGTGGCTGGCTGAGAAGCACACCGGCACCAGGAGGTTCTCGGCCTCTGACTGCTTGGGCACCAGAACCCTGTAGGGGATCTGGTAGGGCTGCACCGCCACCTCGACGTTGCCCTCATTCAGCACGATTCCGTCCGGCGCGACGTGCCGCTGGACGTTGTGGGAATCGGAGTTGTAGCTGCCCATGCCGATCACGTCGGTCTTGGTGCGTTCGGTCTGGAGATCCTTCTGGCTGGCCACAAAGCCGCCCACCATGCGGCGCGCCTCGCGCACGTAGAGCTGATTGGGCCAGTTGCGGGTATCGGTGAATTCATCCTTGGCCAGGCCCCACTGGCGCATCTCTTCCTGCAACTCGCGCGGAACCCGCGGGTCGTTGGCGAGAAAGTAGTAGAAGCCCTGTTGGTAGTCGATGTGATCCTGCCAGATGCGGGCGCGTTCGGCGTAGCTGCCCTCTGGATAGCCGTAGTTCTTCCCGATGTAATCGGTGGAGAAGGCGCCCTGGTTGTTGAAATCGGCCTTGCCGTTGGGGATGACGCGAAGCAGGTTCACCTCGTTAATGGTCAGCGGACGTCCCATGTACTTTGTCATGGCCGGCAGGTAGCGGGCCAGCAGTTCATATCGCTTCGAATCGTAGCCGGCGGGCTTCGGCCACGGAATGCGATTGGCCGCGACGTTGGTGGCGATCACGCGGAAGTTGTAGGCCTGGATCCGCTTGTCGGCCGAGCCCGGCTCACCGCGCGGTTCGGCCTGGATTTCCGGTAGAAGCTCGCCATTTTTATCCTTGGCTGGAATATCCACGGCAAACTGATGGCTGCCGGTGTGGGCGCGAACGCCGGCCAGGGGCTCGCCATATTGAGCGGCGCCCTCGCGCCCAAAGGTATAGCTGACGCCAGCCTGAGCCATGAGGTCGCCCTCGTAACTGCAATCGGCGAAGACCTTGGCGCGGAAGCGAGCGCCATTCTCCATGACGACTTCGACGATGCGCGTACCCTGCTTGATGACGCCCTTCTTCTCGACCAGCCTGTGCTTTTCGAGGAGCGTCACTTTGGCATCGGCCAGCATCTGCCGCATGAGATTTTCGGCGACGCCGGGTTCCGGCATCCAGGACAACGATTGAAGATGGCGGTCCTGCTGATAGTGGCGCCCGGCGCGCCAGTAGAACTCCAGTGCCATGCCGCCGATCACTTCGATCTTGCCGACATCGGTGCCGGAGAGTCCCCCCGTCACCATGCCGCCGATGTGGCTGCCGGGTTCCAGCAACGCGGTTTTCAGGCCATGCCGCGCGGCGGCAGTGGCGGTGGCGACACCGCCCGCGGTGCCGCCGTAAACAACGAGGTCGAACTGCTGCTGGGCCAGCGTGGAGCCGGCCAGCAGCAGCGTCAGGAAGAGGGTGCGCATTGGTGGCTATCCTAGAACGACAGGTGCAATCCCATCTGCATCCTGCGGGCATCCAACGCACCAAAGATGCGCCCAAAGTTGGCGTTGGTGTTGACCCCCGCCGGGTTGGGCGAGAAGGTTGTGTTCGGGTTGTTCAGATTGACGGTGTTGAGGGCGTTGAACATCTCCCAGCGAGTCTCCAGCCGGAACCGCTCCGCGATCTGGAAGTTCTTGAAGATGGAGAAGCTCACGTCCACCAGGCCCGGGCCGCGCGTACGAGGCAGGGTTCGTGGCGCGTTACCGATGGTCCAGTTGGCGGGGTTGCGGAATACGGTAGTGTTGAACCAGCCGTTGGCCGAGCGCTGATCGCTGGGCAGAGTCGGCTCGCCCACAACATCTGGGTAACCGATCCCGGTGAAGTTGTTGGTACCGCGCACGACCAGGGGCAGGCCCTTCTGGAAGGTGCCGATACCATTCAACTGCCAGCCGCCCAAGAACCCGTCGGCCACCTTGTTCATGCTCTTGCCGAAGGCACGGTTGCGGCCAACCGGCAATTCCCATACGCCGCTGGCGACCAGGCGCTGTGAGACGTCGTCGGGGTCGATGGCGCGATCGATGCTCTGGTTGTAGGCGCCGATCCGGAAGTCGGCCAGATTGCCGCCCTCGCCGCCACCGCCCACGCTGGGAATGTTGCCGATGAGCTTCGATTTCGTGTAGCTGACCAGCGCGCTAACGCCGTTCGAGAAGCGCTTTTCAGCGAACAGTTGAAGCGAGTGGTAGATGGTGCTGGCATTGTTATTGGCGAAGGTCTGCACATTCTGGTAGTCCGGGAAGGGGCGCAGCAGCACTTGTGCTTGCACCTGCCGGCTCGCCAGTGGACCAGTGGTGATCTGACCGAAGAAGGGGTTATCCACCAGGCGCTGGAGGTTGGCTCCCTCGCTGGCGAAGTATTTCGGGTCGAGCTGATTCAAGTTGTAGTTGCCACCGTAGAGCTTGGTACCCTTGCTGCCGGCATAGACGGCCGAGACCACCCAGCCTTGCCAGAGGGAGCGTTGGATCGCCACGTTCCACTGCTGCAGGTATGGCACCGGGGCGTTTTGGTCCTGGTAACGGACTGTCAAGCCGCGGAAGGCGCTGGGGCCACCGGCGGAACCGAGAGGCTGCAGGATGGAGGAGGGGCCCTGGCTGAACTGGAACGCCTTGCCAGGAATGCCTGCCGGTTGAGCGAACGGTGTGTCGATGGAGTATCCGAATGCGTTGGAACTGTCGCCTACCGTGTTGCCCTGGTCGGATGTGGTGTAGATCAGACCCCAGCCGCCGCGGATCGCCATTTTGCCGTCATTCTTCGGGTCCCACGCAAAACCGATGCGCGGCCCGAAGTTGTTCTTGTCCAGTTCTACGAAGTTCTTGGAGTACCCATTCACGCCGGCGTAGTTCAGTACGCCCGGCCGCTTCGTTTCGCTGTTCATCACGAATGGATCGAAGTTGGAGTAGCGGTTATGCATCTCCGACGGGCCGAAGCTGACGTCGTAGCGCATGCCGAGGTTCAGGGTCAGGTTGCGCCGGATCTTCCAGTCGTCCTGGAAGTAAACGCCGAGTGGAAGCGAACGGTACTGGAAGAAGGGCCGGTAGCCGGCCTGGCCGCCGCTGACCTCGCCCAGCAGGAACGTCGCCATGCCGAAGCCCGTGCCGGCCGGAGCCGCCGGGTTTCCGGTCAGATCAGCGTTGAAGTTGAATACGCCGGAGGGATTGGCGCGATTCACGAAGCTGAGACGCGACCAACGTAAGTCGAAGCCGGTTTTAAATGTGTGTTTGCCCTTCGTGATGTTGAGGCCGTCGACGATCTGGACGTACTGCTGGGCGCGGAGGCCAGCCGAGAAGCTGGAACTGCCGATCGCGAGCATGCTGGCGATCACAACAGGCGGGAACTGGTCTTGCGGAATGATGGATGGGTAACCTAGCTTGCCTGGCCAACCCTGATCGAAACTGGGGTGCTGGAAGGGCAGCCACTGCCGGGCAACTGCGATGCGCAGGTCATTGAGCATCGTCGGCCCGATCATTCGGGAGTAGCTCGCCACGGCGCTGTGGTTGTCGCGCTGGTCGTTGCGGGCCGCGGGGTCTGCCGGGCCCAGGCCCCAGCCGGCGTCCTCACCCGTGTTGCGCGTGCCAGAGTAGCGGAAAAAGAGATTGGAACTGTCGTTGATGCGGTGGTCGGCGCGCATGGTCGTCGTGCCCTGGTCCAGCTTCGAGGGCACCAGCGCCACGAAGTTGTTGGCATTAGTGAATGGGTCGGTAGCGGTTGCGTTTGCCGTAGGCATGTAGGGGAGAACCTTGAGGGAGAGCGGATCCATGCGGCTCTTAGGGACGATATTGCCTGGCAGGACGTCACGTACGAATCCTGCTCCCGTGGTGCTGGCCCGTGTGGTTGCCGGGTCGAACAGGGGGATTAGTACGCCGCGTCCGTCGCGGTTGTTCGAGAAGTCGCCATCGCGCTGCTGCTGTGTCGCTACCGTGCCGAGCCGGGGAGAACCCGTGGCGCGCCACTTCCACTGTTCGTAGCCGGCGAAGAAGAACGTCCGGTTCTTGCCGTTGTAAAGTTTCGGAATCACCACCGGGCCGCCCACCGTGCCGCCGTACTGGTTGTAGCGCAATACCTGCTTGATGCGCCCCGTGCGCGGGTCGGGCTGAGTGGAGAAGGCATTGCGCGCATCCAGCGCGTCGTTGCGCAGGAACTCATAGAGAGAACCATGGAATTCGTTAGTGCCCGATTTCGTGGCCACGTTCACCACGCCGCCGCTGGTCTGGCCATATTCAGCCTTCAGCGCGTTCGTCTCCACGCGGAACTCCTGCACGGCGTCGGCCATCGGCACGACGGCGATCTCATTGTGGACGGGCGCTGAATTGACCGCGCCATCCAGGTAGAACTGATTGCCGTAGGCGGGCCCCCCGTTGATCCGAATCTGCGAGAAGTTCTGGTTGCTCACTTCCGCGAAGCCGTCTGTCGCGTTGAACCTGGGCTGCACGCCGGCGACGATCTTCACCAAATTGAACACATGCCGGCCGTTGAGGGGGAGATCCTCGATGCGCCGCGTCTCCACGACAGTACCCAGCGCCGAATCCTCAGTTTGTACGCGAGGGATCTCCGCGGTGACGTTGACGCTCTCGGTGACGGCGCCGATCTCCAGGCGGATGTCCACCCTCAATCGTTGAGAAACCTCTAGCGTCAGGCCGGTCTGCTTGAACGCCTTGAAGCCGGCGATGGTGGCGGATAGCTCATAAGGTCCGGCGGGGACCGCCGGTATGACGTAGGTGCCGTCTTCTGAACTGACGGCCTTAAACGTGAGGCTGGTGCCGGTGTTTGTTACGACCACCGAGACCCCCGGGGCACCGGAGCCCTGCGGGTCCGTGACAGTGCCCGTGAAGGTGCCTTGTGTACTCTGTGCCAGGATGGCCGTCGTGGCCAGCATGCAAATCAGCGCGATGCGTGGTATCAACTTGGAAACTCCCTCTTCGATCACTCTAGTGTCACACAGCTCCCAAAGAGGGATAGAATGGAGTGGTTTAACGGTTAAAACCGATTGCTTCCAAGCTCTTCTGAGAAACTCCGAATGTCCTCCTCCATCATGCCGGCCGCGCCGCTGCCGCCCGATGAGGTACTTGCCGAGCTTGAACGGCTGCTCGAAAGCCGTTGGCTGCGCGAATCTCATCAACTAAAGCGGCTGCTGCGCCACCTGGTGGAGGAGTCGATGGCCGGACGCGGAGACGGGCTGAAGGAGTACTCGCTCGGCCTGGAGGTATTCCATCGTTCGCGCGACTACGATCCGCGAAACGACGCCATCGTGCGGGTCCAGGCCAGCCTGCTCCGCAAGAAGATCCAGAGCTATTACGAGAATGAGGGTAGGGAATCGCTCCTGCGGATAGATCTCCCCCGTGGCGGCTATGTGCCACTGATCGCACCCCGGCCAGCGATCGAGGTGGAGCCTGTCGGCCCCCAACTGCCCTTAGCGCGCCGATTACCGCTATGGGCCGCATTTCTCGCCGGAGCGGTCTGTGCCGCAGTAGTCACCGCGATGCTGCTACATCGGCCGGTTGACCCCGCGATGGTGCCTGTGGCGGCCCCAGCCGTTTGGGGGCAGTTCCTGAAGCCCGGTGTGCCGACGATCGTGAGTTTTGGCGTGCCGCTCTTCTACAATGGCGGCGATGGCCTTTACCTGCGCGACGTGCAAGTCAATCGGCCCTCGGATCCGCGGGGCGAGTTCATCATAGAGATCGAACGGCTCCTCAAGAAGCCGTTCCGGCCGCAGGAGGATGTCTACACAGGAATCGGCGAGGCAATCGGTTCCCATCAAGTCATCCGATTTCTGGAACAGCGCCGCCAGCCGGTCACCATGCTCAACTCGCACTTTCTGGCCCCGTCGGACTTCGCCGGCAAGAACCTGGTGGTGATCTCGTCGCTGCGATTCCAGACCTTGCTGCAGAGTCTGGATCTGCCGACAGCCTTCACCTACAACGGCGAAAAGGCCGGTTCCATCGATCCTAAGGTCGCAATGCCGGGCGAGAAGAGCAGTTATCCGGCTGTCGGGTTCTCGGGAGTGGTGACCACGTATTCGCTGGTCAGTGTCTGGCCGGGCACACAATTGGACCGCCGCATCCTGCGGCTGGGTGGCATGCATAGCTGGTCTACTCAGGGTGCAGCTCAATACATTCTGGATCCCACCCACCTGGCGGCGCTTCAGAAGGTGCTCGACGCTGATCCGCCCGAGGGGCCGCGTGGCCGCAAGTCACCATTCTTTGAAGTGCTACTCCGGCTGGAAGGCAAGAACGAGCAGGTGCGCTCCATCCAGTACGTCACGCACCGCTATCTCCAGGCCAAGCCGGTGAGCCAGTAGCTATCAGACAAGAAGGAAGTCTCTGTCTTTCAGGCCCCGCGACCGGCGGCACACTTCAAATCCCTCCGGCACGCCGTCGTCGTTGGTATTGCCCTCGATTGTGATCATCGCGTCGCCCTGCACCTGGGCCACTATCCCGATGTGCTGCCAGTGGAACGGCCCTTTCCGCACGAGAAACAGCGTACCCGCCTCGACCTTGGCGAAGTCCGCCGCCGTCCTCGTGCGCAGAAGAATCCCCCTGGTCTCCGCCAGGCCTGCCAGCGAGTCGCATCCGAACAAGCGAGGTAACGGCGCCGGCACGCCCAGCGTGTCACTCGCCTGCCTTAAAACGAACGTGGCGAATCCGGCGCACCAGGGCCAAGCCTTACCCTCCTGCCCGTTCATGTAGAGGCGCACCCAGGGACCGCTGTTCTCGCCGCCCACCTCCTTCGGATGCCGCGCCAAGTGACGCTCGGCGTAGGCCACCACCAGATGCCGCAGGCTCTTCGAGCCGGCCGGGATGGGCTGTAGAGCCTCCCGCATCGGCTTAACGAGCGCGTCCCAGGTGGTCTCATCCACGTGTCCCGTTTCCGGCAGCTTCAACTTCTTCTGAAAGCGCATGACCGCCAACTCGGTACCCGGCCCAAAGTCGCCGTCCAACACCACGCTGAAGTCGCTGAGGCACAGCCACTCCTGTGCCAGCCGCACCAGCTTGCTCTTCTCGCCTCGCTTGGTTGTTTTGACGAATCCCAGTTCTTTCACAGCCGCACCTCCAGTACATTCCAGCAGTTCATTCAATGTACTGTAATCACGAGTCGGGTACACTTTCGAGTATGCCCGTCTCCTCTCTGCCTTCCCTGTCACGCCGCGCCTTTTCGCTCTCCGCTTTTGGCGCCGGAGCCTCTTTACTTCGCTCCGCCTCGCCCGAGATGCACTGGGCTCTGCTTTCTGATACCCATATCCCGGCCGATCCCGCTAACGCCTACCGCGGATTCCAACCCGTCGCCAACCTGAAGCGCATTGTGCCCGAAATCGTTGCAGCCAAGCCGCAGGGCGCGTTGATCTGCGGCGATGTTGCCAGGCTGGAAGGCCTTCCGGGGGATTACGAGGCGATCCGCAACATTCTGAAGCCCGTGTCAGACGCCATGCCTCTTGCGATGGCACTCGGCAACCACGATCACCGCCAGAATTTCGTGGCCGCGTTCGGCGGGGCCCAGGCCGGTGCGCAAGCGCTGAAAAACCGCCACGTGCTCGTGGTGGAAGGGCCGGCCGTGCGGCTGATCGTGCTCGACTCGCTCGTGGAGGCCAATTCCACTCCCGGTTTTCTTGGCAAAGCGCAGCGCACCTGGCTGGCGGAGTACCTGAAGGCCTCCAGCGATCTGCCCACACTGCTGTTCGTGCACCATACTCTGTCCGACGACGACGGCGCACTGCTGGACGCCCCGCGCCTGCTCGACACGGTTCGCCAGGTTCGAAAGGTGAAGGCGATCTTTTATGGTCACTCCCACAACTACGCGTACGACCAGTGGGAAGGCATTCATCTTGTCAACCTGCCGGCCGTAGGCTACAACTTTCGAGACTCCGAGCCGGTGGGTTGGGTGGAGGCGCGACTGCGCAGCGAGGGCGCGGCGTTGACCTTGCGTGCGTTTGGCGGTAATCAAGAGAAGAACGGTAAGTCCGTGGATCTGAAGTGGCGCAGCGCTTAGGGAGAGCACCTTCTCTTAGTACCTCTAAGGTTTTACCATCAGGGGACTAGTACGGAAGTTCTCGGGGAATCGAGCTATGGTACCAACGCGATTTGAGTCCATAGTCCTATTGGCCTCCTTATGGCGAACTCCTACACTCTTTGTAGGGTATTTGCATGGGCGCTATAGAACTCCAGGTCTTTGTTAGCCTGGTCGTCATCCTCGGAGCCGCATTCGTCGCACTCATCTGCGACTTCCTGAAGGGCAATAATGAGCAACTCAGGGAGTCGAACATTGAGATGCGCGTCCGCCAGGACGAGCGCGAAAAGCGGGAAGAGATACTGGACAAGGTCCAGCGGCACACGATCGAAACTCTGGTGCAGGCGCGGGTGGCGCCCGCTCCGATAGCGGTTCCAACTCCGCGGCCCGTTGCCGCACAGCCCCTCGAGTCAGCCCAGCCACAGCAGGCGAGACAGTCTGCTTCGCAAGCGCCAGACACTCGGGAGTCCTTTGAACTGGCGCAGCAGGAGCGGTCGATGCGCCGCCGTGAGGGTCGCCGACAGCAGCCGCCGCCGAGTGCGGTTACTGCGCCGGCGGACGCTGAAGCCGGTCAAGTCCCCACTTGGGCACAGAACATCGTCCTCAAGAAACACCCGCAGCCAGTGGCGGCGGAGGTTGCTCCAGTAGTTAATCCGGTTCAACCTATGGCGGAGACTACTCCACCGGTTGCCGGTGTTCAGCCAGTCCTGGTCCGGAGTGCGGAATCCAGCCGCTCAATCGCTCACCCCGTGATCGAGCCGTTCATGGCGCAGTCTCCGGCGCAGGCCGCCTCCATCGTTTCCGGACTGAAGTCCAGTTGCTCTGCCGAGCTTCGCCGGATCGAGAACCAGGAAGAACTGCACCTGGAGGCAGTGGCAGTCCCGGCGACGACAACCCAGCCAATCCCTGCCAGTGTTTTTGTCACAGGCGATTCGCTCCGGCCGCAGGCCGGCCTTTCGATGGAAGGGCCTGTCTTTGAGATTGCTGAGCCGGCGGTGGTGGAGGTTACTTCGGACGCTGCAGCGGAGATGGTAACGGAGGAGCTTATCGGCGAGACTATCAGCGAAATTGACGCGCCGGTTGTCCGCATCCGCGTTCTCAACGAAAACGATGTCCTGCCGATGGACGAGCCGCTGGAACTGGCACTGCCCGTGACTGAGGCCGAGCAGGCATGGCAGGAACAGTTGATGGACGTGGCGGCGCCCGCCGCCGCCGAGGCCAAGCCGCTGGAACTGGCACTGCCCGTGGCTGAGGCCGGGCAGGTCCAGCCGGTGCAATCGATGGAAACGGCTTTGCCTGTTGCGGCGATCGAACCGATTCTGGAGGCCGAGCCGCTGGAGCCGATCCTGCCAGTCGCTCAAATCGAAACCGTCTTCTCAAGCGAACATCTGGAACTGGAATTGCCCGACGCACTACTTGCTCCGGTCCTGATTGCCGGGCCGCTCGAGCCTGCGGTTGCCAGCTTCGAGAGCTCCGTGGCGATTCCGGATCCGATCCTGCCGATGGCCAGCGAGCCTCGGCCCCTGGTGACTCCCCACGTTGAGATCCGCTCCAACGTTGTCGAGATGCCGGTGACTCCGGTCGCCCGCCACACCGAGTCCAACGAACCCGCCGCTGCTGAACTCGTTCTGCCCAGCGGATTCCAGGAGGCCTCAACTCTTGCGCGCCTGCTCGAAGAAGAGGCTCCCTTTAACGGCCTGGCCATCGTGATCAGTGTTGTGGACTATGTCCGCCTGATGGCTGATCAGGGCAAGCCGGCGGCCGAGCAACTCATGGGCTCTGTATGCCGTCTGGTGATTTCCCTGGCCCGCGAGCAGGACTTCGCCTGCCGCATTTCCGAAGATGAATTTGTTCTGATCTTCAGCCACGAAACCGGCGCCGCAGCCAAGCGTCGCATTCAACTCGTCTCCGAGCGGCTGTGGGACTTCCAGTTGCGCTCCCTCGGCTCTGTTTCGGTGATCTTCAGCTGGGGCGCATCGGAGTCGTTGAGCGAGCCCGTGGTTCACGCC
>CAYVDY010000198.1:0-10695 GCA_964450255.1 uncultured Candidatus Solibacter sp. | reverse complement strand
CAGGGCAAGGGCCTGGTCGCAGCAGCGCGGGAAGCTGCACACCGGCGTTTCCGCCGTTGCCATCTGGCTGATCCCGCGCTGGTACCTGCTGCTGGTTGCCGCACTGACGTTCCTCTACACCGGCCTCGCCGTAGGATTTGTCGCGCCGGTCAGCATCGGCTACATCGCCGCGTCCTGCTACGCCATGGGAGCCATCTGGTTCCGGTCTCAACGCGAGTTCCTGCAGAAGAACGTTCTGTTGCCCATCTTCGTCGGGCTGGCATCGTGGACCTTCTTTGTTATGGCTACGGCCCGCTGGCCGCTTCATTATCGCTGGATCTACTGGATACTCCCGGCCATTCCCATCGGCTACGCGCTGTGGCGGCGGCTGCTGCCCCAGCTCCAGATGGAATACGCGAAAACCCGCCGCGAACTGATCCCTTTGGCGGTGGCGCTGTTCCCACTTTTATGCGCGTGGCTGGCAGCGCTGAAGCCGGAGGTGAGCGCCGACGGCCTCTCCATGCATATGGTGATCCCTGCCCGGATGGCCGAGGCGCACCACTGGGCTTTCCAAGTGCGGGAATTCATCTGGGCGGTCATGCCCATGGGCGGCGACTGGGCCTACACGCTCGCCTGGATGCTGGGCGGCGAAGCCTCAGCCAGGCTGCTGAATTGCGCCATTCTGGCGCTCATCGCCTGGACGCTCTATGAGAGGATCCACGCACGCGTCCCTGGATGGATGTGCGCCGCGCTGGTGGGCGGCTTTCTCTCCACCCCGCTCACCCAGCATGTCACCGGCTCGATGTTCGTAGAGAATTTCGTTGCAGCCATGTTGTTCGGCTCAATCCTCCTGCTGCGGATCCACTTGAAAGAGCGCCGCACCGTATTCTTCATCGCCTGCATGTTTCTTGCAGGGATGGCGGCGGCATCGAAGCTTGGCGCCTGGGCCTACATCGCTCCGTTGTTCGTGGCGGCAGTGCTTCAGGTGAAACCGCGGCACCTGTTCCGGGCAGTGCCCGTGCTGGTGGCAGTGGGCGGTTTCCCCTATTGGGAGGCATGGCTGCGCACGCAGAATCCGTTCTTTCCGATGTTCAACGCCTGGTTCCACTCGCCCTTCTTCCGCGACGCGGAGAACTTCCTCGATCCGCGGTTCCTGACACCGCTGTCGAAGACGACGTGGTACGACATCACCTTCCATTCGAGCCGCTTCATCGAGGGAATGGATGGCGCAATGGGCATCTTCTTCTTTATCCTCGTCCCGGTCTGCCTCGTCGGCTGGCGAGCGCGTTGGCCGAGAACCGGGAAGATTCTGATGGCCGTAGGCGTCACCGGCTGCATCGTCACATTCCTCGGGCAGTCCTACCTGCGGTATCTCTATCCCGCGTTGCCGGCGTTCACACTGCTGGCAGGAATCGCCGTCGCCTCATTCCGGCTGCATAGCGAATGGACAGGGCGAGCGATCGCGGCTACCGCGGGCGTGGCCTTTCTACTGAACCTGTACCTGCTGCCGGCGGCCGGCCCCTACACGCGCGACTTCGCTCTGAACCAGGTGTTGGACCGGGCCGCCGTCGATCGCTATCTCACTGAGATGGCGCCGGAACGCAAGTTGGTGAACTGGCTGAACGCCAACGATCCGCAGGCGCGCGTCGCATGGCTGGAGAGCAACGCCGTTGCGGACTTCAAGGGCCCCGCGGTGACCAACTCCTGGCACAGCGAACCGTTCTACACAAAACTGCAGGAAGCCACGTCCCCGGAACTTCTGACGTTGCTGGCTCGGGATCAGCGGATCGCTTACTTCATCGCGCCGGCGGCGCACAGTTGGCGGGCGCTCAGCAACGTGCACACACGGGCTTTCATGGATCGCTTCACCCGGCCTGTGACCGAGGCGGGCGGTATCGAACTGCGCCGCCTCGCCGCGCCCCACGAGACCGTCAACGAACCAGCTCCGTCCTTCGCCGGTCCTGGCGCACACGACGAGCTCAACTCGTTCGTGACGTTCTTCGGCCACTGGACGCGCGATCTCCAGTTCCCGGGCGCCGCACGGCACACACTGGTCTACACCAATGACACCCGATCCAGTCTGCAGATCCGGTTCCGCGGCTCGGCGGTGAAACTGGTCTACACTGCCGCCGCCAACCGCTGCGCGGGAGTCGTTGCGCTGGACAACGGCCAGCCAGTTGCGCTGAACCAGTATTCGGCCGCCACGAAGTGGCAGGCTGTGTCGGAGCCATACCGCGCCTCCGCCGCCGGCGACCACGTCCTGGAGTTGCGGTTCCCGGAGAACCGCTCCGATGGCGTGATTGCCGGATGTTACCTGGATCTCGACGGCTTCATCGTCGAATAGCGCCAGACTCCATTACCATAAGGAGATGGGAAGTGTTGATACAACCGTTTCCGCCTCCGCCGCGGTAATGGACCTCGAACGGGCCTATCTGCTGCAGAACTACTCGCGCTATCCGATGGTGCTCAGGCGCGGCAAGGGCTGCTGGCTGTGGGACATCAATGGCAAGCGCTATCTGGATCTGATCTCCGGCATCGGAGTGAACTCGCTGGGACATGCGCACCCGCGCATCATGCGCGTGGTCAAGGAACAGGCCGCTCTACTCATCCACAGCTCCAACCTGTACTACCACGAGTATCAGGGTCCGCTGGCGAAGAAGCTCTCCGCAACCAGCGGAATGCAGCGGACATTCTTCTGCAACTCCGGCACGGAAGCGGTAGAGTGCGCCATCAAGATGGCACACGGGCACGGCCGCCGGCTGAGAGACGATAAGTTCGAAATCATCGCCCTGGAAAACAGCTTTCACGGCCGCACCGTCGGCGCCTTGTCGATCACCGGCCAGCCGAAGTACCGCAAGGACTTCGAGCCGCTGATGCCCGGCGTAAAGTTCGTGAATGTGTGCGACGAGGCCGGCTTTGAAGCCGCGGTGACAGACCGCACGGCGGCGATCTTCGTGGAGACCATCCAGGGCGAGGGTGGGATTTATCCCATCTCCGGTGAGTGGCTGCGCAAGGCGCGCGAACTGGCGGATCGCCACAACGCGCTGCTGGTGTTTGACGAGATCCAGTGCGGCATCGGACGGCCGGGCACGCATTTCGCCTATCAACTGCATCAACCGGAGATATTGCCGGACATCGTCACGATGGCCAAGCCGATAGCCTGCGGACTGCCGCTCGGCGCTGTGCTGTGCAACGAAAAGGCGGCCGCGGCTATCGCGCCCGGGATGCACGGAACCACCTTCGGCGGCGGCGCACTCGCTTGCCGCGTCGCCCTGGAGTTCTACGACGTTCTCGATGAACTGATGCCGCAAATGCGGCGGGTCAGCGCCTACTTCTTCGATGCTTTGCGCCAGATGCAGAAGAAGCACGCCGTCATCAGGGACGTGCGCGGCTTCGGGTTGATGATCGGCGTGGAGACGGTGTTCCCCTGCCGCCACTTCGTGAAGCAGGGCATGGAGCAGGGCCTGCTGTTCAACGTGACGCACGATAACGTTCTGCGCATGCTGCCGCCCTACATCCTCACCGAAAAGGAAGTGGACCGCGCCATGAAGGGTCTCAATAAGATCTTCAAGAACGCCAAGCCGGAGTAGGCCCATCCCGGCGGCAGCCGCCCGGCCTCCGGTATCATGAAACGCAGGTCACCAGCCAGGTGGGAGTACGGGATTCTGTTCCCCACGGCCTTCAGCGCTGTCTTAACAGACATGAAGGCGACACGGCGGGCGGCCGGGAAGGCCCAGCTCGCGAATGCAGCAGCTCAGCGACGAGGAGTTGATCGCAAGGTCCCGCGCGGGCGGACCTGCGTCTCCTTCCGACCCCTACGTCGAGGAGCTGTTCCGGCGCCATCAGCGAAAAGTGGCGCTGTGGTGCCTGCGCTATGCCTCCGATCGCGAGGAGGCACTCGACCTGACGCAGGAAATCCTGGCTCAGACGTTTCGCCGGCTCGACAGCTTTCAGGGCAACTCGAAGTTTTCCACCTGGCTCTATACGGTCTGCCGGAATCACTGCCTGAACCATGTGAAATCGCGCTCCACCCAGCCGGACACCACTGGCGAGGAGGCGCTCTCTTTTCTGGCGGCGCCCGATGGCGGCCCGATGGAAGATCGCCTGGCCCGGCAGCAGCAGCTCACACTGGCGAGAGGCTGGATTCGCGATTCGCTGGACGAAACCGAACGCCGCGTGTTCGTCATGCATTTCCTGGAGGAGATGCCCCTGGACGCCATCACGCGCGCACTGGGGCTGACCAATGCCAGCGGCGCCAAGGCGTTTATTGTGTCCGCGCGACGCAAGCTGAGCGAAGCGGCCCGCCGCTGGAGGCTGCAGAATGAATCCTGAACATTTTCTGCGCTGCGGCGACTGCCTCACTCCGGCGGATCTGGAGGCGTTCCTCGAGGGACGGCTGCCGGGTGCTAGGGCGCATATCGATACGTGCCCCGCCTGCGAGCACGAGCTGGCCAGTCTGCGCGAGTTCCTCGCCGCCAGCGCCGGCGCCGCCGAAGAGCAGGATCTGGCATGGATCGAGGCCCGCCTGCGTCCCGCCGTTCCGGCTCCCGCCCGCCGCAGATGGCTGGCGTGGCTCCCCAGCGCGCCGCTCCCGCGTTTCGCTTTCACCTGCGCGGCTGCGCTGCTGGTTATCGCCGGCGGACTGCAGTTGCGGCACATGGCGGGGCCGTCGCTGGACGACAGCCGCTCCCTGACGGTTCGGTCGGCTCAGATCCGCGTACTGGCTCCGTCCGGCGACCTGCAGACATCTCCGGACGAGTTCCGCTGGGAACCGCTGCCTCAATCAGCCACTTACGAAGTGGTCCTGACGGAAGTGGACGGCGCAACGCTTTGGACCGGCCGGACAAATCAGTCGAAACTTAAAACCCCGGAGAGCATCCAACACGAAATGCTCCCCCGAAAAACCATGCTTTGGCGGGTGCGAGCACTGGATGAGCAGGGTGTCGTCATCGCCGAATCGTCGATGGAGCGCATTCGACTTCTGCCCTCCGGTAAACAGTAGTCTCGGGAGTTGTCGCCATGAAGTTCGGAATGGGGTTGTTTCTGTTGTGCGCCACGCTGCTCAGCGCGTCGGACTACACACCGGGTCCGGGCAAGTGGAAGTACCCGGGGTTGTGGCTTAAGGTCACCGATGAAGCAGCACCCGCAGGCGGATTCGCGCAAATGCAGATCACGCTCACCGAGCCTAAGCCCATTATCCGAACCCGCATGTATCTGGAATTCGACGAGTCCGTTGTGGACGAGATTGTCAGCGCGTCGATCTTCAGCGAGAGCGGCGAGGCGCTGGGAACCGCCATCCGAAAAGGCAATCTGCTCACTATCGAGGCGGCATCTCCATCCGGCGAACTCGGTAACAGCGCCGACTATCCGGTATTCACGGCAACCGTCAGGCTGAAGCCCGGCCTTGCACCCGGTACGCGCGCCACCTTCCGGATCCTCCCGGAGTCCATGTTTCTCGATGCCAAGGGAGCCGATTGGGTGATTACGTCGAACGAAAGCGGCTCCGTGACGGTAGAGGGAAGCCTCTCCATCGAAGACGTTGTGCCGGGCGCGGGTCTGGTCCGCGCAGGGGAACCGGTCCGGATTCTCGGCACAGGGTTCCGGCCGTGGAGCACGGTGGAGATCTACTACGCTCCTGCCATGAAGGTCACCTTCGTTTCCGCCACTGAACTCGTGATCGCATTCGAAGAGGATTTCCAGATCGACCAGCGCAAGGTGGAAGTGGTCAATCCGGACCTCACCGAAAGGGCGTTCTTCCCGCATGTGCGTGGCTCGGAGCCATCCGGCAGTTCTTACGATCTATTGGCCGCCACCAAGCCGATGTTCGCGCACAAGACTTGGCGTCAGGCCAGCATGGACCTTCCCGAAACAGTCAGCCCGGATGGTCACTTTGCCGGAATCGCGCTGCAGAATCCGGGAGCGGAACCAGCGGTCGTGCGGCTGTCTATCGGCGGATTCGCTACGTCAGTCACGCTACTGCCGTCGGAGAAGTTGGTGCGGAGCCTGGATGAATTGTTTGCGTCGCTCACCCCGGCGCCCGGGATGAGGCTTCACATCGAGGCAAGCGCACCGGTCCAGATTCTTGGACTGATGACTGACTCCACCAGCGCCACCGTCGTGCCGCTGCCTATCGCAGGCGAGTAAGCCACAGCCCAAGCACGATCAGCGCCACCGCCACGGCGCTCAGTAGCTGCGTCCAGGAGACGAATGGCTCGATCGGAGTCCGGCCATCTCCTGTGAGAACGAAGGCAGCCCAGTCCTGTTCCGGCGAGCCGCGCCGTAGCATCGCCAGTTTGGCGGTGCGCACAGCTTCCGCCTTGGCCTCTCCGCGGCTGAGCGCGCGATAGAACAACTGGGTGAACATCAATGCCGCCTCGTCGCGGACAGCCCACAGGCTGCCAACTGTGGCTGACGCACCGGCATCCAGAAATGCTCGGCTCAAACTCATCGGAGCATCGCCGCGCGCCAGCGCGCCGGCGGCTGTCTCGCAGGCGGATAGTGTGACCAGATCGAGCCCGCGCAGGTCGAATCCGGCCACCTCCCTCAAGTACAGATACTCCGGCCCGGCAAACAGGATGCGCGACCGCGCCGGATTCTCGTAGTCCGCCGAGGCATGCGTGGCCAGATGCAGAATGGAGTACTCATTGGCGGACCCGATCGCCTGCTTTCGGGCAGCGCCGCGTTCCAGCAGGGTGGATTGGCCGTCCATGTACTGCGCCGCCGCGTCCAGTTCCCGGCCGGCCCGTGGAAGCCTGCTCCACTTCTCGTCGCCGGGCAGCAGTGCGCCTGTCTCCGGATCGCCTATGCCCAACAATTGCCGCTGCCAGGGCCAGCGCCAGCCGCCGCGTCGCGCCGTAGCGCCATGCATCGCCGCCACGGACGGCAGCAGCCACGTTTCGTGCCGCTCGACGACGCGCGCGCCGGATGCGGTCCGTAGCGCATCGAAGGCGACGCCCGCCAGCACGCCGTCGGGCACAATGATCCATCTCAGTGCCGCAGGCGCGGAGGTCAGCCACGCGGATTCAGGCTGCCCGCGGCTATCCCATCGTAGAGGCGCGACGCCGGCTTCGGTCCGCGTGAACCATCGCAGACTGCCGGCCCGCCGGCCTGCCCAAAAGACCAGCAAAGCGGTGCCATCCGGCAGGCCCTGACGAATCTCGGCGAGCCGCACTGCGCCGCGGCCGCGCGAGCGCTCCAGCCAACTCAGCCACTCGTCGTCGCCCCGCGCGCGCTCGATTAGCGCATCGTAGACGTCGCGCTTATCGGCCAGAAAACCGTTGCGCAGGACAGACCGCCCCAGATTCGCCCGGCTGGTTTCGATCACGCCCGCCGCCTGCTCCAGCATGGCTCGGTCGTCACGAGCCCGGCCCAGCCCATAAAGCGCCTTCCACTCCTCCTCCGGCGCCTTTAGCTCACGGGCCAGAGAGAGCGCGATGGCCCACTCCGCCTCCGCCTGATCTTGCCGTCCAGAGCGAAAGTGGGTCTCCCCCAGATACAGCCGGGCCTGTAGCGCCTCACGGCGGTTCCCTGCCCCCAGCGCCAGGGCGAGCACCTGGGTGAAACCGGCGCGGGCCGCGGCGTAGTCCTCAAAGTCGAGCGCCTGCGCGATAGCGATATTCTTCGCCGCGCCAAGCTCCCCATCCCGATCCTTCTCCTGACGGAACGAGGCCAGTGCTTCGCGTTCGCACTCAATCGCGCGATAGGGGTCGCCCAGCCGGCGATAGAGCGCGCCAAGATTGGAGAGCATCTGCGCCCGTTCGGCCGCGCTGACGCCCTGCACGCTCTGGCGCATGCGCTTGTAAATGTCCAGTGCGTCCTGATCCCGTCCGAGCTTCTGCAGCACTGCCGCGCGGTTCATATCGATCAACTGGCGAACATCAACCGCCCAACTATCCGCGTCGCGGATCAGCGCGGATGCTTCCGTATAAGTGGCCCAGGCCTGAAGATAGCGGCCTCGGTAGAAGTGGATCGCGCCGATGTTTACCCAGCGCTCGGCCTCCGCCTTCCGCTCGCCGCGTTCGTGGTGCAGACGCCTGGATCGCTCAAACGTCTCCAGCGCCTTCTCGTACTCGCCCTTGTACAGCAACTCCGCGCCCTGGCGGTTGAGGACGGCAGGATCTTCGGCGGCAGCCAGCGACACCGCGGCCAGTGTCAGCGCAATCAGCCCGATGATATGATGACTTCGCACTGGAGCATACCCCCATGAAAGCCATCCGATTCGCATCGATTCTCCTGCTCGCGCTCGGCATCTGCGCACCCGTCAATCATACCCTTCAAGCGCAGGCCAAGAAAAAGAGGCTGCTCGTGATCGGCGCGGTGAAGGGCTTCCAGCACGACTCCACCTCGCACGCCATGGGCGTTCTCTGGAAACTCGGACAGGAGTCCGGGCTTTGGGAGACCTACTTCAAAACCGACACCCAGTTGCTCACCAAACAGAAGTTGACTGCGAACGCCAAGAATATCGACTACTTCGACGCCGTGGCGTTCTACACCACCGGCGAGTTGGACATGAACGACGAGCAGAAGGCCGCGCTGCTAGCCTTCGTGAAGGAAGACGGCAAGGGCTTCATCGGAGTGCACTCCGCGCCGGATACGTTCTACAAGTGGCCCGAATATGGCGACATGGTGGGCGGCTACTTCGATGGCCATCCATGGAACACGTTCCAGGCGCCCATCATTATCGAGGACCCGTCGAACCCCATGGTGAAGCACTTCGACAAGTCGATCACCGTGCTCGACGAGATCTATCAGGCCAGGGACTTCTCGCGTGAGAAGGTGCGCGTGCTGATGCGGCTGGACGAATCCAAGCTCGACCTCACGAAGAAAGGCATCAAGCGCGCCGACAAGGATTGGGCCGTCACCTGGATCCGCCAGTACGGCAAAGGCCGCGTGTTCTATTCGACCCTTGGGCACACCGTGGAATCGTGGGAACGGCCGGATGTGCAGAAGATGTGGCTGGAGGCAGTGAAGTACTGCATGGGCCTCACGGAGGCCGACGCCACACCGCGCCCGCGCCCCTGATCGCCGGTAGGAATATACTGGTCCAGGATATTCCTATGTCAACCTCTGAAGTCTCACGGCGTACTCTCCTGGTTTCCGCCTCTACGGCGATCTCCGCGTCCAGAGTGATTGGCGCTAACGACCGCGTGCGGCTCGGCCTGATCGGCTGCGGCGGGCGCGGCCAGCATCTGGTGCGCATGACCAAGGCAGCCGGCGGCGCTGAGTTCGTCGCGGTCTGTGACGCCTGGGATCAACGCCGGCGGGACGTGACCGGTCTCATCGGTCAGCAGTTCCCCGGCACGAAGCTGGATGAATCCGCGGACTACCGGAAGGTATTGGAGCGCAAGGATATCGACGCCGTCATCGTGGCCACCACCGATCACTGGCACTCGCGCATGACTGTGGACGCCTGCCATGCCGGCAAGGATGTCTACGTCGAGAAGCCCATGACCTCGCTGCCCATGCAGGGCCTGGACGTCGTCAAGGCAGTCAAGGCCAGCAACCGCGTGGTGCAGGTGGGCGTGCAGCAGCGGTCCATCAGCCACTTTATCGAGGCCAAGGAGCGCTTCATCGATTCCGGCCTGCTAGGCCCGGTGCACATGGTCCGCACAATCTGGAATGCAAACAGCGGGTACCTGACGCCCGTCCCCCCAGGGATGGAAACCAAGCCGGCCAATCTCGATTGGGAATCCGTCCTCGGCTGGCTGCCCAAGCGGCCCTGGAATCCGCAGATGTACTTCAACCGCTTCGCCTACTGGGAGTTCTCCACCGGTGGCCAGACCGGCGGCCTGTTCGTGCACATGGTGGACGTCGTCCACTGGTATCTGGGCCTCACCAACCCGCTCTCCGCCGTGGCGCTGGGCGGCATCTACCAGTACAACGACGGGCGCGACACCGCCGATAACATCAACTTCGTGCTCGACTACCCCAAGCAGTTGAACGTCACCTTCGAGGCGTCCATCACGGACATGAACCCGCGCGAATCGGCCGACATCGTCTTCATGGGCGAGAAGGGGCGGCTGAATATCTTCCGTTACGGCTACCGGTTCCTGCCCCTGGGCGGCGGCGAGCCCATAGTGGCCAAGGGCGCGCCGGAACCGGCCCATATGGCGAACTTCCTCGACTGCGTGCGGTCCAGGAGGGCGCCCAACGCCAACGCCGTGGATGGCCACTACGGGGCCATGGCGTGCCACATGGGCAACCTGGCCTATCAGAAGAAGCAGCGCGTCGCGTGGGACGCCAAGTGGACCGTCTAAGGAGCAAGCAAGGAGCAATCTATGACACCGGGCATCAATATGGAGTTCTGCCGCTGCGAAGACCTCTCCTTCGCGGCGGGCGTCGAACGCGCGGCCGGCATCGGCTACAAGATCATCGAACCGATGGTGCACAACGGCAGGGAGTTGCTCTCCGAGGCCGGCTACTTCCACTCCGTCTCGATGGACGACGATCCCTACGACGTTCTCGACATCTGCGAGAAGTACGGCGTGCGCTGCTCCGGGCTCTCGACCCACACGCCGCTGGTGCGTCCTGAGATCGCCGTGCCGTATCTCGAAAAGGCGATCCGCTTCGCCAAGGTTCTGGGCGCGCCGGTGGTGAATACCGACGAGGGCATCCGTCCGCCGTGGCTGGACGATACCGAGATCTGGTACGCCATGAAGTACACGCTGAAGAAGGTGCTGCACGTCGCCGAACGCTACGGCATCTATGTAGGCATCG
>CAYVDY010000197.1:0-10696 GCA_964450255.1 uncultured Candidatus Solibacter sp. | reverse complement strand
AATCAGGAGATAGGAGAGAACGACGACGTCGTGAACGACCGCCGGTACGCCGTGCGCAACGGAAATCGGAGTCGAGCCGAAAACGTTGATGCTTGGCTCCGAAGGGCGATAGAAACGGACAAGGGAGGGTTTGGGGACCGTGATGATGGCGGACTCGGCCTCCAGCTTCGTTCGATCGAGACCGACGGCGCTCTTCCTGAGGATGACGTAGTTGCTATGTCCGAATAGGGATGCCAATGGCGCGGACCTGGCCATCACACCGCCAAGCAGGAACTTCCCGCGCGGGAGGCCTTGCAGCGTGGCTTTGCTTGGACTGGCGTGGCTCAGTGTCCCATAAAGGTGTTCGTGAGGCCCTGCGATCGGCACGCAGACGGATAGAGTCTGAGCGGATTCTTCGACAAAGAGGATCATGCCGTGGCAGATCAGATTTAGGCGTGTTGGCATTGCGGTGTCCTTTTAGTTAGGGTTGATGGTCCATGAAACGGACGCCGGTCAGGCGTCCGGAATGCTGCGTTGGTACAGCGAAAAGGCGGCCCAGTAGCGCGGATGATTCCAGTCTGGGGTATCACGCAGCGCTCGGTTCGCAGCGTCCATGGCTGGCAGCGGCGCTGCGCCTCGCTGCCGCGCCCTGTAGAAATGGGACATCCACAAGGCGGTCGCCTCGGCGTCCACGTCCCATAGGGCGGCAAGGACGTATTCGGATCCGGAGAGAAGCACGGACTGCGCAAGGTGGTCTGGAGTGACGGAGTCTCGTGGGCCTAGGGTAGCGGTTCCGCAAGCCGAAAAGACCACAAGTTGGCTGCGGAACGTGCGGGAAGGCGTCAGAGTCCACAAGCCAATGCGGCCGTCCGGATCACGGTCGGCTGGGTCAGGAGCGACCACCAACGCAATCTCGTCACGCCAGCGGATTGCATGTCCACTGAAGTGGAGGACCCCGGGGGCTTGAGCCGCCGCGTCCAGGGCGCGCGAGGTGGCATCCTTACCCTTGATGGTGATGGCGCGGGGAAACGCCTCGGAGATTGAGGCGATTTCGCGGTCGATGCTGTGGCGGATCGGAACGAGTTCGAGTAGGTCGTGGCTGGTCTCGCTCGCGGCGAACAGGTGGAGAGAAAGGGCGCTACTTCCGGCCAGAGGCCGTTCGTGGTATGGCAGATTGGTGACTAGTACTCCCGGAGTATTGCGGGACACCGTGAAGAGGGACAGCGGCAGGGCGCCCAATTCTTGCCCAGCGCGGACATAGATCCGAGTGTGATGGGGGCTGACATCGGCGAAGAGCACGGAACCGAGATGGCGGGCTGTCGCGAGAATTGTGGATTCCCCCACGCTGGTCATCGAACAGAGACGCAGCAGCCGTCGCGCAAGGCGGCTGAGGACGGTAGAGTCGCCGGCCCAACGGAACGCCAGCCCCGTGGCTGTTTGGGTCCAGATGGCAGTCCTTTCGCCGAGTTGCTCCGCTATAACAACGGCCGTACCGACGGGTACGCCCGGCGCTGAAGGGGCTGGTGCGCGGGAGTGCATCAAGCGGCGATCCATATCGTCCATGCGCAGCTTCGTCGCGAGGGCTGCGGCCGGTTGACCCAGAGCGAGTTGCGCCGTGATGGCGGAGCGCGAAATATCCACGAGGTCGTCGCGGTAGGCTCGAAGCACGCGGGGACTGGCAGACAGCGGAGGGGTTAGCCGCCTCCAATACTCCTGCGTGAACTGAGTGACGAACGCGTAGTTGCCAGTGCCGAGCTCCTCACGGCACAGGGCCGCAACCAGTCGTCGGTCAAAATAGGTGTTGAGATCGGTGGTTTCAGAGAGCAGTTGCCGAAGCGCTGGGAGGTTGTGGGTAAATGCATATAGGCTGATGCGGGTTTGGCGCCAGTAGTGCTGGGCGTCGTGGTTGTCGCCAAGGCGTTCAGCCAGGGCCGAGGCTGCCTGAAACTGACTGGCTGCCTCGTCGTGGTTGCCGAGGCGCTCGGCGAAGGCGGCGGCCTGCGAGCGAGCGATCATCTCATAGACCGGCATGCCGGTACGGGCGCACACCGCCGTCATCATGGTCGCCGCGCCATAGGCAGTGTGTGGGCGGTCAATATCGGTGGCGGCGCGCAGAATCACGGTGTGGAAATCGTAGGCGCGGCGGAGGGGGTAGCCGGCGGACTCCATTGCCATCAAGGCGGAGCGGGCCAGCTTGATAGCCTCTCGATAATACCCGGTATCCACGAGCCGCTGAGCGCGAAAACCGGTGCACCGCAGGCTGGTAAGGCGGAGATCAAATTGCTCTGATAGCTGTTCGGCCTCTCGCATCCGTTCCTCGGTCACGGCGAAGTCCTGGCGCCCGGCGGCGCACAGGGAGCTCTCCAGGATAAGCTGGGCGGCAAACCATGGGTATGGCGCGGCTTGGGCGAGTAGGGCCGGGGCTACGTCGCAGTGACTCACCTGCCGGGAGCGGGTGGTGCGGTAGAGCGACTCATAGCCCAGCCAGACGGCAAGGGGCAAAGGCAGGTCTTGCGTGGCGAGCGCGGCAAGCCATTGCGGAGCCTCCGCCGAATCAGAGGCTCTGCTGCGCAGGAGGGCGAGCGCGGAGAGGAGTTCAATCGCGTGAGGATAGCGATCGCGGAGGGCGATGGTCTGCTGGAGCCAGGGCTCCCGGTGCAGCCGGGCGAGATCACCCGCCCAAGTGACCAGCTCTGGCGCGGCGTTCGCAAGTCCGGTAACCATAGCGGTTTCCAGGGCGGCTTCGGCGTTTGGGGGCCGGAGGGGGCCGTCCGGTCCGAAGACGCGGCCGATCTTGCGGCGAATGCCGGCGATGTGACTCTCCGCCTCCCTGCGCCAACCAGCATCCTTCTCGATCCGTAACAACTGTTCGAGGTCCCGGATGGCCGGCTCATACTGCATGAGCCGCTCGCGCACGATGGCGCGGTTAAAGAGCGCTGCCGGTTGCCGGGGATCCTTTTGCAGCGCGGCACCGAGTTTCTCGAGGGCGGCTGAGTAGTCCACCGGCGAGTCGTTCTTTTCGGCGCGGAGGAAGTAGGCCGTAGCGTAGTCGATGAGAAAGTCAGCGGAGTCTGCCCCAAGGTCGGCAGCGGCCTGAAAGGACTGAAGCGCGTCGGAGAAACGCCACGTCAGAAGGTCCGCGCGGCCTTTTGCGTGGAGGGCGGCGGCATCGTCTGGGGCGCGGTCGAGGCGCCGCCGGGTTTGTAGCTCGGCGTCGAGCAGGGGGGCGGGAAGGTCGCCTAGCGCGGATGGCCCGCCCTTATCGATACGGAGGGGAGCATAGGCCGCTGAGGGGATGCGGAGTTCGAACTGGCGGCGGGCTGTATAGGCGCTGGCCAGGAGTTCCAACGGCGTTTCGGCAGGCTGGCGGAGGACAAACCAGGCCGTTCCGACGGTGGCGAACAGGGCGGCGGCAGCGGCGAACCACCAGGACCGGCGGAAGCGAGTTCCGGGTCGGCGGTTCGCCACGCTCGCGGCAATAGCACGGCGCCCGGAAGGCTGCAGGATGCTCATCTCTGCAATCAACTGCTCTTCGCCTTCTACTGGGATGTCGATCGCGGTGAGCGACCGCAGTACTTCCGCACAGGCCGGGCACTCCATGGCGTGGGCCAGTAGAGAACTGGATTCGGACTCGGGCAAGCCACCACTGGCAAGGCGCGACCATTCTGCCAGGGAAGGGCAGAACTTGGAACGGCCAGTCGTCATGAGCCGACTCGCGACAAACGATCAGAGATTCGAAACAGAGGCACGGTCAACATAGAATACGATCTGCTCTGGTAGAAGTCTTCATAAGATTTGCTACTTCCTTTGAGACCCGCTCCTCTTGATTCGGTCCCGCAGTCCGGCCACGATGCGCCCGATGGCAGTTTCGACCCCTTTTACTGAGAGCTGGAGCGTTGGCATGCCCGCAATTTCCTGCGCAGTCCAACCTTCGCGAAAGTAGAGTTGGAACAGCAGGCGCTCCCGCGAACGGGGTTCGGTCAGGTCTTCCAACTCCTGAATGAGTAATCGGCGGTCGGCCGTGTTAGCCGAAGAGGGCGGAACGATCTCATCAAGTGGAACGAGGATGTCGTCGTTGCGGCAGAGGGCTTTGCGGGCGCGGAAGTAGTCATGAACTGCGTTGGCGATGACAGCCTTGAGGTAGGGCTCAACCAGAGAGTCCGCGCCGGCGGGAACCTTACCGGTACGGGCGTGCTGACTCAGGCGGAGACAGGCCTCCTGGAGTGCGTCGTCATGTTCAGCGCGGGAACACGGACCGAAACGGCGGGCGACACGGACGGTAATCGCGGCGAAGAGTTTCCCATGGTGCTGCAGCAGCGTATCCCAGGCCGCGGCACTGTACGGAGCAGTGACACAGCTTCGCCAGGCGGAACCGAGCGTCAGGGGCGCATCGATCATTGACTGATAAGTGTAGCAGGGCGTCAATGGGCTGGCACCCGTTTGCGAGAAAACCGGCTGCGAACGGACTTGCCAGAAGAATAGAGGGAATCTGTCGAAACGAAGTCAATCCGGAATTCGCCGTGGGCGTTGAGAGCTTCTGCCTTAAGGCTCCTTCCGGTGTGGACCGAAAAGCAGGTATGCGGCTTCGTCGATGTTGAATCTGGAAGGGTATTCCAGTGTCAGTTCCTGTCCATCCGGGCTTCAATTCAAGTCCACCGGCGGGTGCGTCCAGCAACTCGCCGCGGAGTTGAATCGAGCTACGCGACCAATCCTGACAAGGATCCCAGTGCCTAACCCCAGGATCCTCCGGCAGGCTGTGCCACTGGCCCCGGAAATCATGTTGGCGCACGCGTGAAGGTCCTCAGCGCGCGCACTCAAAGCCCCGTTCCTGCCGTTAAGCATGGAAGACCGCAAATCGGGCGCAGCTCATAAAAATTCCCCAAACTTCCAGAAGGGAAAACGCCGTCGGGTCCGTTCTCTCTTTCAAAAGCCACGCAATGGCTTAATGAAATCTCTGGGAAACAAGGAACCCGACATGCTCAACAGATCCCTGGCTTTTCTCGTCTTATGTGCGCTCTCGCCTGCCGATGCTCAGGTCAATGTCCGCTGGGATGCAAACCCTTCGAAGCGCTCCATCGGCTGCCCTTCGTCCGGGAAGGGAGGCTCCTTGGTAGTTCGTGTGTCGAATCTCAACAACATCGTCTACGCTCACGCCATCGATACCTCCGTCGTCGCCACGCCCGTCTACCCTCCAGCCCCGATCGCGCTCACTTCAGTTCGCGCCGCGGTCCTGTCCGCGGCCGACCTGTCTGTCAATCGCCTGCTGGCCATCTACAAGCCGGGCTTTGTCCCGTCCCTGCTCGCAAGCGGCCACTATGCCAATCTTCCTGTCGACGCAACCCTCAGGGCATGGGCGCTGGTCGAGGCCAGCCCGGACTGGGCGCGCCTAGACAAGACCGAAACGGACGTCCTCGCGTTCGGCTCCGGCGACGCCGCGGAAATGGAACTCCGAGAGGCGATCCTGTTTAACATCGCGAAACTCCGAGAGGCGGGGAAGGCGGTAGCGGCCGCAACGGGCAACTCCCTCTCATCCACCGTACAAATCGATTGGGCGGCAAAGAACGTCGTCAAAGTGCGCGTCACTCAAACCTTTGGGCTGGCACCCGTCCAGGATGGCGAACAGGAGTTCACGTGCACAATCGATTCCGGAGCCTTTACCCTCTCCCTTGGTCCTGTGTTCTCGAAAATCCAGGCCCGCAAGTACGTGTCACAGGCAGTCCCGTCTGGAACCACTTCGACGAACATCATGGCGGTGGAGAATGGAAGCGGTTACCGCGCCGCTGGCGCTACCCTGGTGAACTTCGCTCTACCTGGCCTAAGCCACAAGGCCGGCTGGGCGCTCTTCCTCACCACAGGGCCGATCGTGAAATCCACCGTCGACAGTACCTCCGCGTTTGGCTGGTTCGTCGGGACATCCGTGGGCCTGAACAGGCTCCTGTACCTGACGCCTGGCTTCCACTACGGCGAGTTCTCGGACTTCCCGCCGGGTTACGCAGCGGGTACGCCGATTCCAGCCGGTGCCGGAACGCCCTCTCCCCTGAAGAGATGGACCTGGCGCTTCGCCTTCGGGATTTCCTTCCGCACCGCCAGCTTTTCGAAGTCGGAGGACAAGCCGGCGGCCTCTGCCCAGCAACCTGCCGCGGCCAAGGCCGACAAGCAGACGGGCGCTCCGCCGTCGGCCGCCGGTGGGGGTGGAACCCCTGGGGTTGGACTCCCCGCCAGCTCCGGTGCTTCCAATCCCGCGAATCAATAGTCGAATAAGGAATAGTGTCCCATGAACCCATCTCTTGATCCCGAAATCCCAGCTTCGTTGGGTACCCAATCAACTGACCGTGAGCCATTCCTCACCCCGCCGGACTTTGCCTTGGAGGCAGTACTGGGTCCGGACGATCGAAAACAGGTGTCGAGCACGAATGCCCAGGACCTGCGGATTCTCGTTCGCCTCAGGGTGACTATCCCCGGCTTCCCTGTGCGGCGGGCCACGGGTTTTCTAATCGGCCCTTCCACCATACTCACCTGCGCCCATGTGCTCTGCTTGCGCCGCACGGACGGTAGGGTATTTCAAGCCGAGTCCGCTCTGGCGGCCCCGGGTGCGGCCGGACTCAACAACTACCCCTTTGGGGATCACTTGTGCGAAGGAATCACAGTGCCTCCCCAGTACCTCGCAAACCAGGATCCGCTGTTCGATTTCGGAGTCATTCATCTGCCCCAGCCGATTGGAGCAAGCCTGGGCTTCTTCGGGGTCCGGGTCTTTCAGGATCAGCACTTGACGGGCAAGCAGTTCGTGCTGGCCGGCTTCCCAGATCCCGAACCCGCGGTACAAGGTCGCGGTCCCATTCTTGAAGACACGCTCTGGGGCTCGATGGGGCCCATGACCGGAACCCCGCAATTCCTCACGCACTCCATCGACGCCACTACGGGTCAGAGCGGCGCGCCGCTCTACTCGAAGTTCTCGGAGGGCGGCAAGACGGTCTTTCTCGCCGCGGGGCTTCAGATTAGCGGGAACTTCAACCAGAACTTCGCGCTGCGCTTCCGCCATGACATGATCACCTTTCTGAAGCCGCTGGTCGTTTGACTATCAGCTCCAGATCCCTGCAAACACATATGGGTGGATCGCCGCCATCGATTCACCCAACCGCACCGGCGATGAGGCCCATTATTCGCACCCCGGGGATAGCTCCGACACGCCCGGTATGGCCTCCGGCAGCGAGGGCGGCCGGAACGCACACCACCCACTCGCCGAGGCGCCTCTTCCGGACCTCCACCGCAACCAAGCTCGGAGCCGGCGTCGCCGCCAAGCCGTTACTGCCAGCGGCGCCGGCGGACGACTGCGACGGGACAGTGCCTGCGTAGCCCATACTTCCAGAATCCCGGCCCCTGAGTCGGCGCTTGGGTTGCGTCTCGGCCGCGCCCTACGCTCCGCTAAGGTCCGTCCAGCCTACCAGGGATCCAGTGTCAAGACAGCTTGGCCAACTACGCCGTGCCGCTGGAATACGCAGGCGAAACCGGAGATCCGCCGCCGGTGCATACTGGGCGCGGCCGGGAGTCCCAAGTGCCGAACCCGGTTCATCCCCGCAAATCCATCCCCGCCCGCAACCCCAGCCGCCGTGCCTTCCTGAGCCTCGCCGCCGCGTTCGCCGCCCCGCGCGAATCCGTCCAGATCGGCATCCTCCTCTCCACCACCTTGACCACCGGCACTCTCGAATCCCGGCTCGACTCAGCCAAGGCCGCCGGCCTTGGCTGTGCCCAGTTGAGCATGGTCTGTGCCGGCCTGCCGGAAATGCCGGATCAGCTTCCCTCGGACCTCCGGGATACCATCCGCCGCGCCATCGCCGCTCGCGCCATCGCGCTCGCCAGTGTCCTGGGCACTTTCAACATGTGTCACCCGGACCCGGAACACCGCCGCGCCGGCCTGCGCCGCCTACGCGTCCTGGCCGAAGGCTGCCCCAGGCTCGGTACATCCGTGATTCACGTCTGCACCGGCACTCGCGACCCCAACAGCATGTGGCGGCGCCATCCGGGCGGGGATGTATGTAGCCGAAGAGCCAATGCCCAACTACGGCGCGAACCGCCGGGTTCTTCTCTTGTGTCAGATCGAACAGAGCCGGCACCGCGTCGCGGACCGTCTCCCACCTTGTCGAACCATGCCGGGAGCTGCGGAGGGAGACGGCGTTGTTGCGGTAGTTCGCTAAGTCTGTCAGGTTGATCAGGCCCGCAACCGCGCGGGGCGCAAAGAGCTCGCGACACCAGTCGCGATGGCTGGCCCTGACTAGTGCTCCTGGGTTTGCGCCGCGAGCAATGCCGGCGACGTTCGAATTCACCACTTGAAATGCGCGCCAGCAACCGCGCGCGGCCAGCGCATCCCGTTGTTGGCGGACCGCTAGGTTGCGGCCGGGATTCCATTTGCCGGCGTGGACCCAATCAACGAGTTCGGGCGTAACGTTGTAACCCTCAATGGAGAGGGAGTTGTAGGTGTCTGCTTGATCGATGTCCTCCACCAACTTCATGTAAGCTTTCCTGTCTCCGGGAAGGCCGCGCGACTCTGGAGACTCTTCCCGTGCGATTGGACGCGCCGGCGCCCAGAGCGCGCGAAGGCCGGTGACGAGCGGGGAGGCGATGCCTGGCGGAGCTAGCTCGAATGCGGCCGCGGCGTTCGTTGACGAGTGGAGCCCATCGCGCAAGGCGAGTTCTCGGGGCTCCGGCATTTGCGCCTGCCTCAGGTCGTACGGCCAGCTTCCGAAGGGCAACGTGATCTTGTTGTTTGCGCCTTTCGGACTATGGGTGATTACCTGCTTGGGGACAGTGGTTTGTTCGGCGTGCAGCAGCAAAGATCGCTAAGGCGAAAGGCGCCAAGCGGAGCCAAAACGGTTCCCCCAGTATCGCGCGCGGAAATCCCAGAGCGATGCAAACCATGATGTTGTGCCGCCGTCTCTCGCGCCGGAAGTCGATGTAGCGAGCCATCCCGGTATCACGTCTTGCAGTAAGCCGCTTCGTAGGAGACGCTGGCGATCCAGACGCTTGAACTGGCGCGATTGAGAGACCCGGCTCCCGTCCCTCTGCAGCCGGGCGAGGGTCTCCCGGGGAATCGGCGAGCTTCTGATTAGCGGATGGCAAAGTCGTGCTCCCGTAAGTCTTTCCTGCGGGGGCATTGCAATTCCAAGATGTCGTGCGAGTAGAAGTCAATCATGTTGAGATGCTGATGCAGAGCGTTCTTCCGAGGGCCGTTTGGCGGGCGGGAGATTCGCGGCCAGAACGGCCCCCAATGGCGCTGACGATCGATACCAGGCGAACGCAGACCCTGCGCTGGGGGCCCGCCAGGATATGCTCCAATTTCCTGCCAGCCCGGTGGGACAAAAGCGGGACGAACAAGAAGAACAGTCCGAAACTGGAGTAAGCCCATTGGAGGTGAACACGCGGGCATCCCACGCTAGATCAACAATCTGGAGATCCCAGAGCATCGCCTCCCAACTCGGGAAAAGCAGGTCGTTCTGATTCAGGTTGAAGTGCGCCAGCGCCAGTGGATCTGCGCCGGCCGCCGGCTCCGGATGGACAACGGATGGACAACGGGCTGGCATCCTATCGTTCCCGTGAATAGAATGGAAGCCGCGGCACGCCAATGACCAAGGCTCTCGTCCGCGGGTTAGCCGTCCTGGGCTTTAGTGATGTTGTCGAGATGCGCGCGGAGACCGCAATCCTCATGTTGAAGGAGGTGCATTCATGGAAATAACCCGCAGATCCGTACTGGCCGCTGCTCCGGCCATCCTCACGGCGCAAACCCGCGGCCGCAAGCTCAAGGTGGCGTTTGTGGGTACCGGCAACCGCGGCTCGTTCCTGCTGAGGAACGGCCTCGACGTCGAGGATATTGAGGTTGTTGCAGTCTGCGACATACTGCCGGATCGCGTGGATGCCGCCGCCTCAGCCGTCGCGAAAAAGGGCGGCTCCGCCCGCACCTACTCCGACTTTCGCAAAATGCTGGACCAGCGCCCCGAAATCGAGGCCGTTGTGCTGGCCACGCCGGATTACACCCATCGCGAGTTCGATATCGAGATCCTCGCGCGCGGCAAACATCTCTATGCCGAGAAGCCGCTCGCCCTCACGGTGGAGGACTGCAAGGCAGTCGCCAAGGCGGCCGAAAGTGCGAAGGGCATCTTTCAGATCGGCTTCCAGCTTCGGCACGATCCCCATCGCAATGCCGCCATGCAGTGGATCCACTCCGGCAAGGCCGGCCGCGTCCTCCAGTGCCACGGCATGCGCCACGGCGGCGATCTGCCGCGCGACATCCCCTGGTATTTCGACAAAACCAAGTGCGGCGACATCGTCACGGATCAGGGCATCCATATCCTCGATCTCTTCCGCTGGGCCATCGGCTCGCCGCCCGTGCGCTGCTTCGGCGATGGCGGCACCTCGCTGTTCGTCAACGACCCGCCGGGCCGCACCGTTATGGACCACTACTCGCTGATCTACGAATTCGCCAATGGCGCGCAGATCAACTTCAGCCACCACTACTTCGATCCCCCTCGCTTCACTGGCATTCAGGAACGTGTCTTCGCGAGCGATGGCGCTGTCGATCTGGCCCGCGCCGAGTTCTATCCGCGCACGGAGCGCAAGACCGTCCCATTGGAAGTGCCCTCCGCCGGCAATGACTCCACCTACCTGTCGCTGGCTGCCTTCGCGGACAACGTGCTGAACCGCCACCGTCCGCTCAACGAACCGCCCC
>CAYVDY010000196.1:0-10717 GCA_964450255.1 uncultured Candidatus Solibacter sp. | reverse complement strand
ATCGGCGTGATGAGCGAGAAGGAGCAGAACAGCTCCTACGACGGTTGGGACAACGACAAGATCCTGATTCCCGAGAGCGCCTTGCTGCGGGACATGCCGGCGAGCCGGCGTGAGTATTCCGAGGGCCGGATCGACGGGTTCCTGTATCGCCCGATGGATGTGGCGCGCTGGGAAGAGGCGCAGGCGCAGGTCAAGGCGACGCTGGGCCGCGTCTACAACTTCTCGCCGGTTGACCCGGGCGCGTTGCGCATCTTCGACTCGATCGAGAGCGCGCAGATGTTCGATTCCATCTTCAATGCCGGCGAGATCTTCCTGGCGGTGGTGTCTCTGGTGACGCTGTCGCTGGGCGGCGTGGGCGTGATGAACACGATGATGATGGCGGTGGCAGAGCGGACGAACGAGATCGGGTTAAAGAAGGCGCTGGGCGCGACGAGTCACCGGATTTTGCTGGACTTCTTCCTGGAGGGACTGTTTCTGGCGATCCTCAGCGGGGCTGCAGGGCTGCTGCTGGTGTGGGGCCTGTCGAGCTTGGTGAATTCGATGCCGATGCCGGCGATGTTTTCGGGACTGCCGATCAAATGGAACGTGCTGGCTTTCGCCACCTTTGCGTTGGGTTTGGTGGCGGTGGCGTCCGCGTTGCCGCCGGCGAGGACAGCAGCGGCGTTGACTCCCGTGGAGGCTCTGCGCCACGAGCGCTGAGAGGTGCACTATGACCTGGCGGCATATCTTCACCGAGAGCATCGCGGCATTGCGGTTCCATCGGCAGCGTTCCATCTTCACGACGATGAGCCTGGCGTGGGGCGTGACGTGTTTCGTGATCCTCATCAGCTACGGCGATGGTTTTGAGCGCGCGCTGGTGAAGGCGTTTACGGCGGTAGGTCAGAATCTGGTGCTGACGATCGGCGGGCAGACCAGCGAGCAGGCGGGCGGCTTGCGCTCCGGCAGGCGCGTGCGGCTGGAATACGCGGACGCGAACATCGTCAAAGAGTCCGTACCGCTGGTGGACAAGCTCTCGCCGGAGATCATGAGGAACGGCGTGAAGGCGCAGCACGCCGGACGTGAAAAAGAGGTGTCTATTCGCGCGGTGTGGCCCGAATACGAGATCGTGCGCAACATCAAGATCGTGGAGGGGCGCTGGCTGAACGAGGACGACCGGCAGCATCAGTATCGCGTGGTGATCCTGGGCGCGAAGGTGGCGAAGGATCTGTTTGGCGGAGCGCCGGCAGTGGATGAGGACGTAATTCTGAACGGCATCCACTTCACGGTGATCGGCGTGATGGACAACAAGCTGCAGATAGCCAACTACAACCGCTCGGACAACCAGTGCGTGTTCATTCCATATGAGAGCTTCGGGGTGTTCGGCGATACCAAGTACCCGTGGTTTCTGGTGTGGAAGCCTGTGCTGGGCGCCGATCAGGAGCGTGCGATCAAGATGGTGCGGGCGAAGCTGGCGGAACTCCACCGTTTCTCGCCGACTGACGAGAAGGCAGTGGAGATTCTGGCGTTCTCGAAGTTTATGTCGATTATCACGGGCATGTCGCTGGCGGTGAAGCTGCTGCTGGGCTTTGTCGGTGCGCTGACGCTGGCGATTGGCGGAGTGGGGCTGGCCAATATCATGCTGGCGTCGGTGATCGACCGGACGCGCGAGATCGGCATGATCAAGGCGCTGGGCGGCGCGCGTTCCATGATCCTGAAGCAGTTTCTGGTGGAAGCCTGCCTGATTGTGGCGGCGGGCGGCGCGCTGGGGATGGGGCTGGGCATCTTAGGAACTCACGTGATCGGGTCGATGCCGTTCCTGGGTCCGGCATTCAAGGACACCACGGGGACGGGCGATATCTACCTGGTGGTCAGCCCGCTGGCGGTGCTGGTATCCACCGGGGTGCTGCTGGTGGTGGGTCTGGTGGCGGGACTGGTGCCGGCGATGAAGGCCTCGCGGCTGGATCCGATTGAGGCTCTGCACTACGAGTGACTCTTCATTCCTAGCAGCCAGCCCGCTATACTGGCGCGTACGTGCGTTTCTTTGAGGGCGTATTTTCGACACCGCGCTGGCTGGCGCTTTGGGCGGCTCAGCTTGGCTTCATGCTCGACGCGATGGACGTGCTGCTGTACGTCTTTGCGCTCACCACGCTGAAGGCCGAGTTCGGCTGGACCAATGCGCAGGCGGGCCTTGTCTCCTCGGTGACGCTGATCGCCTCGGCGTTTGGCGGGATTGCGGCGGGCATCATTTCGGATCGCATCGGACGGCGGAAGACGCTGATCTACACGATCCTGCTGTACTCGGTGGCATCGGCGGGCACGGCGACATCGCAGGGGATTTGGGATCTGATCTTCTGGCGGGCGATCGTGGGGCTGGGGTTGGGCGGTGAGTGGTCGGCGGGGGCGACGCTGGTGGCGGAGTCGTGGCCGGCGGAGCACCGGGCGAAGGCGGTGAGCTTCATGCAGTCCGGCTGGGCGCTGGGCTATATGGCGGCGGCGGCGCTAGCGGCCTTGATTCTGCCGACGCTTGGCTGGCGCGCGCTGTTTCTGGCAGGGGTGCTGCCGGCGCTGGTCACCGTGTTTATCCGGCGGAAGGTGCAGGAGCCGGAGATCTGGCTGAAATCAACCGAACGGGCGAGCTTCACCGGCATATTCAAGGCGCCCTATGGGCGGCGGACGCTCTGGGCGACCGTGCTTGCCACCAGCGTGTTGTTTGCCTACTGGGGGCTGTTTACGTGGCTGCCGGGCTTTCTTTCGGCACCGGCATCGCAGGGCGGCGCGGGCATGAGCATCGTCAAGACCAGCGGTTTTGTGTTCGCGGTGCAGATCGGGGCGTTTTACGGGTATCTGTGTTTTGGCTACCTGGCGGACTGGCTGGGCCGGCGGCCGGCGTTTGCGATCTACGTGGCGGCGGCGGCTGTGCTGACTCCGCTGTACGGCTTCGCGCCGGGCATCTCTCCGACATTGCTGCTGATGCTTGGGCCCTGTATCGGCTTCTTTGGAACGGGGTTCTTTTCTCTGTTTGGCGCGATGCTGGCTGAACTGTATCCGACAGCGATTCGTGGTGCAGGCCAGGGTTTTGTCTACAACTTTGGCCGCGGATTGAGCGCGCTGGCGCCGTACGCGGTGGGGTCGTTAGCCGATAGCTATGGCTTGGGCGCGGCGCTCGGTCTGAACGCGGCGTTCTTTCTGATGGCGGCGGGACTGGTGTTCCTGCTGCCGGAGACGAAGAGCACGCACCTGGAATCTGTTTAGGCGGCCGCACGGGCCGCAGCTATTAGCGGGCTCAAGAGAAGCCGCCGCGCGGCGAACAGCCGCCACCGCCGGCGCTGGCTCCGCTGGATGCACCGCCCCCGACGGAGCAGGTAGAGAACTGCCGCTCCACCTTCTTCGAGCCGCAGTGCGGACATTCCACGTTGGTGTCGGCATCGGACATGCGGCGCAGTTGCTCGTGCTGGCGGCCGCACTCGGCGCATCGGTATTCGTACATCGGCATAACAATTCTATTTTCGCAGATGCGCTACACCGCGCGGGCGTTCAGGCGGGCGAGCCAGGAAAGCCGTTTCTCTTTGAGCAGGTCATTGCCCCCCAGCTCGCAGATGTCGTCGTCGAGCTGCTCCAGTACCGCGAAGCGGAACGCATCCTCGCGGACGGGTGGGCCGCGTATTCCTGGATCGCCTTTCGGCGGTCGAGCTTAAGGCCTATGGGCCTCTCCACCATCCGTACCCTGGAAAGCACGAGCCGCCAGCCTCTGCGCGTGGCTGCGAATGCCCGGCGGCCAAGCCTGCACCATCTCCTCGAAGCGAGCCGCGTCACCCGCGAAGAGCGCCCGGCACGCCTCCTCGAAACCTGGGGCATTTCCGGCCAGGGCGGACATGAATCGATACGCGCTCTCCTGCGCCTGGCGGATGCGGTCCCGGCCCGCATTGGCGCGCCGAGCCTCCTCCACGAGTCTCCGGAGGGCCACTGACGCACCCCCAGGCTGGCTGTTGAGCCAATCCCAGTGCCTGGGGAGTAGCGTGACCTCGCGGGCCACCACGCCCAATTTCGGGCGTCCAGGACCACGTGGAGCGTCGGAGGCGCCGGGAAGCCGGGTCGCCACGTCCGCCCAGGCTCCGCGGAAATCCACCTCGACCAGTTCGCTGGTCTGATCGTCGAAGATCAGCACGGGTCCGCACTCGCCGCGGTCCAACACTCGCTTCACCTGCTCGGCCACGTGCGGCAGCGGGCCGGATGCGATCCTCTCCGCGCCTTCGAAGGCGGTATACGTCATGTCGTCTTGGTTGTTCATATTTACCCGGATGAAATTATAATGCCCGGGTAAAACAGAACTGTCAAGAGCTCGGCGCGGATTACCGTGGATTTGAGGAGGGGCCCCCGCCAAGTTCGCAGTGCATAATGAGGCATGCACGGCAGAATGTTGGTCGTGGGAATCGTTGGCGTCGCTTCCTTCCTGGCGTTCGGGCAAACCGAGGACGTGTTGCGGGATGTGCAGGCGGTAGTAGTGGGGGACGTGCTGGGCGGCACGTCGTCCGAGACAGGCACGACGGTAAGCGTGACGGCGCAGTTGCGCGTGAAGCGCGTCATCGCGGGACCGTTAGCGGCTGGAATGGAGATCGGCCTGGCGTGGACCTACGAGATTCGCGGGATGTGGCCGCGCGCAGATACGGCCTCCGTGCGTCAGGTGAGCGGGCTGTGGATGCTGAAGGGCGTGGGCGGTGGCCGGTGGCAGCCGGTGCCGGTGAAGATCTCCGTCCCGGGTGCGATGGGTGGAGTGTTCCTGGGTGCGCCGGCCGAGAGCGTCCCGGCGGAGTTCTATTACCTGCCGGACGCGGAGATTCCGGCGAAGGTGGCGATGGAAGCGGGGGCCGCGCTTTCCGCAATCGCCCGGAGAGCGGGGGAGAAGTTGAATCCGGAGGTTGTGGTGGAGGGGCCGGGCCGCTCCGGATATCGAGTGATCCCGGCGCAGGCGGAGTTCATGGAGTGGATGTGGTGGCTGAGCCGGTTGGAGCCGGAGGCCACGCTGCCAGTCTATCAGCGTCTGGCTGCCTCGCCCGTGGCGAACCTGCGAGCGGTGGGGCTGGGAGGGCTTCTCAAACAGGGCGATGCAGCGGCCTTGACTGCGCTGGAGCGTGACTTGCCGGCGATTGCCCCGACGCTGGCGGGCATGAATTTGGGAAGCGGCTTGAATCTGTTTGCGCTGATCAAGGATGGGTCGGCGCTCCACGCTCTGGGCCGAATGGCACTGGCCGAACCAGTGTTGCCGTCTATGGAGTTGCAGGCTCACCGCCCGGTGGGGCCTTCGGCAAAGGCTGGAGCCCTAACGGGCCTGGTGGCGATGCTGGATCATCCGAACCGCGATATGCGGACTTCGGTGGTGATGAGCATTTGCAGCCTGCTGGACGCGCGCCGGAATGCGGAGATGAGGCAGCATTGCCCGGATCGCTCCCCGCTGCGGGATCCTTCTCAGGAGCCTGCGCTAATGCAGTATTGGAAGGCGTGGTGGGCGGATCAGCCGGCTTCGAAGGGTGGTATGGTGCGGCCTCCGGACCGGTATCGGGCCCTAGCGGGCGCACAAAAGCCGGAGCGGGTGATCACGATGGAGGAGCGGTTCCGGATGCTGGCAATGATGTACTCCGGGTCTGAGAAGCGCCGCAAGGAAGATCCCAAGCAGCCTGCGTGGCCGCTGTTGCCCGAAGCGAAGTTGAGTCCGGAGGATGCCGAGGTTGCGCGCCGTGTCTTCATGGAGGTGGGGCGGGCGCAGGATGAGACTGTAGCCGCCTACGCGGCGTTGAAGCAGAGCCTGCGGATGCAGGGTAAGCCTTGGGACGGCGCCGCCTTCGAGAAGATTGCGGTGGTGGAATCGGAAGCAGTCCGGCGGTTGCTCGATCAGTTGAGGCGCGAACTCTCCAGCGAAGGGTGGGCTGCGGCTGAGAAGTCGATGAAGGAGATGGACATCCGCTGAGTTGACGACTCTATCGAGTAACGCGGTGTGCGATCACTTCGGAACTGCTTGGCGCCTGGTTGAGATGAGTGACGCGGATCAGGAGTTCCATCTGGCGCACGGTGCTCCCCGGATCGATCCCGAGTTTCTGCAATTCCCGGGTCAGGCGCGGGATGTCGGTGGCAAGTTCTCCGGCTGCCTCCGTTGACTCCGCGTTGGTTCCGGCAATAATCAGCACTGGCGCCTTGCCGGCCAGATTGGCCAGTACCGAAATCACTGCGTAGGCCACGCCGGGGTTGCCCGGCGCCTGGGTTGAGTCGTAGAAGGCTTGCTCGCCGGCTCGAGGGGCCCGATTGCGGCAGCGCTGGGCGCGATTCTCGATGTTGATGTCGATGACGAAATTCAGGCGGTCGTCGAATAACTCGACCCAGGGATTGGAGGGCGCGCTGCCCAGGAGAACGATGGGACGGTCCTCTTTGAAGTCCCGGAGGTTGAGATTGCGCGCGGAAGCGACGAGGCCGGCGCAGCCGGCATGCTCCAATAGGGAACTGATCCGCGCAGCGGTGACGGCGCTCGCCATGCTGGTGTAAGTTGTTACGGCTAATGGGACTACTTGCGGCGCCTGCGCCTTGAAGTCCCAGAGCCAGCGTGCGCTGGTGTATTCGGCCAACGACATCTCCCGCCGGCTGAGGAACTTGTGCATCGTGAAGTTGGCGTCTGTGAGGGCGATGCGAGCCTCGGTGTGGTTCCCGAACGTCGACCACGGCAAGACGCGAAGCGGCACGGGCGCCACCGGTTGAGTGCGCAGCCGCCAGTTCTGTACCCCCAGCGCGAGGCATCCGAGGGCCAGGATGGCCATCATTGCGGGATACATCCAGCGCCTCGGCTGCGGCGCAGCGGGCTTTTGTGGCGTGTCAGGTTCCTGCTGGCCCGGTTCAATCAGGAACTCAGGGGTGTACGAGCCCGGCGCCAGATAGATCCGAAAGTCTGAGCGGTGACCGGCTGCTGCCACGCGCGCATAATAGGTGGTCAACCGTTTCCGGATGCTGTTGGCGGACACGCGAACAATGGCGTCCTGACCGGTGTCGTATGTCGCATCCCGACCAAAGATCTCAATGCCGATGGTGCGTTCCTTCAGGCGATCGACTCCACCGCTGAGGGCATTCTCCACCAGGTAGGTCAACAGCGTCCTTCCACGTTCGCTGCCGGCAAACTCAGGACTTTCTACAATTCGACGCAACTCTTCCAGCACTTCCGTGTTGCTGCCGATCATTGGCAGGGGCAGAGCAGGAGCGGGAGTAACGGATTTGTCAAGTATGCGAGCGGACTTCCTGAGCATGAAACGCCTCCGTAATGCTAGCACCTTAACCGTTATGCGGCAACGGCAAGTTAACCTTCCTATTATCAATAACGTAGCTCTGCGTTAACTAACCGCTTGGAATGTGAATTGTGGCCTTTACGGTGCAAACTGATTCTGCGGGCCTGGATGACGACTGACTTGGCCCGGTTCAAGAATAGGGTCAGTCTCCGTCTGAAATTAAGGGGTCCAAGTTGAAGCTCCAAAAACTGACTACATTTCTAGTGTTCATTCTCGCCGTCTGTCTGCCGATCTACGGGCAGGCAGTCAACGGCACAGTGCTCGGTACGGTTACTGACTCCAGTGGGGGCAGCGTACCGAACACCAAAATCACACTTACCGAAACCAACACCGGCGTCAATCGCACAACGACGACCAATGAGAGCGGGAACTACATTTTCCCGGACGTGCCGCCTGGCACCTATAGCGTCTCCGCTGAACTTGCCGGGTTCAAGAAGATCACACGTCCCGGCATCGAACTCCAGATCAACACGTCGCCCCGCGTGGACCTCACGCTACAGCCCGGCAACGTGACCGAAGTGATCGAGGTGAGCGCGCAAGCGGCGATTCTGCAGACGGAAACCGCGAGCACGGGTAGCCAGATCGCGTCAGTTCAGACGGAGAATCTGCCGTTGGGCACGAACCGCAACTATCAGGGGTTGCTGAATCTGGTTCCGGGCACTACGCGGGCCTCGTTCCAGCACTCGCAGTTTTTCAACGCCACCAGTTCGCTCCAGACGCAGGTCAACGGCCAGATGCGCCAGGGCAACAACTACCAGATTGAGGGGATCGACAACAACCAGCGGACCGGTCTTCTGCAGGTGATCACTCCACCGATCGAAGCGATCCAGAACGTGGACGTCGCAACGAGCAACTTCGACGCCGAGCTGGGCCGGGCCTCCGGCGCGGTGACCAACGTGATTCTGAAATCGGGCACGAACGACATTCACGGCGCCGCCTACTACTTCCACCGCAACAGCAGCCTGAACGCGCGGAACTATTTTGATGCGTCGATCGGGCATCAGGCCTACAACTACTTCGGCGGCAACATGGGTGGAGCCTTCATCAAGAACAAGCTGTTCTACTTCGGCGACTATTTGAGAATCACGGACCACCAAGCCAACACCAACCGTCTCACCATCCCCGCCATGGATCTGCGAACGGGAAATTTGAGCCGTTCGACCACGGCCATCTATGACCCGTTGACCGGGGCGGCGAACGGTTCCGGCAGGACGGCGTTCGCGGGCAACATCATTCCCGCATCGCGGATCAATCCGATCTCCACGAAGATCCTCGCCCTGGTGCCGACGCCGACCTTCGCCGGCGACACCAACAACTGGTTCGGTCTGCTGCCCTTCACGAAGGACACGGACTCCATGGATTGGAAGATGGACTTCAACATGAGCGACCGGAACCGGCTGAGCGGGCGATTCAGTTACGCGCGTCCGGTTGTTTTCCAGGCGCCTGCCTTCGGGTTGGCCGGCGGCGCGGCGCAGGGCGCGTTCCAGGGTACGGGCGTGCAGAAGACTTACAGCGGTGGGCTGAACTACAACCGCATCTTCTCAACGACGCTAGTGAGCGAGTTCCGGGCTGGTGTGTCAAGGTACAACAACAAGGCGCAGAACGCCGATTACGGCACCAACGCCTCGACCGAGCTTGGGATCCCTGGTGTCAATATCGACGAGTTCTCCAGCGGCCTG
The DNA here is from genome assembly GCA_964450255.1 of uncultured Candidatus Solibacter sp. GTDB lineage: Bacteria > Acidobacteriota > Terriglobia > Bryobacterales > Bryobacteraceae > Paludibaculum. The sequence continues at coordinate 1,740 of CAYVDY010000196.1, read as the reverse complement.
GTTGGCATCAACCTGAATGGCGGTTATTCCAACCCGATGGTTGGCTACAGCCCCAGCCTGCCGTGGGTGCGGGCCGAAGTGAACGCCAGTTTCGTCAACACCTGGACCAAGACTACCGGCAACCACACCATCAAGTGGGGCGCGGACATCCGTCGCGTACGAGACGAACTGCTCCAGATGCAGACGTTCAGCCCTCGCGGCGTCTATAGCTTCTCCGACGGTCAGACCTCCACGCCTGGCGCGACGACCACTTTCATGAACAATGTCGCCAGCTTCCTGCTGGACCTGCCAAATCAGGCTGGACGGGACCTGGCCACCTACTTCCCGGCCTACCGCGCCTGGCAGTCGTTCTTCTTTGTGCAAGACCGCTGGACTGTCACACCGAAGCTGACGCTCAGCCTTGGACTGCGTTATGAGCTCTATCCGCCAGCCACCCCCCGCTTGAAGGCCGGGTTCTCCAACTATGACCAGTACGCCAACACTCTGTCCATCGCAGGTGTCGGTAATGTCCCGATGAACCTGGGCATCAAGAACAACAAGGACTACTTCTCGCCCCGCCTCGGCATTGCCTACCGGATGAACGAGAAGACCGTCGTCCGAACCGGCGCAGGCATCAGCTACACGCCGTTCCCGGACAACACGTACGCCTACAACTACCCGGTCCGCGCCAACAACGCCTTCAACCCGGCCGTGGCCACATATGGAGCGGCAGTTCTGCCGGACGGCACGGCCGCTACGTTCCAGAAGGGCTTCCCGGCCCCCATCCTGGTGCCAATCCCGGAGAGCGGCATCATCACCAACCCGGACCGGAACTCGAACTACTTTGTCATCAACAAGGACTTCAAGAACCCACACGTCCTCTCGTGGAACCTCGCCATCCAGCGCCAACTGCCGTGGCACTTCGCCCTCGATGCGGCCTATGTCGGCAATCACGGAGTCAACACGGTAATGGCCTACAACATGAACGCCAGCCTGGTGGCCGGGTCGGGCAACGCCGGCCGCCCCCAGTTCGGGCCGTTCGGGCGTACAGCCAACACCACGATCCACTTCGACGGCTACTCCTCGATGTACCACGCGCTGCAACTGAAGATCGACCGCCGGTTTACCTCCGGGCTGTCGGTGACCACCGCATATACCTTTGCCAAAGGCATGGCCTTTCAGCAAGGCGACGACGGCGGAGCGATGTTCAGTATCAATTTCCGCCGCAACTATGCCCGGAACGACTTTGACCGCACCCAGACCTTCGTCCAGAGCTACATCTACAACCTGCCTTTCGGCAAGGGTGAGAAGTGGCTGAACAGCGGTTGGGCGTCCTCCGTGATCGGCGGTTGGCGGGTGAACGGCATTCTGACGTTGATGACCGGCACGCCGCTGAACTTCGGCGCGAGCGGCAACGGACTCAACGCCCCTGGCAATGCCCAGACCCCGAACCAGATCGCGCCCATCACTCTGCCCAAAGGCATCAACGTGGGCAATGAATGGTTCAGCCGCTCCAGCTTCGCCAATCCGGTGGGCGCCGTATTCGGCAACATCGGCCGCAACGCGATGAGCGGACCGGGCTTCTTCAATCTCGACTTCTCGCATTTCAAGATTTTCGCGATTACTGAGCGGATGAGGCTGGAGATCCGGGCGGAGTCCTTCGGCGTCACCAACACGCCGCAGTTCAATAACCACAACACCACGCTCGGCAACGCCAAATTCGGCTTCCACCGCCGGCATGACGACAACCATCGACCAGAG
>CAYVDY010000195.1:0-10723 GCA_964450255.1 uncultured Candidatus Solibacter sp. | reverse complement strand
GAAGCCCACCGCTTCGCCGTCACCTTCCACCGCAACCGCCGCGACGCCCGCACGCTCACCACCGAGCTCACGGAGATCCCCGGCATCGGCCCGCGCACCATCGAGAAATTGCTGAAGCGCTTCGGCAGCCTCACCGGAGTAAAGGCCGCCACCGACGCCGAGCTCAATCAGGCAGTCGGCACCGCCGTGGCCGCCAGACTCCGCGCAGCCTATCCGCAGTCAGTGCCCGGCGGCCAGCCGGTCGGCGAGGTGGTGCGGTAGCCCCGCATCCACAATCCGCCGCTGCGCCCCCTTCACGTCGTACTTCACACGCCGCATCGCCAGCAAGTGCGACTTCGAATCCCACAACGCATACCCCGCCCGCGGATCCCCATCCCGAGGCTGGCCCACAGACCCCGGATTAATCAAATACTGGTAGTCCGGATCCAAATCCACAACCCGCTCGTTCTCTTTCACATTCGGCTTCGGAAGGCTCTGGATCCCTCCCCGCTGCCAGCTCCATCCGCCTTGCCGATGCGTGTGGCCGACGAAACACAACGGCCGCATCGACATTCGATCCAGCCACTCCACATCCGCGGTAGAGACCAGGTACTCGTTCTCATCCTCCGGCGAACCGTGCGCGATCTCAAAATCGTCGAACCGCAGCGGCCCCTCTGGCATCCGCCGCAGCCACTCCCGATCCTGCTCCGAGAGCGTCTCGTATGTCCACATCGCCGCCGCCCGCGCCGGAGGATTGAAATCCCGCAGCCCGCCCCCGCCCCAGCACGCAATGTCGTGGTTGCCTCGCACGATAGCCGTCACCGACTCGCGCGCCCAGTCGATCACCTCCGCCGGACACGCGCAGTAGCCCACCACATCACCGCAGCAGATGATCTCGTCATAACTGCCCTCGGCCTGCGACAGAACCGCTTCCAGCGCCTCCAGATTGGAGTGAATATCGCTGACGATCAAACGGCGCACAGTCGGATCACCGTCACTTCCGGAGGAGCGCCCAGCCGCACCGGGATCGCCACCGTCCCCAGCCCGGAGCTGACGTACAGCAGCTTGCCGTCCCTCTCATACTCGCCGCGCACATAGGGCGTGAACAATCGCGCCACGTTCAGATTCTCCTCAAACACCCCGACGTTGATCTGCCCGCCGTGCGTGTGCCCCGCAAGCATAAGATCAAATCCTAGCGCAGACGCGCGAGGAAAAACGGCAGGATTGTGCTGCAGCAGTACATTCAGCGCGCCGGCCCGCACCAACACCCCACCGTCCGCCAGTGGCGCCTGCCCCAGCCGTTGGTAGTCGTGGCCCGCCAGATTCAGCGCCGCCTGCCCGAACCGCAGCTCCGCTGCCTCGCCGCGCAGGAAACGCAAACCCTGTTTGGAGCCGAGCTCCGTGGCCTGCCCCAGCACACCGGAATCGGCTTCGTGGTTCCCATGACACCCGTATACCCCTGCCTCCGCCTTCAGCCTTCGCAACACCTGCATGCAACCGTGCAGGTCGTCGCCCCGACGAGTGATCAGGTCGCCGGTCACTACCGTAATATGCGGCTTGCATTCGTTGGCCATCGCCACGGCCCGCTCCAGATCCGCGCGCCCGAAAAACGGTCCGTAGTGAATGTCAGTCAACTGCGCCAACCGCAGCCCATCCAGATCCTTCGCCAACCCCTTGATCTTCAGCGTGACCTCACACGTGCGCATGCCGGACCGCGCCACGAACGCCCCGCCGCCCGCCGCCAACAACGGCGCAGCCGCCACCATCGGAGCACCCACCGCCAAAAACCGCCGCCGCTCCGGATTGAACTCCGACGCCGTGTGCAGACGGACCCACAGCGCCGCCGACATCATCACGATCACCCATCCCAGAGATGCCGCCATCAGGTAGGAGATATGTTCCGTGGCCAGCAGTCCGGCGCCCGTTTTCAAAAGCAGCGGCACCACGAAGGCCATCCACAGCGACGCCACACCCAGGAACACCCAGACCGCCCGCGCGCGGAATCGCCGCGCCACGTACCAGTGCATGCCCAGGGTCAGCGCGATCACCACCAGCATCGGCAACCAGCGTCGAATTAGCTCCATGTATATCTAGCCATTTTACCGTCCCCGCTTGGTGCCGCTGCCGCTGGCCGTCTAAACTGGTAAGAATGTCACTCGTTGTCGTCGGATCCGTCGCCTATGACGGAGTCACCACCCCCGCCGGAAAGATCGATCGCATGTTGGGCGGCGCTTGCACCTACATCGCACTTTCCGCCAGCTATTTCACAAAGACGGACATCGTCGCCGTCGTCGGCGATGACTTCGCCCAGGAAGATACGGACCTGCTCGCCTCCCGCAACATCGGCCTGGAAGGCCTGGAGCGCGTCCCCGGCAAATGCTTCTTCTGGGCGGGCGTCTACTCCGAAGACATGAACGACCGCGAGACCATCACCACGGATCTCAACGTCTTCGCGAACTTCAGCCCCAAGCTGCCCGAATCCTACAAGACCCAGCCCTACCTGATGCTCGGCAATATCCAGCCGGCCCTCCAGAAAGTGGTTCGCGATCAAATGCCCGGCGCCCAACTCACCGGCGGCGACACCATGAATTTCTGGATCAACGACTTCCGCGAAGAGTTGCTCGAAACCCTCAAGGGCTGGAACTTCCTGCTCATCAACGACAGCGAAGCGCGCCTGCTCTCGCGCGAATCCAACCTGAAAAAGGCCGCCGCCAAAATCCGCGCCCTCGGCCCCAAGATCCTCGTCATCAAGCGCGGTGAGTTCGGCGCCACGCTCTTCCACGAAAACGGCCACTTCGCCGTCCCCGGCTATCTTCTCGACGGATTGAAAGACCCCACCGGCGCCGGAGACTGCTTCGCCGGCGGCTTCATCGGCTACCTCGCCTCCCGCGGCGTCAGCGTCGATTCCGCCTCCGCCCTCGACCTCGGCCGCGCCGTCGTCTACGGCTCCGTGATGGGCAGCTTCTGCTGCGAAGAGTTCGGAGTCGATCGTTTCCGCACGCTCACCCGCGATGAAATCGAAGCGCGCTTCGAAGAGTTCCGCCGCTTTACCGCCTTCTAATCCCACCCGGGGATTCGGAGCGCTCCTCGCGCTGGCGCTCCTCAGCGCCGGCGCGCTTCTCTACGTCGCCGCACAGGGCTGGACCCTCTACTACGGCGACGCCCAGGCCCATCTCAACATCGCCCGCCGCCTCGTCGATTCGCGCCAGCCCGGCTACGAGCAACTCGGCACTGTCTGGCTGCCTCTGCCGCATCTGCTGATGCTGCCCTTCACGATGATCGATTTCCTGTGGCGCAGCGGAGTCGCCGGAGCCATCCCCGCCGCGCTCTGTTTCATCCTCGGCGGCTGGTTTCTCTTCCAGGCCACACGCCGCATCTTTCAGTCCACCGCGCCCGCCGGAGCAGCACTGGCCGCCTATGCGCTGAATCCGAACCTGCTCTACCTCCAGAGCACGCCAATGACGGAGTCCATGGCCCTCTGCTGCGCCCTGGGCCTGCTCTACGCCTGCGCCCGCTTCCGAGACACGCAGCGCCCCATCGACGCTCTCCTGGCCGGCTTGATCGCCTGCTGCGGCACGCTGATCCGTTACGAGGCGTGGTTCCTGCTGCCCTTCCTCGCCGGATTCTTCCTCCTCTACGGAGGTGAGAGCCGCTGGCGCTCCGCCATCAGCTTCAGCCTCGTAGCTGGCCTCGGCCCGCTCTACTGGCTGGCCCACAACGCCATTCTCTACTCCGCCCCGCTGGAGTTCTACAACGGCGAATGGTCCGCCAAGATGATCTACCAGCGCGCCCTCGATCAGGGCGGCTTCCGCTATCCCGGCGATCACGATTGGCCCAAGGCATGGCAGTACTATCGCGCCGCCGCCGAACTCTGCATCGGCCGCCCGCTGGCCTGGCTCGGCGCGGCCGGCCTCATCGCCGCCATCTACAAACGTGCCTGGTGGGCCGCCGCCCTGCTGGCACTCACGCCTGCCTTCTACGTGCTCAGCCTCTACTCCTCCGGCACGCCCATCTTCGTCCCGACTCTCTGGCCGAACAGCTACTACAACACCCGCTACGGCCTCAACGCCCTGCCTCTGGCCTGCTTCGGCATCGCCGCACTAGCCGCTATGCTGCCGGCACGCTGGCGTACGGTGCCGGCCGTCCTGCTGGTCCTCGCTGCCATCTCCCCGTGGGCCGCTTACCCGCGCAAAGAGAACTGGGTGACCTGGCGCGAGTCCCAGCAAAACTCCGCCGATCGCCGCGCCTGGACCAGGCTCGCGGTCGATTACCTCAAGCCGCGCTACAAGACGGGCGCCGGCATCTTCATGGGCTTCGGCGATCAGAGCGGCATCCTGCGCGAGGCGGGCCTGCCCCTCCAAGAGTCCTTCCATCAGGGCGACGGCCCTCTGTGGCAGGCGACGGCCGCGCGACCCGATCTTTTCCTCTGGGAGGAGTGGGCCATCGCCCTGCCCGGCGACGACGTCTCCAAGACCCTGGGGCGCATGAAGCGCGGCCCGCGCCGCTACGAATGTGTCAGAATCTTCGCAGTGAACGAGAAGCCAGCCATCGAAATCTGGCGCCATATCCAATGATCAGAATCCCCTTCACCAAAGCCCACGGCGCACTGAACGACTTCCTGCTGACCTGGGCCCATCACGCGCCCGCGCCGGAGCTGCTCGCCGCCGCCGCTATCGCCATCTGCGACCGCAACGCCGGTGTGGGCGCCGACGGCTGGCTGCTGGTGTCGCCTGCCTCCGGCGACGCTCCCGCCGCCATCCGCCTCTTCAATCCCGACGGCGGCGAGGTGGAAATGTCCGGCAACGGCACCCGCTGCGCGGCCGCGTTCCTCTGCGACGCCGGCCTTGCTTCCGGCGACATCGTGATCCGCACCGGCGCCGGCCCCAAGGAACTACGCGCGTTGGAGAGCAGCCACCTGCGCTACACCTTCGAAATGAACATGGGAGAGGCGCGCATCGATCATCTGAACTTCGATCTCGCCTGCCGCGACGGCGCTCACGATTGCACCATTCTCTACGTCGGGAATCCGCAATGCGCCCTCTTCGTCGATCACTTCGATTTCGACTGGAAATCGCTCGGCGCCGAGATCGAGCGACATCCGCAATTCCCGCAGCGCACCAACGTCAGCTTCATCGCAGTGCAGGACAACCATACGCTGGCCGTGCGCTTCTTTGAGCGCGGCGCCGGCTTCACCATGTCCAGCGGCACAGGCTCCACCGGCGCTGTCGCCGCCGCGTTGGCGCGCGGATTGGTCGAGAGCCCCGTCACCGTCAACACCCTGGCCGGTCCGCTGGAGTTCCGCTCCGATGGCCCGCTGCTCCGCATGGTGGGGCCGGCCGAGATCACTGCCGGCGGCGAGTTCTACTTCGACGAGCTCTCGCGGTAGAAGCGGTAGATGGCCAGGGCCGTCTCCGCGATGGCCCGCTCCTGCGCGTCGCGGTCTTTCGTTGAGAGCTTCACAAACACGGTCAGCGCGATCCGTCCCGCACCGCCCGGCGGCATCATCACTCCGGCATCGTTCGTGCCGAGGCAGACGCCATCTTTCGTGCCGCCCGTCCCGGTCTTGTGCCACACGCGCACGCCCGTGGGCAGCAATGCCTTGATCCGCTTCGGGCCGGTTTGCGTCTCGGTCATCCAGCCGATCAACACCTCGGTCGTCTTCGGCAGCAGCAGCCGCTGCTTCGCCAGCAGCACCAGCAGCATGGTCATCGCTTCCGGCGTGGCCGAATCGCGGCCGTCTTCCACGAACGCCCTCGCGCCCAGCTTGTCGAAGTCGGCATTCATCTGCGCCTCACTCCGGTCCACACGGATGCCGCCCTTCGTCACCTTGTCCATCACGAAGCTCACGGCCTTCGGGCCGCCCACCTGGCGCAGGATAAAATCGCTGGCCACGTTGTCGCTGTCCCGAACCATCAATTCGAGCAGTTGTCCCGTCGTCCGCACGACGCCATCAGGGAACTGATCGCGTAGCGGGCTGTAGCCCGGAGAGTAATCGGAGGGCTCCAGCTTGAACCACTTCCGGTACGGCAGCTCGCCGGCCTCCATCATGGCCAGCGCGCGAATCGCGATGGGCAGCTTGTAGACGCTCATCATCGGGAAACGTTCTTTCGAGCGCCAGCCCACGGAAACGCCAGTGTCGAAATCGAACGCAGATACACCGAGCACGCCGCCGGATTCCGCCTCGATGTGCTGCAGTTCCGCGCCCAGGCGCGCCGTGTCCTGCGCGCCAAGCACGCCGCAAATGCACAGCAATATGATCAGCCGGGTCATTTCGCTTTCGGCGGCGGACCGAACACCACCAGCACGGTGAACGGCTCGGTGCCCGTATTCTTCAACCCATGCATGACGCCAGCGGTGGCGAGAATCAGGTCGCCGGCTTCCACCTCATGGACCTCCTCGCCCACCTGCGCTTCGCCGCGTCCGGCCAGCACGACGTACATCTTGTCCTGATCGGCATGCACGTGCGCCCGGTGCTCCTGCCCGGGCAGGAAGCAGTTCATGCCGGCATAGAGATGCGTGCCGGAGCCCAGGGAGACCTTGCCCATCTTGTCGGCGGAGAACTCCGCCCGTCCCGCCACATTCTTGACGATCATCTCCTCCAGGGTAAACTGTCGGACATGAGCGAAAGAATGACGCCGGTGCCGGCCGCATGAGCGGCTTGGCGGAGGAGCGTGTTCGCATCCACCGCACCTTCGTGGACACGGGACTCCCGCCGGAGCCGGACCCGCTGTGGCCAACCCTGGCGAGGGAGAAGTGGATCGTCCTGGATGACGCCGGCCAGTTGCGCATGGCGCATCCGTTTTCGGCGGTGCCGACCGACTTCGTAGTCACCGCCGGCGCCCGCCGTTGGTACGCCAACTGCGCCTGGGACGCGCTGGCCGTGATGGCGATGGTGCGGTCAGTGGTGCCGGACACGCTGGTATTCGACACGCATTGCGGAGGCTCCGGCGAGCCGATGCGAATCGCGGTGGACGGCGACGGCCCCGCTGCCGGCGAAGCGCGCCTCCACTTCGCCGTACCCATCCGCGACTGGTGGAAAGACATCGCCTTCACTTGAAGCACGATGCTGCTGTTCCGGTCGGAGCAGGAAGTGGAGCGGTGGTGCGAGAGGCGCGGACGCGGCCACGGCGCGTCGTTCCCGGTACCGGTAGGCTGGCAACTGGCGGAAGCTTGGGCCGGCGGGAGGCTGCATCCGAACTGGCAGCATCGCCCGCGAGGCGAGATGCGCGCGCTGCTGGACGGGCTCGGGTTGACCGGAGAGTTCTGGTCCCTGCCGGATTGATCGGGGACTGTCCGATTATGGAATCGCTGATTCCTGAATCGGGCACGGCGCGGCGAGCCTCCCCCTGCACTTTCAGCAGTTTGCGGGTGGCATCGGACTTGCAGATCTGATATTCGAATAGGAGTCGCCCCCATGTGGACCCTTTACGAAGATCTGCGATACGGACTCAGGGTTCTTCGCGCCAGCCCCGGGTTCACCGCCGTCGCCGTGCTCACGCTCGCGCTCGGCATCTCGGTGAACACAACCGTCTTCAGTTGGATCAACTCGGTCTGGCTAAATCCGCTTCCCGGCGTCAGCAACGTGAGCGAACTCGCGGCCTATGAATCCACCGCGCCGAATATCGAATACCAGTCCACATCGTTCCGCGATTACCAGGACATCCGCGACAACCTCAAGCAGGTCGCGGGCGTGGCAGCCACGTTCCTGACGCCGCTGCGAGTGGGCGAGGGCGCGCGGGCGCAGCGCGTTTGGGGCGAACTGGTCTCCGGCAACTTCTTTGAAGTGCTCGGAGCAAAACCCTTGATGGGACGTTTCTTCGCCCCAGAAGATCAGGGCGACAAGAGCGGTTCGGCGCCTGTTGTCGTGCTCAGTCACCGTCTCTGGCTCAGCCAGTTTCACGCCGATCCCGCCGTGCTCGGGCGGCAAGTGCTGGTCAATGGACGCAGTCTCACGGTCGTGGGCATTACGCGGCCGGAGTTCATGGGCTCGATGGCCTGCCTCTCCTACGAACTCTGGGCGCCGGTCACGATGGCGCCTCAGTTGAACGTCCACACCGAGAAGATGCTGACGGACCGGCCGGTCCGCAACCTCAAGATTTTCGTTCGGTTGAAGCCGGACGTTTCGATTGCGCAGGCGCGGGCGGAGGCGTCAGCCTTCGCTGAACACCTGGCGCGCGTGAATAAGTCCAACCGAGGGATCGGCGGCACCATCGTGCCATTCTCCGCCTCCAAGGGCGGAGCTGAGCGAGTGATGCTGGCTCCGCTTCAGATCCTGATGGCGATGTGCCTGGTTGTCTTGCTGATCGTCTGCGTGAACGTCGCCAATCTGCTGCTGGCGCGCTCGATGGCGCGGCGGAAGGAGTTCAGCGTGAGGCTGGCGATGGGCGCGAGCCGGACCCGGTTGGTGCGCCAGATTCTCACCGAGTCGCTGCTATTGGCCGGGCTGGGTTCGATGGTCGGCATACCGATGGCGATGTGGATGGGGCAATCGCTGGCGTTTCTATTCCCGCCCACGACCGCGCCGGTCCGACTGGATGACGTGCAGATCAGCGGCAACGTGCTGCTCTTTTCGATCCTGATCTGCGCGGCCACGGCTGTGCTTTCCGGCCTGGCGCCGGCGCTCCATTCCTTGCGTCCTGATGTGAACTCGGCTTTGAAGGACAGCGGGCGCAGTAACTCGGCGGGACGGACAACCGGGCAGCTTCGCGGTTTGTTGGTGGTTGGCGAAGTCGCGCTGGCGTTAGTGGCATTGGTGGGCGCGGGACTGTTCTACATGAGCTTTGCCAGCGCCCGGGCGATCAGCCCCGGCTTTGAATCGCGCGGGGTGATGGTGTCGCAGTTCGATCTGGACCCGACGGGATACAACGACGAGCAGAAGGTCCAATTCTGCATCCGGCTGCGCCAGCGCCTGCAAGAATCGCCGGTGATGGAGAGCGTTGCCTATGCGGACATGATCCCGCTCGGCCTGGAGAACTCGGGCCCGTGGCACACGCTGGACGTGGAAGGTTATCAGCCGGCGAAGGGCGAATCCATGTCGATGTACCGGAGCATGGTGTCGCCGGGCTACTTCAGCCTGATGCGCATCCCGCTGATGGAAGGGCGCGATTTTAGGGCGTCCGATAACGCCAAGGCGCCGCGGGTCATGATCGTCAACCAGAGTTTCGTGAAGCACTACTTCAACGGCGGCAACGCGATCGGCCGCAAGGTGAAAGGCCCCGGCGGCACCCTGACCGTGGTGGGCGTGGCGAAGGACAGCAAGTACTTTCGCCTGACGGACCGCGGCAAACCCTATTTCTACTTACCCTTCGATCAGCAATATTATGCCGGGTATCACATCTCGTTTTATCTGCGCAGCACGCGCGGCCCGGAGGAAGTGGCGGCTACGTTGAGGCGTGAAGCGGCTGGCCTGAATCCGAATGCCGGCATGTTCCAGACAATGACGCTGGTGGAATACAACGGCGCGGCGGTGTTCCCGCAACGGCTCGCGGCAAGCATCCTTACCGTGTTGGGCGCGCTCGCCTTACTGCTGGCTGCAGTGGGGCTCTACTCTGTGATGGCGTATTCGGTCAGCCAGCGAACGCAGGAGATCGGCATTCGCATGGCGATGGGCGCCAAGCCGGGCGACGTCCTCGCTATGGTGGTGCGGACGGGAATGCTGCTGACCGGGGCCGGACTGGCGGCGGGCCTGGCGGCATCCATGCTGGCGACGCGGCTTGTGGCCGGCATGCTGGTCAACGTCAGCGCTACGGATCCGCGGATCTTCGCCGGCTCAGCGGCGTTCCTCACGCTGGCCGCGCTGCTGGCCTGCTTCCTGCCGGCGCGGCGCGCCACGCGCGTGGACCCCATCGACGCGCTGCGCTGCGAGTAGGAGCTACTTGAGTTCGGGTGCGATCTGCTCCGGCGTGGTGACGCCCGGCGGCAGTTCGAGAATCTGAATATTGCGGAAGTGGATCAGTCCGCCTTCGGATTCCAGCGAGAAATAGCCCTTCTTCTGCGTGGATTTCGTGATGCCGTTGACGAACTTGCCGTTGACAGCCAGCTTGATGGTGCCGTCCACGGCCACCACGTCATAGGTGTTCCATTCGCCCTTGCCCTTGCAGCGGTTCTCGATGGACATGCTGCGCTCGCCGCGCGGATTGTCGGGTATCGTGTGGACGCCGCCGACGCCCCACACTTCGCCGTGGACATAGGCGATGGGCGGCGTGACTCCGTCGCGCTTGTGCAGATTCGGCCAGTCGAGTTCCAGCATCTGCACCTCGACTCCGTTGGGCAGGCGGTCCTTCGGATTGGGATTGGCGTTGCTCCACACAAAGACCCCGGAGTTGCCGCCGGCTTCCATGTGGCGCCACTCGATGTGGAGGATGAAGTTCTCGTACTGCTTCTCGCTGCGCATGACGCCGATGGGCCGGCCGGAGCAAATCAGCACGCCGTCCTTCACCCGCCAGGTGTCGTCAGCGGTGTTGACGTTGACCCACCCGGCGAGATCGCGCCCGTTGAAGAGCTCGCGGAATTCCTGTCCGTTCAATCCTGGCGCCCGCACGGCGAAGAGCAGGGCACCCACCAGCATCGCGATCGAGCAGCGTGTCATTGAACCCTCGCAGTCATTATCGCCGCCAGTGTGCCGGAGTGCACAGCGTCGCGCCCAGCAACCCTCTTATAGTCATTCTGAATGGACGAAACCGCTCGGAACCTGAAGCCGTGGGTGACGCTCGCCGGCCGTGTGCCGGTGGTGGCGGTGCTGTAT
>CAYVDY010000194.1:0-10765 GCA_964450255.1 uncultured Candidatus Solibacter sp. | reverse complement strand
AAGATCTGGTAGGGAAAACGCCCGTCCGCCAGTCCGCCTTCCTCCTTCAACTTGCGCAGCTTGCTGAGGGACCACACCTGGAACCCGCCCGAGTCCGTCAGAATCGCTCGCGGCCACTGCATGAAGCCGTGAATCCCTCCGAACTTCTCGATCAGCTCATGGCCCGGCCGTAGGAAAAGGTGATACGTGTTGCCCAGGATGATCTTCGGATCCAGCTCCTCGATCAACTGCTTCTGCGTCAGCCCCTTCACCGTCGCCTGCGTGCCGACCGGCATAAACACAGGGGTTTCTATCGTTCCGTGCGCTGTATGGAGCAGGCCCGCCCGCGCACCGGTCTCGGGGCATACCGCCTGGATTTCAAATGGGAGTGTCTGCAAGGGTTAAACTAGTTAGTTTACCTCCCCATGGCACTGCGGCTAAACAACACTCTCACCCAGGAACTCGAAGAGTTCCGTCCGCAAGATGGCAAGACCGTGCGCATGTACACGTGTGGCCCCACGGTCTACCACTACGTCCACATCGGTAACTTCCGGACGTTCACCTTCCAGGACATCCTGCGGCGCACTCTGCTCGCCCGCGGCTATGCCCTCGATCACGTCATGAACATCACCGACGTGGAGGACAAGATCATCCGCAACGCCATGGCCGCCGGGCAGACCATCCAGGAGTACACGGCGCAATACACCAAAGCGTTTCTCGACGATTCCGCCGTCCTGCGCCTGCAACGCCCGGAGCGCCTCGTCTTCGCCACCGAGCACATCCCGGATATGGTGGCCGCCGTCGAGAAGCTCGCCGCCTCGGATCACACCTACGTCAGCGACGGCTCCACCTACTTCAAAATCGGCTCGTTCCCCGGCTACGGCAAGCTCTCGCACACCAACTTCAGCGGCAACATCGCCGGCGCCCGAGTCGAAGTGGACGAGTACGAAAAAGACGACGCCCGCGACTTCGTCCTCTGGAAATCGCAGAAGCCCGGCGAGCCCGCCTGGGAAGCCTCCATGGGCGCCGGCCGGCCCGGCTGGCACATCGAGTGCTCCGTCATGGCCATGAAGTACCTGGGCGAGACCATCGACATCCACACCGGCGGCATCGATCTCGTCTTCCCCCACCACGAGAATGAAATAGCGCAGTCGGAGGCCCTCACCGGCAAGCCGTTCGCGCGCTATTGGATCCACGCCGAGCACCTCATGGTGGAGGGCCAGAAGATGTCGAAATCACTCGGCAACTTCTTCACACTGCGCGACATTCTGGAGAAGGGCTACTCGCCCGAATCCATCCGCTACCTGCTCGCCTCCTCGCAGTACCGCAAGCAGTTGAACTTCACTTTCGACGGCCTCAAGGCGGCTTCCACTTCCATCGACCGCCTCCGCAATTTCGAACTGCGCTTAAAAAACGACAAGCTCGCCGCCGGCCTGAACGACCAGTTCGAGGCGCGCACCGCAAAGGCCTTGCAGGATTTCCACGCCGGCCTCGACGATGATCTCAATACCGCCGACGCGCTCGCCGCCGTCTTCGAATACATCCGCGAGGTCAACTCCGCCATGGACGCCGGCGAGTTCCGCGCCGGCAACGTCGCGGGAGCCCTGAAACTGCTGGCCGAATTCGACGCCATCTTCGACGTGCTCACCCCGTCGCAGAAGGAAGGCGGCCTCACCGACGCCGAGATCGACTCGCTCATCGCCGACCGCACCAAGGCGAAAAAGGCCCGCGATTTCGCCCGCTCTGACGCCATCCGCAACCAGCTCGTCGAGCTGGGCGTCATTCTCGAAGACACCAAGGACGGCGTTCGCTGGAAGAGGAAGTAATAAGTTGAAGATCCAGACCAAAGCCGTCCACGCCGGCGACCGCAAGCCCGCGCAGAAACAGATCCCCGTCTCTACGCCAGTCCATTTCGCCGCCAGTTGGATCTGCACGGACCAGGCCGAACAGGACCGCATCTTCGCCGCGGAAGAAAAGGGCTTCGCCTACTCCCGCTACGCCAACCCTACCAACGAGGCCCTGGAAGAACAGATCACCGCCCTCGAAAACGGCCACGGCGCGCTCGCCTGCGCCACTGGCATGGTGGCCCTGCAGCACGCGCTCACCGCAGCGTTGATCGACCGGCCCAAGCGAGTCCTCTGCGCCCGCGACATCTACGGCGCCACCATCAAGCTCCTCATGGACGTGATGGGCCCCTTCGGCGTGGAAACGACCTTCGTGGACGCGAATGATCTCACCGCCGTCGCGAAACGGCTGGACAGCGAAAAGTACGGCGTCCTGCTGATGGAGACCATCTCCAATCCGCTGCTGCGCGTCGGCGATATTCCCGCGCTGGCCATGCTCTGCCGCCTGCACGGGACCGCCCTGATGGTGGACAACACCTTCGCCTCGCCCCTGCTGGTCCGCCCCCTGGAGCTCGGCGCCCACATCGTCGTGCACAGCTCGACGAAGTACCTCGGCGGCCACGGCGACACCATGGGCGGCCTCATCGTCAGCGACGAAGAGCACTTCGAGACCATCCGCCGCCTCTCCCGCATCGCCGGCCCCATTCTCGGCCCCATGGAGTCTTTCCTGACCATGCGGGGCATCAAGACATTCCCCCTGCGCATGGAACGCCAGTGCCGCAACGCCCAGGGCTTCGCCGCCTGGCTCCGCCAGCAACCCCAGGTCGAACGAGTCTTCTACCCCGACGACCCGCAGCACCCCGATTCCGCCGTCATCGAACGCCTCATGCACGACGGTCTCTACGGAGGCATGGTCAGTTTCGAGCTCAAGGGCGCGGCCAAGCCCGAAGTTTTCGCCTTCCTGGATCGCCTCCAAATGGTGGTGAAAGCGACCTCGCTGGGCGACGTCCACACCATGGTGCTCCACCCCTGGATCGCCAGCCATCGCGACGTCCCGCCCAAACAGAAGGAGCGCATGGGCCTCCGCGAAAACCTCATCCGTTTCTCAGTCGGCATCGAGGCCCTGGACGACATCATCGCCGACGTCGAGCAGGCCCTCGCTTAACTCGCTCGCGGCTTTGCGAAATAGCGGACGTCCGGCAGACCTTCAAAATGGGCGTCCATCGTGAGAAGTTCACTCCCCGTGTGTACCGCGGTGGCGTAGATGATACTGTCGCCGAGTCCGAGGCGGTGCTCCACCCCAAGACGCGCAGCCTTCGCCGCCAACTCCGCATCCAACACCACCACTTCATGTCGCATCAGATGCGCCAGGACCTTCCCCGCCGGCCCTGCGCCTTCCTGCCGGAGAAACCACTTCCCGACCTCCGCGAGCACCACCGACGGTATCAGGACTTCTTCACTCTTTGCCAAAACAGGCGAGAACCGCTGCCAGCCGGGAGCGCGGATCGCCACCTCGATCCAAACCGACGAATCAACTACGATGCTCATCGGCCCACTCGTCTTCGCGGGAGAAGTCATTTCGTAGATTCTTGCCCTTGAAGAGCTTCTGTACACCTTGCAGGTCCAGGACCGGAACCAGCGTCAGGCCGTCACCAATCGGCACAAACTCCCACTTCTGCCCCGGCTTGATGTTGTACTCATCTCGGATCTTCTTAGGAATCACGATCTGAAACTTGGGCGAAACAGTGACTGACATGAGCACCTCCAATTCGAGAGTACCACCAACCCCCGATCGATCGATATACCCTCATACGCTTGTCGAACCCCGCCCCTCTGCGCTAAACTACGACTTCATGCAGACCGCCCGGAACATCGTCCGCCTTCACCACCATCATCATGGCGTGGGCGGGCGGAGCCTGTTCTGAGTGCGCTGCACTGAACAAGTTTCCAACAACGCCCGCCGGACTCACTCCGGCGGGCTTTTCTTTTACGAACTGCGCAGGAGCCACGATGCAACTCGATTTTGACAAGACAGGCGGCATGATCCCGGCCGTCGTCCAGGACCACCAGACCGGACGCGTGCTCATGGTCGGCTTCATGAACGAAGAGGCCTTCCAGAAGACCGTCGAGACCGGTTTCACCACCTTCTACAGCCGCTCCCGCAACAAGCTCTGGATGAAGGGTGAGTCCTCCGGCCACCGCCTGATCGTCAAATCCATTCAGACCGATTGCGACTCCGATTGCGTCCTCGTCCAGGTCGAAGCCGTCGGCCCCGGAGTCTGCCACGAAGGCTACCAGAGCTGCTTCTTCCGCACTCTCGAAAATGGCGACTGGCAGATCACCGAAGCGCAAACCTACGATCCGAAACAGGTCTACTAACCCATGAAACTCAAACTCGGCATCCCCAAGGGCTCCCTCGAAAACGCCACAGTCGACCTCTTCCGCAAGGCCGGCTTCAACATCTCCACCTCCTCGCGCTCCTACTTCCCGGCCATCGACGACCCCGACATCGAGTGCATGTTGATCCGCGCCCAGGAGATGGCCCGCTACGTCGAAGACGGCGTGCTCGACGCCGGCCTCACCGGCCGCGACTGGGTCATCGAAAACGAGTCCGACGTCATCACCGTCGCCGATCTCATCTACGCCAAACAGAGCTTCGGCAAGGTCCGCTGGGTCCTCGCCGTTCCAGATTCCTCCCCCTTCCAGACCGTCCAGGACCTCGAAGGCAAGATCATCGCCACTGAGCTCGTCGGAGCCACGCGCCGCTATCTCGCCTCGCACGGCGTCACCGCCAAAGTCGAGTTCTCCTGGGGCGCCACCGAGGTGAAGCCGCCCATCCTGGCCGACGCCATCGTCGAGGTCACAGAGACCGGCTCCTCGCTCCGCGCCAACAAACTCCGCATCATGGAGACCGTGATGGAGTCCAACACCCAACTCGTCGCCAACAAGGACTCCTGGGCCGATTCGTGGAAGCGGCAGAAGCTGGAAGACATCAAGATGTTGCTCGATGGCGCCATCAACGCGCTCGGCAAAGTCGGCCTGATGCTCAACGTGAACCAGGCGAATCTCCAGGCCGTGCTCGCCGTCCTGCCGGCGCTGAAGAACCCCACCATCAGCCACCTGAGTGACGGCGAATGGCTCGCGCTGAATACCATCCTCGACGAATCCACCGTTCGCACCATCATTCCCCGCCTCAAAGCGGCCGGCGCCGAAGGCATCGTCGAATACCCGCTCAACAAGATCGTGCTCTAGGGAGATCAAGTCATGCTGCGGATCGTGGAAAGCAAAGACGCCGGCCGCCTGCTGCGCCGCCGCGCTGCCCGCATGGGCGAGGCCGAAGCAACGGTCCGCCCTATCCTTGACGACGTCCGCAAACGCGGCGACGTCGCGCTGAACGAGTACGCCCGCAAGTTCGACAACCTCCAACGGAAGAACGTCGCAGTGCCGCCGGCGGAACTTGCCGCCGCCGCCGCGCGCCTCTCGCCGCAGTTCCGCAAGGCCGTCGAGACCAGCGCTAAAAACGTGCGCGCCTACGCCAAGCTGCAATTGCCGATCGCCAAGACCACCCAGCCCGCCCCCGGCCTCAAGCTCGGCCAGATCATCCGGCCGCTCGATTCCGTTGCCGCCTACATTCCCGCCGGCCGCTATCCCCTGCCCTCCACCGTCATCATGACCGTCGTGCCCGCGCACGTCGCCGGCGTCCCCAACATCATGGTCTGCACGCCGCGGCCCGTCGATGAAATCTTCGGCACGGCCTCCATCCTGAGCGCCACGCGCGTCTTCGAAATGGGCGGAGCCCACGCCATCGCCGCCTTCGCCTTCGGCACCAAGACTGTCCCCAAGGCAGATCGCATCGTCGGCCCCGGCAACATCTACGTCGCCGCCGCCAAGAAGCTCCTCGCCGGCGAGGTCGGCATCGATTTCGTCGCCGGCCCCACAGAGATCCTCATCATCTGCGACGAGGGCAACCCCGCCTGGCTCGCCGCCGACATGCTCGCCCAAGCCGAGCACGACACCGACGCCAGCGCTGTACTCCTCACCACCTCCCGCAGCCTCGCCGCCGCCGTTGTTGAACAGGTGGAGGATCAACTCGCCGCGCTGCCCACCGCGCCCACCGCCCGCGTGGCCATCTACAAGAACTCCGCCATCATCATCGTGCGCGACTCCGCCGAGGCCGTGGAGCTCTCCAACCGCTTCGCCCCCGAGCACCTCTCGCTTCACGATTCGTCGCTCCTGCCCGGCATCGTCCACGCCGGCAGCGTCTTCGTCGGCGCCACCAGCCCCGAAGCCGCGGGCGATTACGCCTCCGGCCCGAATCACGTCCTGCCCACCTCCGGCGCGGCCCGCCTGCGCGGCGGCCTCTCCGCAGCCGATTACGTCAAGGTGATCTCCGTCCAGGAACTCTCCGCGAAAGCGCTGAAGACCCTCACGCCCGCCATCACCACCCTCGCCCGCGCCGAGGGCCTCGAAGCTCACGCCCGTTCCGTGGAGATCCGCAATGCTTAAGCCCCGCCCCGCCGTCGTGAAGATGGCCCCCTACTCCCCGCCCGCCTCGGGCCGCGAGGGCAAACTGCGCCTCGACTTCAACGAGAACACCGTCGGCTGCTCTCCCCGCGTCACCGAACTCCTGCGCCAGAAGCTCTCCGAGGAGCAGCTCACCGTCTACCCCGAATACGAGGCCACCCGCCGCGCGCTCGCCGATTACTTCCAGGTGCCCGAACCCCAGTTCCTCCTCACCAACGGCACCGACGAAGCCATCCAGGTGCTTGTCAACACCTACGTCGATAACCACGACGACGTCATCGTGCTGCACCCCTCCTACGCGATGTATAAGTTCTACGCCCAGGTCGCCGGCGCGGACGTCCGCGAGCTCAGCTACCGCAAGCACGATCTCGCCTTCCCCATGCGCGAACTGCTCTCCAAAATCACCCGCAAGACCAAGGCGATTCTCGTCTCGAATCCCAACAACCCCACCGGCACCGCCATCGGCATCGGCGACGTCGTGCGCATTCTCGAAGCGGCCCCCAACGCCGCCGTCCTCATCGACGAAGCCTACTTCGAGTTCTACGGCGTCACCGCGCTGCGCCTCATCGATACCTATCCCAATCTCTTCGTCAGCCGCACGTTTTCCAAGGCGTTCGGTATGGCGGCCCTGCGGGTCGGCTGTCTCTTCTCCCAGGCCGCCAACGTGAAATACATGCACAAAGCCCAGTCGCCCTATAGCGTGAATCTCCTCGCCGCCATCGCCGTGCGCGGCGCCGTCGAGGATCGCGCCTACGTCGATCAATACGCCGCCAACGCGGTGGCCGCCCGTGAACTCCTCTATCAGGGCTTCACCAAACGCGGCATCGCCTACTACCCGTCGCAAGCCAACTTCGTCCTCTTCCAGGCGGGCAAGCGCTCCATCGAGATCCGCGACGCCCTGCGCGAGCGTGGCGTTCTCGTGCGCGACCGCAGCTATGAACTCCCCGGCGCCGTCCGCGTCACCGCCGGCACGCCCGAACAGGCGGCCCGCTTCTTCGCCGCGCTGGACGAGGTGTGGAAGTGACCAAACCCCTCATCGTGTTCGACATGGATGGCGTTCTCGCCGAGGTCACCGAGTCCTATCGGGAAACTATCGTGCAGACCGTGCGCCACTTCACCGGCCGCACCATCGATCGCGAGGTCATTCAGGAGTACAAGAATCAGGGCGGCTGGAATAACGACTGGAGGCTCTCCCACCGCATCTGCGCGGACCTGGGCGCACCCGTCGAATACGCCGCCGTCATCGCGAAATTCAACCACCTCTTCCTCGGCGACAACTTCGACGGCCTCATCAACCGCGAGGTCTGGGTACCTCGCGACGGCCTCCTCGAACGCCTCACCCGCCGTTTCGATCTCGCCATCTTCACCGGCCGTCCGCTGGAAGACGCCGGCATCACACTGCGCCGCAATGCCGCCGCTCTCACCTTCGACCCCATGATCACCATGGAGTCCGTCAGCGAGCCCAAGCCCTCACCGCAGGGCCTTAAGATGATCCGCGAGATGCGACCCGGCGCACCGCTCTACTACGTCGGCGACACGGTGGACGACGCCCGCAGCAGCCGCGCCGCCGCCGTCCCCTTCATCGGCATCGCCGCCCTCTCCAATCCCCTGCACGGCGAACTCACGGCCCTCTTGAAGGCCGAAGGCGCCATCGCCATCCTGGACAACGTCAACGAACTGGAAGGAGTGCTTCCCCAATGAGAACGGCACACATCGATCGCGTCACCAAGGAGACGCAGATTCGCGGCACGCTCAAGATCGAAGGCAAAGGACGCTATGAGATCTCCACCGGCGTCCGCTTTCTCGATCACATGCTGGAACTCTTCGCCAAACACGGCGGCTTCGATCTCGCCCTCATCGCCCGCGGCGATCTCGACGTCGATCAGCACCACACCGTCGAGGACGTCGGCATCGTCGTCGGCCAGCTCTTCGCCCAGGCCCTCGGCGACCGCATGGGCATCAACCGCGCCGGCTACTTCGTCCTCCCCATGGACGAGACGCTGGCCGTCGTCGCCGTCGATCTCGGCGGCCGCCCCTATCTCGTCTACGAGGACAAGGTGAAGACCCGCCTCGTCGGCGACCTGCAATCCGAACTGCTCGAGGATTTCTTCGGCGGCTTCACCGCGCACGCCGGCGCCAATCTCCACGCCAAGATCATGAGCGGCCGTTCCAACCATCACAAGATCGAAGGCATCTTTAAATGCTGGGCCCGCGCCATGAAGTTCGCCTGCTCCAAGGACGCACGGCTCAAGGATCAGCTCCCCAGCACCAAGGGCCTCCTATGATCACGCTGGTCAACTACGGCGCCGGCAATCTCCGCTCGGTCGAGAACACGCTGGCAGAAGTGGGCGCCAGCTACCGCATCACGCAGTCCGCCGCCGATATCGACGCCGCCGAAAAGGTCATCCTCCCCGGAGTCGGCCACTTCGGCCAGATGCTCCGCGCGCTCGACGAGCTGGGCATCCGCGAGGCGCTCGTGCGCAAAGCGAAGTCCGGCGCGCCCTTCCTCGGCATCTGTCTCGGCCTCCAGGCCATGTTCGAATCCAGCGAAGAAGCCCCGGAACAAAAAGGCCTTGGCTTGTTTCCGGGCAGCGTGGACCGTTTTCCGCTCGACGCCCGCTGTCCGCACATGGGCTGGAACGAAATCGTCCCGCGCGAAGGCTCCCGCCTCCTGCGCGACATCGGCCCCAGGCCCTACGTCTACTTCGCCCATAGCTACTACTGCCCCGTCGTCTCAGCCACCGCCGCCACCTGCTACTACACGCGCGATTACACCGCCGTCCTCGAGCAGGACAACCTTTTCGGCGTGCAATTTCACCCTGAAAAGTCCGGCCCCCTCGGACTCAAGATCGTGAAGAACTTCGTGGAGCTCTAACCATGCTCGCCAAACGCATCATCCCCTGCCTCGACGTCACCGGCGGCCGTGTCGTCAAGGGCATCAACTTCGTCGGGCTGCGCGACGCGGGCGACCCCGTCGAACTCGCCGCCCGCTACAACGAACAGGGCGCCGACGAGCTGGTCTTCCTGGACATCACCGCCTCCAGCGACAACCGCGACACCATGGTGGATGTCGTGGCCCGCACCGCCCGCCAGGTCTTCATCCCTCTCACCGTCGGCGGCGGCATCCGCGTCGTTGACGACGCTCGCCGCATCATCCATTCCGGCGCCGACAAAGTCAGCGTGAACACTGCCGCGGTCCATCGCCCCGCTCTCATCACCGAAGTCAGCAACGAATTCGGAGCCCAGGCCTGCGTCCTCGCCATCGACGCCAAGCGCAACAGCAAAGGCGGCTGGAACGTCTTCACCAAAGGCGGCCGCGTGGACGAAGGCATCGACGCCGTAGAGTGGGCCGCGCGCGGCGAAGCTCTCGGCGCCGGCGAGATCCTGCTCACCTCGATGGATTCCGATGGCGTGCAAACCGGCTTCGATTGCGCCCTCACCCGCGCCGTCTCCCGGGCCACCAAGATCCCCGTCATCGCCTCCGGCGGCGGCGGCCTGCCCGACCACCTCATCGAGGTACTCACCGTCGGCCAAGCCGACGCCCCCCTGGCCCCGTCCCCCCTCCACCACCCCACCCACCCCGTCGCACCCCTGAAACCCCAACTGGACAAACCCGCCCCGCCCGGCACGGTGTTGGGCGATCGCGACCGCAAACCCCACGAACCGCCCGCCGCTCACGGAGGCAGCTACGTCGCCACCATGCGGATCCCACAGAACCTCACCGCATGGGCCGCAATCGCCGAGACGGACCAAGAACAGATCGTCGGCCGCCGCAAAGCCGACGGATCACGGCTCGACCAGCCCGCGGGAACCCCGGTCGACACGGAACCCGTGATCACATCGGGCTGCCCGCTGAACAGCCACGTCGCCAAATCTGGGCCGCGCGGCGAACTTCACGACCGCACCCAGATCTTCCGGCGCGGCGTCCCCTTCACCGAACTCACCTCAGCCGGCACCATCGACGCCGGCCTCCTGTTCGTCAGCTTCCAAGCATCGCTCGAACAGTTCACCACCGTGCTCGACGAGTGGATGCGCAACCCCGACTTCCCCACCACCGGCACAGGGCCCGACGCACTCCTCGCCCGAGGCCTGATCTCCATCACCCACACCGGCTTCTACTTCGTACCGGCACCAGCCGAGTTCATCGGCGCCCAGTTCTTCACCGACACGAACGCAGACGATCGATGCCATGGTCGCGTCGTCGTACGCAAGAAGCTCCTCGACCCGTCCGGCAACCCGGTGCGCGGTGAGCGCGGCGGATTCATCTTCCAGTTGATCGACTCCGCCGGCACACCGACCGGCGCAACCTTCATCACCGACTCCACCGGCCGCGCAGTGTCACCCCCGGTACCGGCCGGCGAGACCTACACACTCCGCGAAGTCGCTGTCAACGGACCCTTCACAACCGCCACCCAACC
>CAYVDY010000193.1:0-10788 GCA_964450255.1 uncultured Candidatus Solibacter sp. | reverse complement strand
TGATCCTGTTCGTGTCTCTCAATATCAACAAGAACACCGAGCCAGTTCGCGCCTTAGGAAAGATGTTGTTGCAGAATCTGCAACTCGTTGTCGGTAGACGCTACGAGAGCGAGGAAGAGCGCAAGCGCCAGAACCGGCCGATTCTGAGCGTGGTGTTAGACGAATTCGCGCCATTCGGGTACCGCAACTTCGCACAGATTCTACAGACGGCGCGGGGCACCAACACCGCCTTTCTGTTTTCCATGCAGAGCCTTCCGCAGCTACTTCAAGTCGGCAAGGGGTTTCAGGCGGACGTTACCAGCGCGCCCAATACGAAGATCGCGATGCGGACCCAGGATGAGGAGACGTCGAAGTTCTTTATCCGCGCATCGGCCGAGCACATGGTGACGAAGCGAACCGTCTCGCTGGTCCGCGAACAGATCTTCGGGTTGGAACGTTTCGAGAGGGGCACGAGCGGATCGGAGCGCGAAGAACGGGAATACCGGGCGGAGGATGAACGGATCAAGAACTTGCCGAAAGGCCAGATGCAAATCCTGATGACCGATGACACAGAAGGGACTCTGCACCGGCACCTGCACGTGCGGACGCCTCCCGATGTCGGCCTTGCGGGGTTTGAAGTGGAACTGGCAGCACGACTCCGGCAATCGAGGGCGGATGCACAGGGCGCCAACCTGCGATTCAAGAACCCAGAACTGGCGGCATCCATCGGTCGACGAATGCATGGAAGGAGGTAGGACGATGCGAGCGAAAGTGCGACGTATTCTTTGCGTCGGCGCTGTGGCCGGGATGATCGGCTGCACGCCCGCGTACTCTCAGCCGGAGGCTACGGCCGCCCCAGTGGCCGGCGCGAAGGCGGGACAGCCGAGCTTGGGCAACCGCCAACCGGCGCGAATTCTCCACCCAGATCGTGCCGCCGAATCGTCGCCATCGGCTCGCTACTCGCCCCTCGCCGCCCAGGGTGGCTACCGGGGCCAGCAGATGACTTGGTACGACGCCATGTTTCGCTCCCTGAATCCTGGGAACATCGACTGGGGAATGAGTTGGGAGCAACGCCGAAGCGTGTTCCTGGAGAACTCAGTCGGGAACAAATACTTCGTGTACACGGCGGGCCTGTCGCTATTCCTCATCTACTCCGTGGTCGTGATCATCTGGCAGCGCTGGAATCACATTGAGCGGCTCCGGGCGTTGGCGGAGAGAACGGCGGACGCGATGAACTATGCGACTTACTGGAAGGAGCGGGCCGGTGAAGCAACTCGAAAACACAACACTCACATCGAGCGATGCAATCGGGTGATCGAGGCCGGCGACGGTGGCGTGCGCATGGGTGATGCTGGGGAGACGGCTGACTTGCGGTTGGAACTGGAACGGATGCGCGGCGAGCTGTCCAATGCGCAATCAGATAAGAAGAGGCTGGAGGCCGAACTCGAACAGAAGGCCGCCTTGGTGGCCGATTTCGCGGTGCGCGTAGACGAGGCGACGCGGAGAGTCGGCGCTGGCACTGGTCGTGGAATCGGCAATGGAACAGCGCTCAAAGCCGACGACAAGGCGCCACTGGTCGAACGAATCAACCGTCTGGAGGCGGCGCTGGCCGCGGCAAAGGACGAAAACCGGCGATTGAGGGGCGCGTGAAGGAGCAGCGATGCTGATTTCGGTCCTGGGGTTTGGGAGCATTTGGTCACGCAGGGCAGCCAGAGATCCGCAGAGTCCAGATCGGCTCACCCACCTGGATGCGGCCTACTACAACACAACTGGCGTTCTCGTTGGCGCCAAGATGCGGAACCGGCCGCGCGTGTTCGGAGTGGCACGGTTCAATGGGAACAGCGGACTGCGTCCCGACTGCACGCATCGGATGCTGAACAAGGTGTTCGATTGTGAACCGCCATGCGTCTGGAACGGACAGAAGAATGTGCTGTTCCGGAGAATTCTTCCGAGGCCAGCGAAACCCGATGCGTACCTTGTCACGGCGACCTCAGAGCAAACAGGCGGGATCGATAGGGACAGACTCGGGGAGTGGCTGCATCCCGAAGCGCATCTGATCTCGTTCAGCGAGTGCGGTCAAGACCAGGAAGTTCTGTTGGTAATGGCGGCGTATGGCTGGTTGCGCGGCCGGCTGGGCACGTTCTTCCTTGAACCCGTTGCACAGGCGCCGTGGAAAGCACGGCTCATGCTGTCGACATAAGGGAGTGAAGCCATGCGCTACGTGAAAGGGAGTATCGACCTGGCATCAGTCAACGACCATGCGGTGTTGCGGCAAGTTCTCAGGTCCCGGCACGTCTCGCATGATCAGCTATACCAGTTCCTTCAGCTCAGTGGGCACCGCTGGCCGCGGCGGACGCTCAATTGGCGCGTGCAGCGCTTGGTCGAACACAGGCTTATTGTCAGATCTGACCTGAGCTTTGTGCCCGGAGTCAGGGTCTACGCCCTCTCAGATCGAGGCGCATCGTACCTGATCGGGAAAGGCGAGTCCGCCGCCATGCTGATCGGGAACAGGGCAAACCACATCGACGAGAACGCCGTACAGCACTCTCTCGACATCAACGAAATTCACCTCTCGGTATTGCGGACACAAGAACTCGTGTCATGGAAGTGCGAGCTTGAGATTCGATCTCAGAACGAATTCACCGGGGCTGGGTTCGCGAAGGACTATGATGCGATCATCACGGTGAACATCGGCGGGAGGAATGTGCAGTTCGCGCTTGAATACGAGCGGAAGCCCAAGCAGCCGAAGCGTTACTGGCAAATCCGTGACCTGATCGAGAAGGAGACACATGTGGAGTGCGTACTCTACCTGACCTCCAATTTTCATCTGCTCAGCTATGTCTCCCGGTTCTTCGAGCGCAGCGCGAAGGCCGTCTACTTCGGAGTTCTGGACGAGTTCCGGCTATACGCCCTCGAAGCCAAGGTGATGGACAGCCGCCGATTGGTGACTTTTCCGTTCCTCTCCGCCCTACAAGGCAACTCCCGCTAGCTGTCCCACTACAGGTTCCATTCATTGCCTGCCTATTGCCATACCCATTGCCATACCCATTGACCGCCGCGCGCTCGCGGAAGTGGTCGTGTTTGTAGGCAGATACGGATCTACTACCTATTGAAGTGGAGACCGTTTGGCTGACGGTTGCGGCTTGGGGGTGACGGCGGGTTGGCGGCGTCGGCGGGTTTACCTTAGACGCCGTGAAGAATGACCAAGACATGGGAGGACGGCAGTGTGCGTGGCATCGAATACGCCGGTTGATAGGTACAGACGCAGGGGAGTCCGGCGCTGATAGTGGTGGGCGAGGACGATTGGGTACCTGCGGGGAATGAGAGCGCGGTGATTTGGCGGCGATCTGAATGACCCGCGAACTAGCGGCATCTGCGTACCTTTCTTGCGCGCGTGTGACGAGGCCTGTGCCTTCTGTGGGCCTTATCAAGTTGAAGAGTCGGGAGTGAGGCCAGCGTCACGCTTGGAAGTGGACGCCCGGTGGGAACCAATCGACGGTGAGGGTCAGCGGTTTGAAACAGCAGGGTGGTGATCGTTCACCGCGCGGCCGGAAGCCAGGTAGGCCTGCGGCAAAGGTGCCACTGTGCTGAGTTCTCTCAAAGGGTGAAGTTGCGCCAGTCGGGTATGTCAATTCAGAGGAACCGAAGGAAAGGAACAGATTATGCAAGAGATGGAGACGCGAAATGGAGCGACGCCTGATGCGGCAGTCGTGAAGAATGGACAGCCGGTCGGTTCTGCGACCGTAACCACGTTCGGTTCGGATTGCGCTTCGAAGCTGGTAGCAGCGCTCGAAGAGCCCTTCGATCCAGCGGAAATCAAGTGGCGAGTGACGAACACCTGCAAGGTTGGTGGGTCGAAGGGTCCTCGCGACCGTGGCCAATTGCTCGCTTACGCCGACCCGCGCGCGTACACTGACCGGCTCAACGTGCTCTTCACGCCATCTGGTTGGACTCGCGATTACAACGTTCAGATGGTTCAGAATTTCGAACGGAAAGAACGCGGTGCGACGGAAAGAACGATCACGGCAAAGATCGTGGTAACGTCCAAGGTCACCATCTTTGGCTTGGGGACACATGTGGGTCTCGGCGAGGAGTGGGCTGACAACGACAACGCCGGCACGGCCGCCGAAGCCCAGGCGTTCAAGCGGGCCTGTTCGTGTTTCGGACTTGGCCGCTATCTGTACGACCTCGAAGGCCAGTGGGTGGATCTGGACGAGAGGAAGCGCCCGTTGGAGACGCCGAGATTGCCCGACTGGGCGTGCCCAAAGAGGCAAGAAACTGCAACACATAGCGGCGCGAATAATCATCGCCAGGCCTGCGATGGGAAACAAGTGGGAACGAACAACGCGCAGGCAACCTCGAAGGGATGTCTCTATCAGAACGAGCTGCTCGGCCAGGTGAAGGTGCTTTGCGGGAAGGTCGGTTTCAGTCTCGCCAGGAACGTGCTCCAAGCTGTCGCTAAGGTTGACGATCCGGAGAGGATCCGGGACATGGCAAAGATGACCGCGGCTTTCGAGAAGCTCGAGGACATATCACGGGGCGTCGAGCGACTTCGGGCGGCTGTAGCTGAGGCCGGGGAGCAAAAGCACGCGGCGGTGTGTCGAGAACTCAACCTGGCAAGCGCGTCGATTGACGACATCCCGGATGGTACTGTGCTCCGTGGGTTGGTCGAAGCGCTCGAAGGAGACGGCGCACTAAAGAGCACTCCGGTCGCCGTGGTCAACGGCACGGCCCGGAATGGCGCGCCGTGCGGTGAGGAGTTGAGTATCGGTGAGGTGCGAGGGCGGTTACTTCGGGAAGCGAACCGCGTGTCAGGAATGACTAGACGACCGCTCGCACAAGTCATCAATGAGGCGGCGAGCGGTGCATTCAGTTTCGCGGGCTTGAGAGAGTTGGGCGCTCAGGATGCCGGCAAAGTTCGCGATGCCCTCGCCACGCTCGAGCGGATGGCGAGGGCGACTTGATTGCCGGCGGATGCTTCACTGGTGTTGTCGGTCATGGATATTCCAGTGGCTATCCGCACTGGATGACCGGCGGAGACCGCTTGCCAACGGCGACAATGAGTGCCGGTCATCCCGAAAAGCGTCCAGACGCAACTCCGAGCCGGATTACTCACGAGCGACGTTGCAGGATGCGCGGAGCCAATGGTTCCCTCGCGGGACCGTTGGCATTGCGCATTCGTTGCCGACGTGCCTTCTCATGTAGTCCGGGAGTGCGCTGAAGTGGACGGATTGAACCGCAATTCCGACTGAGCACGGCGGTTGACTTGGCGGCCAAGTTGACGATGCCCAGATTGGGACTTGTTGCCGATCCCAGACGATCGCGAGGACGGTTGTCTTTCCCGGCCTGCGAATTTCGCCTGAACCGGGCGTCAAGTCCGGAGCGACGTACGTTCCGCTAATGTGGTATCCGGCCAAATGGCTAGACGAGGTGTGACACCCCGTTGGCGATTGGGGACTCGGCGTGTGTTCCCATCATTCATATGTAGAAGGCTAAGCCAAGTACTTATCGTTTCGCTTATTGAAAGCTGGCTTCGTGCCTTCAAGAACGTCAACGATCCGGTGGTTGATCCTCAGATTCTCAATCGAACCGGAGCTATACGAGACGGCGTTTCCATTCTCCTTCTGAATCTCCGCATATATAACCTGCTCCGCGTCGCACACGACAGCAAGGTTCGGGTTGTGGGTAACCATGATGATCTGACGCCGCTGCTTCGCGTCTTTTATGCAGGGAACGAGAGTCTTGTACACCGTTTGGTTGTCGAGGTTTTCCTCTGGCTGGTCAATCACCAAGGGAATGTCGTCCCGGTCAACCAACAAGTAGAAGATAAGAAGAAGGTTGCCGCGCTCGCCAGGCGAGAGTTGCTCCAGCGTCTTCCCATCCCACTGGAGGTTGTACACCGGGCTCAAGAATCCAAGGGAATACACGAAATCATACAAATCCTGAACCGTGACACCCTGTCGAAGCTGATCGTTGACTGACAGTGACTTGCCGTCATGTTGCCGGAGTGCATGAAAGAGGTCTCTAGTGAAGGCAATGGTGCCCTCTTCGGCTTCGAAATCCGCCCCTTCGAGTAGCTTCCGCATCTCGGCAGTGCCTCCGGCCTCGCCCATGAAGGCGCCGACCTTTCGCCGGTTCAACCGCCCGAGGAACCCTTCGTTGAACCCGTGTTCAGCAATAGAGACGTTGAAGGTGAGACGGAACCCCTCCGCTGCCGCGAGCGGGTGCTGCTTGAGGAACCGTTGCACCGCGCCATAGTAGGACTCGTAGTAGCCGCGGAGCTTCTGTTTCGCTCCGTAGATGTCGCGAAGCTTGCGCTCCTGCTCCTGGCGCAGTTGCTCAAGGCGGGCGGAGAATGCATCGAGGTCCTTGATCTGCCGCTCCAGGTGTCGAATGGAGCCAGGTGTCGATTCATCCCCAATGACACTCTCACGCATCTGCTCCCATTTGCTGAGGCTCGATAGGTAGCTCTGGTACACTCGCTGCGGCGCACTCAACTTTGCCTGGAGCGCCTCAATCACCGACGAGAGCGATTTCTTGGTAGCGGCTGGGCTACCTTCGGTTTCGGCGTCGCACTTCTCTTTGATCTCTAGGCGAGCTGTCTCCAGAGACCGCGCCAGTTCATCGATCACCGTGGTATCAATCCGTAGCTCGATGACCAGGCTCACGTCAATTCCCAGTTCGGTGAGATCGGCCGTCGCATCTGTCAGAAATGCTTCGTGCTGGCGCTTGAAGTTCCTAATCTTTCCAAGCAACTTCTCCGCGATCGACAACTTAAGGGCAGTCGCAGTATCTTGCGTGAGCAATCCGGCAATCTCTCCCTCGATTGCCCGGAGACGGACCTGGCTCGTTTCCAGTCCCTCGGCGACTTTCTGTGACTCCTGCTGAGCCGCAGCATCAGCCTCTGGTTTGAGAACTTCGGCAGGCTTTGCATTGACATGGGCTTCAAGCTCACGTTTCTTCTCCGCAAGCTGCGCCTCAAGCACCTTGCGATTGCTCGGGGCGAGCTCTGCCGCCACTACAGCGCCATTCAGCTCGTGCAGCTCTTGCACGATTTGCGCAATCGCCTCATTGGTTTCTTCGCCCCGATGGGCGAGCAGCTCATCGAGTGTACTGAAGCCGAGGCGCTCCGGCAGGGGGACGTGTGAGAAGATGACCTGCTGCAGTTCGGCGTAAAACCGGCCATCCTTGCCGGAGCCTATCTCATTGCAGATCTCCTCCAGGTAGTTCTGCGGGATGTACTTGACCTTTTCAACGGCGTCGGCATCGGGCATCACGTCTAGGGACGGCACCGATTCTGCAGTATGATCCGCCCAAGTTAGCGACGCACGGAATTGCCGTGCCTTATTGTCGCGCACTTGCCGGAACCGCCTGTCGTTCAGGAAACTAAAGGACGCGTGGCGCGGCGTTCCGCCGAGGAGGCCGATGATGTCGGAGAGCGCGCTCTTGCCGCTCCCCTTGTTCCCGATCACCGCCACGAGTTCCGGATTGAGTGGGATGTTGCAGTCGAACCACCTCTCTGCCATGTTAGCTGCAGGTAGTTTGCGAACCTCAATCGAACGAATAATGCGTGTGGCGCGCTGCTGAAACCTAGCGACGCTCAAAGGCGTCTCGCCAATCGAAACACGGTCACTCGGCTCATTTAAGACCTGGCGCAACCCTTGGTACGTGGGATCGGCCTTGATCCAGGTGTAGAAGCCCCCGCTTGGGCTAAACAATTCGTCTGCCGAGTGCGCGTCCGAGGTGTGCAGGCATGGCTTCAGGCTCTTGAACTCCTCCAGGTACGCGTCAACGGAGCCGTGCTTGCGACCGAGGGCGAAGTCGCGGGTATTTGCGTTTGACGAGAACAAAATGTGGGATTTCTGAATGAGAAGCTTTCGGGACAGGTGGCCCTGGCCATCCCAACTGCACTTTGAAAGGTCTTCGTCGGCCGGTAAGCAGAGAAGGTACCTGTCCCTGAACGTTGAGGATCGCGCCTCCAGTACCTCGCTGACTTGCGTGTGGTCTACCACGGCGTTCATCATGCCGACAAACAAGTCAGTGAGGTCGTTGAACTTGGCGTGCTGCTTCCGGAGTCGCTTGCCGAGCTCAGTCAGATTTTTCAATGTCAGGGACCATCGTTCGTCCTTGCTGTCGGGATTCGCCTCAGCGGTAAACTTGATCTCCCGGAGGAAGTGCTCATCGATGTCATCCGGCGAGACGTCGTCAGCAAATATCACGTGGAAATTCACCCGACTGTCTTTGCCCTCCCGATCTCTCACTATTGTTGAAGTTCGTAGCTCGATATTCGGCAGGAACAGCACACGTGCGGCATACTTGGCCTTCTCTTGACCTACCAGTTCGGCCAATAGCGACTCGTCTTGAAGGAGCTGACGCACCGCCTTGTAGCCCTCAATCGAAAAGTAGTCAGTAATGCCAATTACTGCAACATCCCGATCGAATGCCCTCTCAATTAGGGTCTTGCTGTGGCCTGTTACATGACGGCCGAAGCCGTTGTTCAGCTCTGAGTAGGGGGTGTGAACCTGTAAATCCCACTTACGCCACTCTGACCCACGCGGGTGGACTCCACTGAAAAGGGCTTCAGGGGTTTGCTTCGGACTCGTTGAGGACATCGGCATTCCTACTCTGGAGGTCCGGCCCAAAGGGGGCTATGATCCTCTTGTCGGTTGATGGACCTACCCCAAGATAGCAGCGTAAGAGCCGCCCCATGTCGCACCATTGCAGCCTGATGCCCTAATTCACATGGCAGGCTTTCTAGCGGTAGAGTAAGCGAGCGAAGCACATCGAACCTACTGCTAGGGAATACTTTACTAGAAGGCGTTAGGATCCGCACTGCTGTTAGACCTGCGCCAGACCACCGAATTCTCCTGTTGCCGAAACGCTGGGTTCAACTTGGTTTGCCGACGACTCGTAGAAGTGCCGCCGCGATCTGGCCACCGCCAACGTCCCCGCGTGTGGTCGACCGACGTATACCCACAGGCAGTGGAGTTCCGGTGTGTGCGCTCAAGATCGGGGACGTGAAGCCGGATTAGCACCGACTTCATGGGGTTGCTGCTTACGAGGACGGTTTCGCTTTGGCGTGAAGTACCAGGGTCTCACTGTTCGCGCAGGCACCCCGCCAACAACTGAACCAGAGGCGTGTTCACTGATGGTTCCGAGGGCCAGATGCCTGTAAACCACTGGCCACAAAACATGAAAGGAGAAATGCAATGGTTCCAAGTGGTCTCATTGTCAACGAGGTGCTTCGAGTCCAGGACGCGACTGCAAAGCGGCTTGGGCTGGACCGGCTGGACGAAGACAAACTCATCCTCGAGTTTGTGCGGTGGGCGGAAGGACGCCTGAAGAAGTGGCTGGACTACGCGAAGGGCGCCCTGCTCTTCGTAATGGTACCGGACGACCCGGAGTCCGGCTTGTTCTACATCTACGATCGGGCGCGGCAGACGTTCTTCATGGTGGACCTAGCCGAGGTGCCGCGGTACGGCGGTTACCGGCTGGAGGAGTTTGAGCAGATGGCGCAAGTCTTTGGTCTCAAAGCGCTTGCGCAAAACCCGAGAGGCCTTGCCGAGACGCATTGAGAGACTTTTGAAAAGCGAAGTCGTTTCAGTGTATAGACGAGCATGGAGGGACGGCCATGGATCACCGGCTAGTAGCGACGCTCGACATGGCCCGGGAGTTCAGCGAGCTATTCGTGAACCGGCGGGCTTACACCATCCAATCTCTCCGGCCGCACCCGGAGAGTGGCCGCCACTACTACTACCGGCCGAGAGCGAGAGAGGGTGGGGAGCCCGTGGAACTCACCCTCGATACCGTCCGGCGCCACCTGGCGGGCGAACTTACAATCGGGATCTACGCCATCAACCCGCCCACACAGCGATCGAAATGGATGGCGATTGATGCGGACTACAAACAGGCGCTCGAAGACCTTATAAAGGTGCAACGCCAGTTGCAGGATGACGGGATCGACGCCGGTCTAGAGAAGTCCAGGCGGGGCGGCCATCTCTGGTTTTTCTTTGAGACCCCCGTCTTGGCGCGGGACGCTCGGATTTACATCCACCACGTGGCCAGCACGCTCGATGTTCACGTGAAGGGCCGCGGGTTGGCCGATGGCATCGAGATCTTCCCAAAGCAGGACCAGTTGCGCCCCGAGGAATTCGGCAACGCGATCCGCGCGCCCCTGGGAGTTCACTGGGGAGCCCGAGAGAGCCGGGGCTGGCGGTATTGGTACTACGGTGCCGACTACAATCTCGACGATCAGCTTGCCTATCTCAGAGGGCTTAAGCGAGTGCAGGAGGAGCACCTGCAGCGAATGATTGCCGGGAAGACGTTTCCGGAGGGTGCTGAAGATTGCGTACGGCGAGTCGACCTGCCAGCACCCATCGAGTCGAGGCCCGGCGATTTTCGCATCCTGGACTACGTCGAAGTGCGGCGACAGGTGGGCCGTAACTGGGTGGCACGCTGTCCATCGTGCGCCGCGCAAGGTCATGACAGGAGCGGGGACAACCTGGCGATCTTGGTGGAGGAGCCCCACAAGTACATCTGCTGGGCGGGTTGTACAGCGCCAATGATTCGTGCGGCGCTGGGGCGGCCGATCCCCGACAGGAGGTTGGCATGATCGCAATACGCCGGAGTGTCTTTGGAAAGGTGAGGGCCGTGATGTTGGACTGGAGCTTCGTCGCGACAGCACTGCTCGCTCTTGTTGCTCACCTCGCGTGGCGCATCGACTCGGGAACTTGGAATCCGGGCATTCTGTGCGCTCAGTTGGTCGGGGTCGCAGCCAGCTTGCTGGCCATGGAGTACTGGATCTCAAGC
>CAYVDY010000192.1:0-10797 GCA_964450255.1 uncultured Candidatus Solibacter sp. | reverse complement strand
ATCACCCACCTCTTCGTCATGGGAGTCCACACCAACATGTGCATTCTCAACCGCCCCTTCGCCATCAAGCAGATGACCCGCTGGGGCGTGCGCTGCGTGCTGATCCGCGATCTCACCGACGCCATGTACGACCCCAAGGATCGTCCCTACGTCACCCACGAGCGCGGCACCGAGCTCGTCATCGAGTACATCGAGCGCCACTGGTGTCCCTCCACCACCTCCCAGACGCTGCTCCGCGCCCTCGGAGAGTGATTCCGAGCCGGGCTATACTCCAGGTAAAGGGGACAGTTTATGTCATCTGGGATTCACCGCCGTGACTGGCTCCGCGCTGCCGCCGGCGCAACCGCTTCTTCACTCGCGCTGGGCGCGCAAACCGCCGCCTCGCTCGAACGCACGAAACTCGCCATGCCCGGCCTCTACCCCGGCCGCGTCATCTCCGTCCACCACCCCGCCTCCATCATCTCCGGCCAGTACCAGAAAGCCGCTGTCCACCAGATGATGCACCGCGGCATGGCCGGCCTCACCGGCGCGGACGACTGGGCCGCCTCCTGGCGTCAGTTCGTCGAACCCGGCGATGTCGTCGGCATCAAGCTCAACCCCGTCGGCCGCCCCTGCACCATCTCAGACCCCACCGTCCTCCACGAGATCGTGGATGGCCTGCGCGCCGCCGGAATCCCTGCGAAGGACATCGTCGTCTACGACCGCTACCACTCCGAGTTCCTCGCCGCCGGCTTCGATAAGTGGCTGCCCGAGGGCGTCCGCTGGACCAGCGCCACCCAGAAGCACAATGCCACGCAGCAGGACATCGCCGGCTACGACCCCGATCACTACATGGATATGGCGCTCGTCCTCCCCGGCCAGGACATCTCCAATCTCACGGCCCGCCGTTCCTACGCCGCCCTCTACATCACCAAAGAGATCAACAAGCTCATCAACGTCGCCCTCATCAAGGACCACCAGTCCGCCGGCGTCACCATCGCCTTGAAGAACCTCTCCCACGGCCTGGTCAACAATGTCGCCCGCAGCCACTCCACGCCCACCCTCAACGCCTGCGGAGCCTTCATCCCGGCCGCCGTCTCCATCCCCGTCATCCGCAACAAGGCCGTGCTCAACATCTGCGACGGCATCAAGGGCCAGTTCCACGGCGGCCCCGGCGGCAAGCCCCAGTTCGTCTGGGAACACAAGACCATGTACTTCTCCACCGACCCCGTCGCCATGGACCGCATCGGCTGGGAAGTGCTCGATGCCCAGCGCGCCGCCGTCGGCCGCAAGCCCATCGCCGAAGACCTCCCCGACAAGTTCTCCACCTTCATCCGCCGCCAGCCCGAACACGTCGAAATCTGCGGCGCCATGGGCCTCGGCGTCTGGCAGCGCGACAAGATCGACCTCCGCCGCATCGAATTGGCCTGAACTGAATTAAAGTAAGGGCATGGCTGATTCCCGTCGCAAATTTCTAGCCGGCGCCGCGGTCCTCGCCGCGCCCGCCGCTGCCTCCGCTCAGGATGCCCCCAAGAAAAAGGTCCACCGCAAGGGCCCCCCGCCCACGAAGACACCCCTCTTCAACTCCGCCGTCTCCTACGGCAATCTCCTCTTTATCGCCGGCAAAGGCGCCCACTACGAGGGCGACATCAAGGCCCACACCAAAACCGTCCTCGACGACATCGAGAAGGAGCTCATCAACGCCGGCTCCTCCATGGAGAAGGTCCTCAAGGCCAGCGTCTTCCTCAAAAAAATGGAAGACTACAAGCCCATGAACGAGGTCTTTCAGGGCCGTTTCGGCGCCGAGCCACCCGTCCGCACCACCACCGTGGCGCTCGACCTCCCCGGCAACTCGCTAGTCGAGATCGACGTCATCGCCTACATCTGAAGCTAGACGTTCATCCGCGTTCCATACTACACATTCAACCCGAAATAATGCCGTGCATTCCCATAACAGATCCCCCTGACCATCCCCCCCACCAGCCCCATGTCGCGCGGCAGCAGCCCCTTGTCCACATCCTCGCCCAGCAGATTACAAAGCGTCCGCCGGAAATACTCATGCCGCGGATACGACATGAAACTCCGCGAATCCGTCAGCATCCCCACAAACCGCGACAGCAGCCCGCAATTCGAAAGCGCGTTCATCTGCCACTCCATCGCTTCCTTCTGATCCAGAAACCACCAGCCGCTGCCGAACTGAATCTTCCCCGCCACGGACCCGTCCTGGAAATTCCCCGCCATCGTCGCGAACGCGTAATTCCACGCCGGATTCAAATTGTAGATGATCGTCTTAGGCAGCGACCCCTCCCGGTCCAGCCCGTCCAGATACCGTGACAGCGCGTCGATCTGCGGCATATCGCCAATCGAGTCAAAACCCGTATCCGGCCCCAACTGCGCCAACTGCCGTGTATTGTTGCTCCGCTGAGCCATCAGGTGCAGTTGCTTGGTCCACCCCTTCTGCGCATCCAGAACGCCGAAGAAGTGCATCAGATAGCTCGCGAATTCCGCCTGTTCCCCCGCATCGGCCGCCACTAGTGCCCGGGCCCGTTCAAAAATCTCGCTAGCCCGCTCCGTCGAGCAATCCATCGCGAAACACTGGTTCAGCCCGTGATCGCTCAAACGCCCGCCCAGCGAATGGAAGAAATCGTGCCGCTGCCGCAGCGCGTCCAGGAACGTCTCGAAGTCCGTCACGTCGATGCCGGAAACCTCGGCCAAGCGCCCCACCCAGTCATTGAACTGCTGCGGCAGATGCACGTTGAGAGCCTTGTCCGGCCGGAACGTCGGAAACACTTTCGTCGCCAGGCCCGACGCCGCAATCTGCGGGTGATACGCCAGGTCATCCGTCGGGTCGTCCGTCGTGCAAACCGCTTTCACCTGGAACTTCGCCAGAATCCCGTGCGCCTGCAGCCCCGGCGTGGCCAGTTGCTCGTTGGCCCGCTCCCAGGTCGCCTCCGCCGTACTCTCGTCCAGCAACTCCGTAATCCCGAAGTATCGAGCCAACTCCAGATGCGTCCAGTGATACAGCGGATTCCGCAGCGTAAACGGTACCGTCTTCGCCCACGCCAGGAACTTCTCCTTCGGCGAAGCCGCGCCGGTCACCAGTTCTTCGGTCACCCCGTTCGCCCGCAGCGCGCGCCACTTGTAGTGGTCGCCCTCCAGCCAGATCTCCGTCAGGTTCGCGAAGCGCCGATTAGCCGCCACATCCTGCGGTGGCAGGTGGCAGTGGTAATCCAGAATCGGCTCGTCCTTGGCGTACTCGTGATACAGCCGGCGCGCTGTCTCGCCGCCTAAAAGGAAATCGTCGTGGATGAAGGGCATGGCAATAGAATCTCAAGCCGATTCTATCGCGCCACAGACATGCCAGTGCGAACTACTTCTTCATCAGCCGCACATTGCCGTTGCTGGTCGAGAGATCCAGCCGCGGCCCGCCGCCGCCCAACTTGCCTACGATGCGGTTCTTGCTGAACTGCGACGTCGTGATCTCGAAATCCGTGCTGATGTTGCCATTCGACGTGTTCAGATATAGATCCGCCGCCCCCTTGTCGGGCAGCCGCACGTTCACCGAGGCGTTGGACGTGCGCGCCTTGATGTCGTTGCTCTTCCACGTGTCCAGCGTCAGGCTGATCGATCCATTGGAACTCTCCAGCGTCAGCGGCCGGCCCGGTTCCAGCTCCGCCACGCTCGCGTCGATCGAAGCGTTGGAAGTCCGTGCGTCGAACCCGCCGCGAACGCCGTCGGCCTTGATCCGCCCATTGGAAGTCCGCAGATCGGCCGCGCCGGTAAACTGCCCCACTTCGATACTGGCGTTCGATGTAGTCGCTTCCAGACTCCCGTCCACGCCCCACACCCGGATCGACCCATTGGACGTCTTCACTCGCGAGTTGCCCGTGATGGCCTCCACCCGGATGCTGGCGTTCGACGTCACGATGTTGTCCAAAATGACCTTCTTCGGCACTTTCAGCATGAATTTGGTGCCGCAGTTGCAGTTCATCTCGGTTGGCCGGATGGCGCGGATGCGGATGGAGTCGGCTTCGCTCACCACGTCGATCCGGATCCCCTTCATCACGTCTTCGCGGGCGGCGTTCTTGGTGCCGCTCACCTCCACGCTGTCCTTGTCCCAGCCAATGATCTCCACGCCGCCATTGAAGCTTTCCAGCATCACTCGGCCGCCGGAGGCAAGTTTGTGGGTGGAGGAAAAATCCTCCTTGAACCGGTCTGAGCTGCCCCAATCTGCGGGGTCCATCTCACAGCCAGCGAGCAGCAGGGAGCCGGCTGCCAATAATAGAGCGAACGGGAGTCTACGCATGATCACCTCGTCAACTCTATTACGGATCAGGTTCTCGGAATGTTCCCCGCGCCCTCGACAATCCGAGTTCATCCCTTTCATCCCATTCATCAACGTTCCAGTTCCACGTCGCTCGCCGAGGGATGGCAAGAATTGCCATCCCTTGCCATGTATGATACGCTGGAGCAGCGGCGCGCCATGCAGACAATGAACATCTCGCTCCCGGATCAACTCAAGGACTTTGTCGAGGACCAGGTCGGTTCCGGCCGTTACAGCAGCGTCAGCGAATACGTCCGCGAGCTGATCCGCGACGACGAGAAGCGCAAAGCGCAGGACAAGTTGGAAGCGCTTCTGATCGAAGGCATCCAGGGTGGCCAACCAACTGAGATGACGCGGGCTGACTGGGACGACATTCGCCGCGAAGCCGTCATACAATTCGAAGCGCGCAAATCCCGGAAAACGGCCTGATGGCCCGAGTCCTCAAACGGGAATCTGCCAAACGCGACTTGATTGCTCAGTGGGTCTGGTATGCGGAGAACGCTGGCATCTAGACTGCGGATCGCTTTCTTGCCGCCGCCGACTCAACGTCCGCGATGCTCGCCAACCAGCCTGGGGGCGGTGTACGCACTTTTGTCACCAGGCCCGAACTCCAGGGGATGCGCCAATTCCCAATGTCGGATGGTTTCGATAGGACTCTCCTCTTCTACTTTCCCCTGAAAGACGGGATCGACTCGGTTCGCGTGGTTCACGCCAGCCGCGACTTGGATCGGCTCCTCTCCGAAGGCTTCTTCGGCTGAGCTGTTATCGACGACCACGGAAACGCCTTGAGCTCCAAAATCCCTGTTGATCCGCGTTCATCTTGGGCGCCGAAGCCATGCGAAGGCTGGCCCGCGTTCCATTTGCCGTTACACCGGCCTCAGAGCCATGGAACGCCGATGAACGCCGATCGACGCCGATGAAAACCAAACCCACCACACACACAGGAACCACCACAAAGGAGCGGCCCAGCGTCCCCCTATACGCCACTTCTCGGGAGCCACTTGTCCCGGAAGTGTGGTACGCCCTAACCGAGGGTAGAATCTCCTACATAAGAGGCCAGCAGCCGCTGGCCTCATAAAAAGGAACCCGCAGAGAGCCACTTCTCTGCTCAGCAGCCGGACATGGCCCACGCCATCTCCGGCTTTTCGTTTTTGGGAGGTCAGTGATGATGTATGGAAGGGTGTTGCTCGTAGCCTGCAGGCACTGCAATTACCGCGTCTGGGAGACGGACATGGCGAGGCACCTCAGGGACTGCCATCCAGGGAAGCTCGCACCGCAAGACGCGGACGATGGCGACCTTGTCTTTCGAGCCTGGAAGTACGATTTCAACGGCCGGAAGATATGGGCACGAGACTATGGCCTCCGAGCGTGGCCGCTCTACAGAACCGCCCCCCAGGCCCGGTAGCCCTCCTCCCACTCCCTGGCTACGCGGTCGCAGTTCTCGGTAGACCATGCGCGGTACCGGCTCTCAGGAATCCACTTACACGACTCCTGAGAGCCAGCCGCAGCCAATGTGCCGTTGACGAGACGGCCATTCCGCTGCTTCAGGCCGGCGTGATGAAGGCTGGTTGTCTTCTTGATCGGGCGGATTGGCAAGCCTCTTTGGGGCAATCGGTTTCCTTAGTTTCTCGGTTGAGCTCACGCCCTGTCTCTGCAAGGCTCGCTCCACCGCCGTACTCGCAATCCAGCCCAGTGGCATGGCATGGCCGCCGAAGCAGTCCGTCCCCCGTGAGTCGCTAACCGGCAATCCTCCGGGCACAGTGCGGATTCACTCGATTAGTCCCCCCCAGCTTTCGTGATGAGAGAGAATAGTGGGTTCTACGAATGCGAAATCTCCGGCCAATCCGGAGTGGGTTGTTTTAGGTCTGAAGTCACCATGGAAATCATCGACAACATAAACCGGCTCCTCGGCGATGACTTCAAGCAATCCCTCCAGCCCGGAGCCAAACTCAAAATCGCGGCCTCCTGCTTCTCCATCTACGCCTTCGAAGCCCTCAAGACCGAACTGGAACAGATCGATTCCCTGGAGTTCATCTTCACCACGCTCGTGCTTGCAGCGCCATGATGCGGTTATTCTCTTAGCGACTCGAAGTCCGGTGAGACCGCACCCGCACATCTTGTCTTGGTTTCGCACCGCCAGAGGCACTCGATTGCGAGGGACGTCCTGATCCCGCTATCTGTTCTCAGAGTCGCCATCCAACTCATCCAGCCGCGGTTTTCGCACCTCTCTGTAACGCGAACACTCCAAGTGGCCCAGATCCTGTTGATGATGGGGGCGAACGAATTTCCTAGTGGTGGGAATTACTTCTTCATCCCATGTGGCGCTCAGCCCCTCAGGCAGCTCCGAGTCATGCCAGGCGGGAAGACTCGCTGGCAGCGGGTCCCGTCGCGCTGGCGTCGCCACAACATCAGGGGGCTTCGCTTGATGTGCCCGGCCTCGATCCGGGGCCTCGTTGGAAACGGGTCTGATCGGCTCGTTCGAGGTGCATTTGGGCCTATTGGCAGTTGCGAGCAGTAGGGCGTAATCGATGACTTGGCTCTGCTGCCAGGGGGTCAGCAGCTTCATCACGTCCGCCATGATTTCCGGGGCTGTTCTCGGCATTCACAAAGATACTATCAAACCGCTTTGTCTCCTTTTGGCGCCAAATCCCTCTCCGCGCCAAAGTGGCTGATTTCACGGATTCTGATCCTCTGGAAGGCCCGACCTGGTCATCGTGCCGCAGTCGTTCTGGCTTCAGCCGGCGGAATCCGCTCCCCATGATTCGCCGCGCCGGCGCCTGGCTCAGTGAGCACGCCCAAGCCAAGTCGCCGCTACCTATCACGAAGCCAATCGCCAAGGTGCCTCGGCGAAGGCACTCTGCCAATCTCAATGTCCTCTCTTCTGATCAACAAATCACAGTTCATCCGAGTTCATCCGCGTTCCATCGCTCATTTCAGTGAGACTTCCCCCCTCGCCCAGTCCACCAATCAATCAGGACCCAATGACCACCACCCAGCACCCGCCCATCGACACCCTCACCGAACGCGTCCTGGGAGCCGTCTTTGAAGTGAGCAACACCCTGGGAGCCGGCTTCCTCGAAAAGGTCTACGAGCGCGCCCTCCTAAAGGAACTCAGCCTCCTAGGCATCCAAGCCGTCTCCCAGGCTTCATTCCCCGTTACCTACAAGGGCGAATACGTCGGAGAGTACTACGCTGACATCCTCGTCGAAGACATCCTGGTGATCGAACTGAAATGCGTCGAACGCCTGGCCATCCAGCACACCGCCCAATGTCTCAACTACCTCCGCGCCTCGCGCCGGACCCTCTGTCTCCTCGTCAATTTCCAAAAGCCAACCGTCGAATGGAAGCGAGTAGTATACCGATTCCCGCCCTCTCCAGCCCGCGGCCTGGACTAACGTCGCCAACTCCTGAACCATCGCTTACCATATCTCTCCACCATCCGAGTTCATCCGCGTTAATCCGCGTTCCATAAAGAAAAGCCCCTCCTCCGGATCGCCGTTCACTCACGCCCCAGCTTTTTATTCCTCATCCCCTCAACCACTTACCAGAACCAACCCCCAGATCCCTTGCATCCCCATGCGATGCTGTGTCCGGTCGAAATTATGCCGTCTACTCCAAACCGCTTCGCTCAGGCCCGCATCAACGGCGCCAAATCGAAAGGTCCCAAAACCGCGCTCGGCAAGTTCATCGCCAGCACCAATAGCTTCAAAACCGGCTTCTACGCCGCCAAGTCGTCCGCTCTCAAACTCGAGAACTCCTCCGAATACGACGGCCAGCTCGCCGCCTACATCCGCCGCTACCAACCCCAGGACACCGTCGAACTCAACTACGTCCGCGAGCTCTGCTGTGTCGATTGGCAAATCCATCGCTACAAAGCCTATTCCACCGCCGTCCTGAACCACCAGATCGACGTCAACGACACCACCTACCAAGCCACCGATATCCGCGTACCCGACGAACTCAGGGGCGTCCTCGCCATAGACTTCGTCAACAAGACCTCCAACGTTGTCGTCTTCCTCGCCCACCAGGAGCGCCGCCTCACTCAGCAGCGCCTCGCCATCCTCCGCGCTCTCCGCGAAACGCGCAATATCTCACAGACCTTCGTTCCAGGCTTCTATCTCACTGAATCTGAGGAGCTTAACGCCGCTTTAGACCCGGAAAACGAACCCAAGCCCGCCTCTGACCTGGAGGAGGCCGCCTAACTCCATGTCCCGCCTCAACTTATTCTCGCTTCCGGCATCCGTTTCACCCTTGTTTTCTCTAAAGAACGAACCCAAGCCGGAGCTCCCTCCCGTCCA
Organism: uncultured Candidatus Solibacter sp.; assembly: GCA_964450255.1. Taxonomy (GTDB): domain Bacteria; phylum Acidobacteriota; class Terriglobia; order Bryobacterales; family Bryobacteraceae; genus Paludibaculum. Next base: position 2,196 of record CAYVDY010000192.1, on the reverse strand, counting down.
CCCCGAAACCGCCCTTTGGGCCGCCGCCAGTCTCAACTTCCAACCCGATCCCATCCAAACCGAGATCCTCAACCATCCCGCCGAGCGCTTAATCCTCCTCTGCACCCGCCAGTTCGGCAAAACCGAAATCACCGCTCTCAAGGCCCTCCACTTCGCCCTCTCCCACCCCGGAGCCCTCGTCGTCGTCGCCTCCCCCTGCGAGCGCCGCTCCGCCGAATGGCTCCTCCGCGTCACCAGCTTCCTCCGCACCCTCGGCATCCCCCACCGCCGCGACCGCATCCACCAGTTCTCCGCCGTCCTTCCCAACCACGCCCGCCTCATCGGCCTCCCCGGCGTCGCCGACAACAACCGCGGCTACCCCGCCCACCTCCTCATCTTCGAAGAAGCCGCCTTCGTCCCCGATCCCCTCTGGAAGGCCCTCACTCCCTCCCTCGTCGTCACAAGAGGCCGCCTCTGGCTCATCTCCTCCGCCGGCGCTCAGTCCGGCTTCTTCTACCGCCAGTGGAACGAAAACAACTGGACCCGATTCTGCGTCACCGCCGAACAATGCCCCCGCATCTCCCCAGAATCCCTAGCCGAACAGCGCCTCCTCTTAGGCGAATCCGACTACCGCCGCGAATTCCAATGCGAATTCACCTCCCCCGGCCCCCAGGTCATCTCCCTGGAATTCCTCAACCGCGCCTTCGATCCCACCGTCCCCTCCTTCAACCAAGGCAAACCCATCTGGAGGGAAAACAGATAAAAATGCTCTCTCTTGAGACTCCTCCCACCCACCATCCACCAATCAAACAGATGACCAATCTAGACACCCTAACAGAGCGCGTCATAGGCGCTGTCTTCGAAGTCGCCAACACCCTAGGCGCCGGCTTCCTGGAAAAGGTCTACGAGCGCGCCCTCCTCAAGGAACTCCACCTCCAAGGCATCCAAGCCGTCCCCCAAGCCTCCTGTCCCGTCCTCTACAAAGGCGCGCCCGTCGGGGAGTACTACGCCGACATCCTGGTAGAAGACGTCCTGATCCTAGAACCGAAATGCGTCGATCACCTGGCCATCCAGCACACCGCCCAATGCCTGAACTACCTAAGAGCCTCAGGCCGTAGCCTCTGTCTCCTGATCAACTTCCAAAAACCCAAAGTCGAATGGAAAAGAGTCGTCTACAGTCTTCATCCAAATTCATCCGCGTTAATCCGCGTTCCATAATGACATGCCCCTCCAACCCCTAGACCCCCACATCTACTTCGGCCTCGATCTCGGCCAACGCCAGGACCCCGCCGCCCTCGCCATCCTCCAGCGCCTCCACCGCAACACCGGCGTCATCAATCCCGTCTCCCGCGAATACGAGTGGGAAATGGTCTTCCAGCTCCGCCACGTCGAACGCTTCCGCCTCGGCACCCCCTACATTCAAATCGTCGACAAGCTCCACCACCTCATCCGCGACGTCGGCCTCGGCACCCACCCGCTCTTCGTCCCCGCCGGCTGGCCCCTCCAGCGCGGCCACCTCCAGAACCCCCTCCGCACCCTCGTAGTCGATTCCTCCGGCGTCGGAGCCCCCGTCGTCGAGCTCCTCCGCCGAGACATCAGGGACTGCGCCATCGTCCCCATCACCATCACCAGCGGCGAATCCGCCCACCCCGATCCCCACACCAACAACGGCTTTTGCGTCCCCCGCCGTGACCTCATCTCCGCCCTCCGAGTCCTCCTCGAACTCAATCACCTCAAAATCGCCGCCACCATCAACAACCGAAAAGAACTAATGGAGGAACTAACCAACCTCACAGACCGCCCCACCGCCCATCACGACGACCTAGCCATGGCTACTGCCCTCACCACCTGGCAAGCCACAAAAGGCCTCTTCCGTCAGGACCATCTAAGATGATCCGCGTTCATCCTGCCCGTATCCCATTCATCCGCGTTCCATCCGCGCCACACGAAGCCACATCCCGGCCCCATGCTAGCCTGAAAACAATGAAAAAGCTGCTGGCCTTAAACCGAGGGGAAATTGCGATCCGGATCTTCCGTGCTGCCAATGAGTTAGGAATCAGCACCGTAGCCATCTACAGCCAGGAAGACCGCCTGAGCCTCCACCGCTTCAAAGCCGATGAAGCCTATCTCATTGGCGCCGGTCTCGGCCCCGTCCAGGCCTACCTCGACGTAGACGGCATCGTCGCCCTGGCCAAGGAAAAAGACGTCGATTTCATC
>CAYVDY010000191.1:8591-10799 GCA_964450255.1 uncultured Candidatus Solibacter sp. | reverse complement strand
GATCCGCCAGTGGATGACAGCTACAATCACGCTCGCATTCTGTGGCGCATGGAGGTGTTGCCGCCGAACATGGCAACGGAGTTCGGCACTGACACGATCGGCAACAGCGGTCTGGGGCTGGCGGAAGACGGATTTCGGGGAAGCGTGGTGAGGGTGGTATCCGGACGGGGCGCAGGACAAGAGCGCACGATCTCCACCCACTCCGCAACAGTGCTGACTCTGGAGCCCGCGTGGCGGATAGCTCCTGACGCGACGAGCCGATTTGTGATCGCGGAAGCCGGTTGGAACTCCGCAGGTGTAACGAACACAGCCGAGAGCGCGTTTCTTGGACCCAACCGTCCCAATGAGGTGATCGAGATCGTTGGATTGCCAGTGAATGTGCTCGGAGTGGAAGGGGCGATCGAAGACGCCACGATAACGAGGCACACGCTGCTGGGCAGTTCGGGCGAAACCGACGCCGAAGTGCCGGGGGTGCCCTCCTTCGCGATTTCGAGCCTCGGACGCGGAGAATTCGAGTTTGGTGGTATCGGGTTCGACACGATCGAGAACACGCGCACGATTCAATCGGGTACGCTGCGAGTGCACTACTGGAATGAGCTGGAGAGTCCCTCGACGATGACCCTGTCGAGCGGAGTCGATGGAGGGGCGGCGTTCCTGGACGTCAGTGCGGGGGCGGCGACGGCGGTAGGCGATCTGCTGCAGATTGGCCGCGAGTTGGTTCGAGTGCTGGCAGTGGAGCAGGGCGGGCTCCGAATCGAAGTAGAGCGAGGAGTGCACGAGACATTGGCAGCCGGGCACACCTCCGGCGACGCGATATATGTGCTGGTCCGCCACGTGGTGGTATTTCCCTTCCCCCATGGGTTCTTTGGGTCATCGGCCGGGGCAGGTTTCATGCCACGGATCCCGCTTCCCAATGCGCGCATTGCGGCGATCGAATTTTTCGTCAGCAATGCACTCGGCGACAGTCCGACAGCGGCGCAGAGCTACACCGCCTCAGCGGAATCAGGTGTGCGCACGCTGGCCGGTGGACAATACGTGATCCAGTTTGAGGGCGCACTCGCCGTGACTGATTCCATCGCGCCGCCACTGGTGACGGACAGCAAGCGAGTGGTGCGGGATGTGCGGGCAATGGTGGGTCAGGCTCCGGTGGGCAGCCCGGTGGTGGTGCGCCTGAAGGCGGGCGGGAGCGCTTATGCTGACCTGACGGTCCCGGCCGGATCGCGCTGGTCGAACGTCGTGAGCGGGTTCGGGCGGCCGCCGCTGGAGGAAGGGACGGAACTGTCGGTGTCCATTGTCTCCGTGGGAACGGCGCCCGGAACTGACCCTGGGCGCAACCTGACGGTGACGATCCGATTGTGAGTGGGCGGGTTTGCGGGGGAAATGGGGCGCGTGGTGGGATTTGAACCCACGACATCCAGAACCACAATCTGGCGCTACTACCAACTGAGCTACACGCGCCGCAACAACTCTATCTTAGCAAAACTATGCCATGAAGCGCACCGGTCTACAAACCGGCGCGCTTCCAAAGTTCATCCACCCGGGTCACGACGTCCGGGCTCATCTTCAACACCTCCGGCCAGCGGCGGGTGAATCCCTCCTGAGGCCACTTGCGCGTGGCATCGACCCCCATCTTGGAGCCGTAGTCCGGCAGCCGGCTGGCATGGTCAAGCGAGTCAACCGGCCCCATGACGAACTCGATGTCCCGTTGCGGATCGATGTTGTTCAGAGCCTTCCAGGCCACTTCACTGACATTCTGGACATCGACGTCCTCGTCAACCACGACGATCACCTTGGAGAACATCGCCTGGCCGAGTCCCCAGATGGCGTGCATCACTTTGCGGGCCTGACCCGGGTAGGACTTCCGTATGGAGATCAGCATCAGGTTGTGGAAAACGCCTTCGGCCGGCATGCAGACATCGCGAACTTCCGGCAACTGAAGGCGCATCAGCGGCAGAAAGATCCGCTCGATGGCCTTACCCATGAAATAATCCTCCATCGGCGGCGGGCCCACGATGGTGGTCGCGTAGATCGGGTCCTTGCGATGTGTGACGCACTGGACATGGAACACGGGGTCCTGGTAGTCATGCGAGTGGACGCCGGTGTGATCTCCTACTGGAACCTCCAGGCGGCGCTCGCCAAGTTCAACATACCCTTCCAGGACGACCTCGAAGTTAGTGGATAGCAGCACATCCTCAGTCGCCCCGTTGG
>CAYVDY010000191.1:0-8581 GCA_964450255.1 uncultured Candidatus Solibacter sp. | reverse complement strand
GCCAATCGGCTGGTTGAAACCGCGACCGACCACGTCCCCTTCGAGCACGAACTCGGAGTTAGCGGGGACCTGCAGATCCACAGTCGCGCACTGGACCATTTCCACCGGCGTGGTGCGAATAAACCCAGCCATCATCATCTCGACGAGGTCCGGCGGCAGGGGCAAAATGGCTGAGTACAGGGTGGCAGGATCGGCGCCGATCGCCACCGCCACATCCATCCGCGGGTTCTTCCCCTCCCTGACCAGCTTGCGGTAGTGCTCGGCGCCCTGCTTATGGGTCTGCCAGTGCATTCCAGTCGTTCGCTCGTCGTAGACTTGCATGCGGTACATACCGCAGTTGCGCTTGCCTGTATCCGGGTTCTTGGTGAAGACCATGGGCAACGTGATGAACGGCCCGCCGTCACCCGGCCAGCAGTGCAGAACGGGAATGTCCTTGAGGGAGAAATTGTCCCGCAGAACCACGTCCTTGCACGGCCCGCCGGAAACGATCCTGGGGAAGAAGTTCGCCATGTCGGCCAGCTTCGGCAGCATCTTCAGCTTGCCGATCAGTCCTTGCGGCATCCGCATCTCCAACATCTCCGCGATCCGGGCCGCAATCTCGTCAACCGAATCCACGCCCAGAGCGATCTCCATCCGCCGCATGCTGGCAAACGCGTTGATCAGCACAGGGTATCTGCTGTTCTTCGCCTTCTCAAAGAGCAAGGCGGGTCCTCCGCCCTTCACGGCGCGATCGGCAAACTCGGTGATTTCCAGATGCGGATCCACCTCGAATGGAATCCGTTTCAGCTCGCCCGCCTTTTCCAGCGCCCGGATGAACTCTCGCAAATCTGCATGTGCCATGTATGTGTGAAGACCCCTAATTTACTATGATGAATCTTTTGCAGTCTCAGAGGCACTCTCTATGTCATCCCGTACAGCATTCGTTACTGGCGCCAGCCGCGGAATCGGCCGCGCCTGCGCTATCAGTCTAGCGGCGGCCGGTCATCCGGTCGTGCTCGCCGCCCGAGATTTGACCAGGCTTGCCTCGGTCGCGGAGGAGATTCGCGCCGCCGGAGGCGCAGCCTTCGTGGCCGCCATGGATCTTTCGTCTGAAGAGTCGATCCGCACGGCTTTCAAGCAGGCCGCAGCCGAAGCCGGACCCATTACGGTCCTGGTGAACAACGCTGGCATCACCCGCGACGGACTCTCCATGCGCATGAAACGCGAGGATTGGGACGCCGTTCTCCAAACCAACCTGACCGGCTCGTTCCTCTGCATCCAGCAGGTCATGCCGGCCATGATGAAGGAGCGGTGGGGCCGCATCGTGAACATCTCGTCCGTCGTCGGCGAATCAGGCAACGCGGGGCAGGCCAACTACGTCGCCTCAAAAGCTGGACTGATCGGTCTGACGAAATCGCTGGCCCAGGAGTTGGGCAGCCGCAACATCACGGTAAATGCTATCACTCCGGGATTCATTGACACGGACATGACCGCTGTCCTGACCGAGGAGGTAAAACAGCGGATGCTCGCCGGGATACCGTTGAAACGGTTCGGAAAGCCGGAGGATGTGGCGTCGGCGGTGCGGTTCCTGGCCAGCGACGAGGCAAGCTACATCACTGGCTCCGTGCTCAAGGTCAATGGCGGAATGTACTTGTAGGCGAACCTACATGGCCGATTTCTTGGCCTCGGGCTCGGCCGTCGAGTAGCGGCCTGGAAGGATCGAGAAGTACTCCACAAAGCGCTTCTTTGTATCGACTTCCGGTTGCTTCTTGGCGAGAATCGAGTGCGCCAGGCCAGCGAACTGCCGCCCAAGCTCCGTCGTCGTCTCTACGCCCTTGCCTGCCTGAAGAGCCTTGTGCACGCCCTGATAGTCGTTGGCGAAGTTCATCATCACTGGTGCGCCGAGCAGATTCTCGATCTGCGCAGGCGTCACCACGCTTCGCTTGTGGCTGCGATTCAACAGCACGCTCACGCGGTCGCCCAGATCCAGGTTGCTCAGGAAATTCAGCTTCTCCCGTGCCAGGTGCAACGATGGAATCTCAGGCGTGACCACCAGAAAGATCCGCTTGGCCTCCTGCATGATCTCCAGCGAGTACCGCTCCAGATTCCCGGAGAGGTCCACACAGATCGCCCGATAGTGCCGCCGCGCAAACTCCAACAGATGCCGCACCTGCGAAGATTCAATGCGGAAATCGGGGTTCAACCGCCCCGAGTGCAGCACATCCATCTTGCCGACTCGCGTCACCAGTTGAGGCCAGATCGACTCGTCGAGTTGGTGTGAATTCTCTGCCGCCTCAATCACTGAGTGAGCATTGTTCAACTTCAACATGAAGCCGATAATCCCGGATGTCAGATCCATGTCCAACAGAAGCACGCCCGTGTCCGGGTGCGTGGAAAGGGAGATCGCCGCATTCAGCGCCACCGTCGAAGTTCCCACGCCCTGCTTGGAGGGTAGAAACGCAAACAACTGATCGGTGGCATCCACTACAGCCGGCCTGCGCACTGCCTGTTCCTCGACCCGCATGATCGTCTCGTAAATCGCCTGCCGGCTCAGCGGCATCGATAGGAACTCACGAATTCCGGCACGCATCACGTCCAACAGGACTGAGGGATCGCATGTACGGCTGATCGCTACGAGCTGGAGCCCCGGAATCTCACGCTCGATCAATCGGACGATCTCAATTGCCTTCGGCAACGCTTCAATGCTCAGGAACACCACGTGAGGCGCGTGCGCACGCACAAGACGCATGAACTCGAGTTCACTGGGATAACGATCCAGATCTCTGACGATCGAGAGCTGATTGGACTCCGCAAGCGAGAGCGCCAATTTCTCCGCAAGCTCCGGATCCGGACAGATGACTAATCCCCTCAACATAATTCCATGCACCTATGTCTCACGGTAGAGCAGACAGTTGAGAGAAACAATTAGCGCAAGGCCTTAGAAGATTGAAATTTCTTAGCTAAGGTACTAAGCAAAACACCTTCTGCTCGCTAGGGTCCGCCGTCTACACGCCACGACGATTCCCGTACAGCATCACATGCACTCGCGGGCAGAATCGATACCCCTCGGCCTTGCAGATCTCCACCAGCCATTCCGCTCTGGCTGCCAGCACGTCCGGGGTCACCCCTTCCGGCATCAGAAGGATCCGCTCCGCCGGCGCATCGACCAAGCGGCGGATCGAACGCACTTCCTCCAGATCCGAGGCCTGCGAAACCACAAACTTCAATTGATAGTCGTAAGCCGAGGTGAGGGCCTGGAGAACCGCCGGATTGTGTCGAAATCTGTCGTGCGCGGCTGCCCACCGTCCGCCCTCACGCTCGCCCGGTGTTGAGTTCGCGAGCTTCGGGCTGATGCTCATCAGATCACAGGCGACGTCCTGCCAGACGGTTCCCGCCGTTTCCACCGTAATGTGGAACCTTCGTTCCCGCAATGCCTGCGTTAGCGCCACTGACTCGGGGAAGATCATCGGCTCCCCTCCCGTCAGGACAACATGCCGGTACTGCGGAAAGCCGCTGGTCCATTCCAGCAGCCGTTCGACACTCCACTCCTCTCCCTCTGGCGTCCACGAGGTGTAAGGCGTATCGCACCACACGCAACGCAGGTTGCACCCGGAGACGCGAATGAATAATGACGGAACGCCGGACAGGATCCCCTCACCCTGGATCGTGCCGAACACCTCGCTGACCTTCATCCCGCGTACTCCACAGGATCGGTCAATCCGGCTTCGGAAAATCCGGCCTTGCGCAGCAGGCAGGAATCACATTGCCCGCATGGCAGATCGCCCAGCGGATCGTAACAGCTATGAGTCACGCTGTAGTCGACCCCGAGTTCGACACCCAGTTTGATGATCTGCGCCTTGGAGAGATCGATCAGCGGCGTGTGAACGCGAAACTGGCTAGTCCCCTCGACGCCCGCCTTGGTCGCCAGATTCGCCATCCGCTCGAATGCCTGAATATACTCGGGCCGGCAATCCGGGTAGCCCGAGTAGTCCACCGCGTTGACACCCAGATAAAGATCGCTGGCGCCGAGGACCTCCGCCCACGCCAAGGCGATGGAGAGGAACACCGTGTTCCGGGCGGGCACGTAGGTAACTGGGATTGATGCCGACATCTCGCCAGACTGCCGCCCTTTCGGAACGGCAATATCGTCGGTGAGGGCCGAGCCGCCGAACGATCGAAGATCAATCCGGATCACCTTGTGCTCCGCGGCACCGACGGTTGCCGCCACTCTCGCCGCAGCTTCAAGCTCTACATGATGTCTCTGGCCGTAATCAAATGAAAGGCAATAGCATTCGAATCCATCACGCCGGGCACATGCGAGGGCCGTAGCCGAATCCAGCCCGCCACTCAGCAGACAAACAGCCTTCATCGACCCAAGTCCTCCGGAAGATGCCGGGCCGACGCCCAGCCAAGCACAGGAAACACCAGCAGCGCGCTCAACGCCAGGTGCAGCGAAGTACGGTCCGCCAGCCATCCGGCGACGGGGATGAAGATCATCCCCGCAGCTCCCCAGGCAAAACCCATCAACAACGCGGAGACAGTGGCCGCCTGGGAAGGAACAAGTTGTTGCGCGACAACGACATTGACGGGAATGGTAAACAAGAGAATGAGCCCGCCCACCACAAGCGAGATCACACCGAAAACCGACGGCGTCAGAAAGAAGAGCGCCATAAACGGAACCGAGAGCGCGAAGGAGAGGATGATCAACCGCCGGGCGCCGAGACGGTCCGAAAGAGGTCCGCCCAGAAATCCCCCGATTGCCCCCGCAGTCAGATAGAGCGTCAGAGTGTACGCAGCGGCATGGATGGAGTACCCCCTCTCTCGGCTCAAGTAAAGCACTAGAAAATGGCTGTAAGTGACTTGAACAGCGCTGCGGAAGAACACGCCGCAGTAGAGAATTGACAACGGCCGCCAAACGCTGCGAAGGGCTGGCCAGTCAAACGAGCGGGAGGGTGTGGAAGCGGAGTCCGCGGGTTCGCGCACCAGCAGGACCAGCAAGATCGTCACGGCGACACCCGGCAATGCGGACCAGGCGATTCGTTCGAAGCCGGCGCGGGTGATTACCTCTTTGAAGAATGCAGGCGCGAGTGCGATGCCGAGGGTGCCCGCACTGATGAACACCGACATCCACTTCGCCCGATCGCGTTTCATGCCAAGCGCCGCCCAGGATGACGCCTGCGGATGAAAGGCGCTCACGCCCGCGCCTCCAATCAACATGGATGCTACCGCCCATTCGTAGCCGGGCGCCAGGCTCGCGCCGAGAATGAAGACGCCGGCCACAGCCGGTCCTAGCGCGGAGAAGTAACGGCTGCGCAACCGGTCCGAGAGATATCCGTAAAACGGCTGCGTGACTGACGAACTGAACACCAGCAACCCTCCGAGCAAACCGGCCTGCGTCAGGCTCAGGCCAAATCGATCGATCAGATACGGCTGCATCACGCCGAGGGATCCAGAGTAGAGATCGACGAAAAAGTGGCCGAGGGAGAAGAGGACCAACGCCAGCATCCCGGCCTGGGCCCGGGACTTTTCGCCGTGGAGTGAAATTGCGGCCGATCCTGCATTCATCGGGAGTGATGGGGGTGTACAGTCATTATATCGTTGCGGATCACCACAACCGTTTCGATCCGAGCGGGGTTAGAGGTTTTCATGAGAGTGAAGTCATGGGCGGTCCTCCTCGTCGTAGCGGCCGCGCCCGCCATCACGGAAGGACAGACCGCGCCGGTGGTGAATCCGCGCGGCGTACGCAACGAGTTCTCGGCGCTGCCGGCGCCTTCGGCGGTGAGTCCGGGCGGCCTGCTGCGGATCTCCGGTCTCAATCTGGGTCCGGCAGAGGAGATCAAGCCCGCCGGACCGGTGCTGCCGGTAGAGGTGGGCGATCCTCCCGTGCAGGTGCTCATCAACAACCGTCCCGCCCCGTTGGTGTCCGTGTCACCGAGCCTGATTGTGTGTCAGGTGCCGTTGGAGCTCCAACCGGGAACCTCCATGCTCGTAGTGCGCCGTGGCGAAGCGGTCAGCCGGGCGGCGCGGGTAGAGATTCGCCGCAGCGTGCCGGCATTGCTTTCCGCCACCGGAGACGGCCGCGGCGAGGCGGCCGTGACGCCCGCGGGAGACTTGGTGAGACTGCGCGCCACTGGCCTTGGCCGTACCGAGCCCGAGATCATCACCGGACAGCCCGGCCCCGCCGATCCCGTTGCATCGCCGGCGGATCCGGTTCGCGTCCTTATCGACGGCGAACCCGTGACGGCGCGCATTGGCGCGTCGCCGGAACGCGTGGGAGAGTTCGACATCTACCTGAACCCCGCGAACCTGGTGGGGCCGGGCGCCGCGATCCAGTTGATCGCCGGAGGCGTGCCGGCCAGTCCGCTGATGACCGGCACGCGGCGCAAGAGCGAGGCCACCTTCCTACCACTGCCCGACTCGCTCACGGACCCGCGCGGTCTGACTCAGGCGGACCTGCGCGGCGGTTTCGCCACGTTGAACTCAGCCCGCACGGACGAGGGCTGCTACCCCACGTGGCTCTTTGATTTCGCCCGGGCGACAATACAGCCCCAGGAAGAATGCCTCACTCTACCCAACCGGCAGGCAGCCAGCGCCGTGAATTCGCTGGTCAATTCACCGCTTCTCGTCTCCTGGCTCGGCCCGTTGGAGCCTGACATCACCACTGGCATCTCCAGCGGTATTCGAATCCTCAACCCCACCGCGGAGGAATCCATCGATGTCCGGTTGCCCTTCCCCGCAGGACAGATCGCCAATCTTCCGGATGGGCACTTGTTGGCGACGGGGCCTGGCGCGAAGGCCGCTCGAATCGATCCGACCACCGGGGATGTCACCGAGGTGGAACCGCCTGCCGGTGGAGGCAATCCAGGTCAACCCGGCATGGGCGCTCTGCTCACGGCGGCCGTACGAGACCGGGAGATTGACTTGGGCGATGGAAAGAAGCGCAAGGTGCTATCCAACATCCCGAGGCAGGTCACAAACGGGCTCGTCGCGCTGGTGGTGGCCGATGATGAGGCGGGCACAGCCAACCCCCAGGTGGCCGTCCTCGACACGCAGGGTGTGCTCCGGGAACTCAAGGGCTTTCCCGAGGGCTGGCTGCCTCTCGTTCCGCCGGCGGTTCCCCAGCGCCCCGGGCAAGGCGGCGTCACGCCGGCGGTTCCGGCCCGTCCCTTCACGCCGGCTGACGTGGATGCCCCTACACGCCAGTATTATGTCGCCGCCCGATCGGCGTCCGGCGAGGCCAGCGGCCTCATCTTCTTCCCACTGGAAGAAGGCGCCGCCCGGGTTCAGACGCCGCCCGAGGGCTGGTACTTCGCCGCCTGTACCAATAACCTTCCGATCATGACGCTGGAGTTGACGCGCCGTCTGGCGCTGTTCGGATCCCGGACGCCGGAAATGCAGTTCCGCCAACCTTGCACGGCCCGCGGCTTCATCGAGTTCGGCTTCGCCGCCAACTCACCGGTGCGCGCCTATGAACTGTCGGGACCCGGCGAGATCAACATCACCGCCGGCGCCAGCGACATGAACGATTTCCTGTACGGCACGGACGCCGACCCCTCCCAGCAGGGCGCCGCCAGTACTCTGTTCGTCTTTGACAGTGCGACCGAAACGTCATTCCGGATGGACCTCCCCGCCGGAGTCAATTCCTTCACGCAACCCCGTGCGTTTCCCGAGCTCAATAGCATCGCCGCCCTGGCGAGGACCACAAACCCAGGCGACGCGGGCATCGTTCTCTTCGATCTGGAGCGCGGCGAGGCACAACTGCTGCCGACACCGGAGGGCTTCGGCTCCATTCAGTTCGCTGCCATCTTCCCGGCTACGCGGAAACTGCTGGCCCGTGGCGTCCGCCTCCGTGGCGGAGGTTCGCAGTACTTGCTCTATGACATCGCCAGCAGCGAGCTGGAGATGATCCCCAATCCTCCCGGCGTCGCGATCGTTGGTGTCCTGCCGCAACAGACTGCGACGCCGGTCAATCTGGAGAGGTTCAGCGCCAAGTCCAACTCGTTTGTCTCCGTTGGGTACGCCGCGGACCGCAAACCGCTGGGACTATTCCTCGTCAGAGTTCCGTAAACGCGAGAGAACCTAACGTTTTGGACCGCCTGGTCCGATTAGGGATCTGAGGAGTAGTGTTGCTTCGCACCGAACGTGGCTGGCTCAGCCTGATTCTCGACTGGTGGCGTCACCGGCGCGCGGATGCGCTTGCTCCCGAGGCCAGGTACCGGGAACTTTTCGAGAACGTTCCGGATGCGGTCTATGAAACCTCGCCCGACGGCCGGATTCTGGCCGCCAATCCAGCGATGGTCCGATTGCTGGGTTTCGACTCGGAATCGCAGCTGAAGGACAACGTGAGGGCAGTTGGTTTCTATGTGGATCAGAACCAGCGCGTCGCCGGCATCCGGGAACTGGAGTCTACAGGATCCCTGCTCAACTTCGAGGTGGAACTGATTCGGCGTGACGGCACGAGGATCACCGTACTGGACAATGCCCGGGCCGTTCGCGATGCCCAGGGGAGGGTCGCCTACCACCAGGGAACTCTCACCGACATCACCGCGCGGAAGGAGTCGGAGCGCGAACTTCGCGCCGCCCGGGACCAGGCCCTGGAGGC
>CAYVDY010000190.1:0-10911 GCA_964450255.1 uncultured Candidatus Solibacter sp. | reverse complement strand
GGCCGTTCAAATCCACATGGTAGGCGCCGATGTGCTGCGTGATTCCGCCAGCTTCGCGTCCTGCCACGTTGGTGGTCCGGATCGCATCGAGCAGCGAAGTCTTGCCGTGATCGACGTGACCCATGATGGTGACGATCGGCGGCCGGACCGTGAGGTCGCCTTCGACCTCCGTGCTGTCCACATCCTGCACGGCTTCCTGCTCGTAGCTCATCTTGGAGGCCGCCGCGCCGAATGCGCGGGAGATCTCTTCAGCGAGCTTCGTATCGAGAGTCTGGTTGATGGTGGCGAAGATCTTCCGATCCACCAACTGCTTGATGACGAGTCCGACTTTGACGCCGAGTTTCTCGGACAGTTCCTTGACGGTGACGCCTTCGGAAATCGTGATTTCGCGGTCGATGGGCGGAGGCGGAGCGATCTCCGACTTCCGGAACATCGGCTTGAGCTTGCCCTCGGTGTCGCGTTCGCGGTGATCGCGCTGCGGACCGCGCTTCTTACCGGCGTCGCGGCGTCCGGCGTCCGTCGAGGAGGGCGGCGGCGGTTCCAGAACTGGCGAAGTGGGATGCGGGCCACGGCCGCGCATCGGGCGGCTGGTAAGGCCTCCACCGATCACGGGCCGGCCCATGACATGGCCGCCGCCGGATCCTACCGGACCGCCGCCAGGACCCGTAGGTCCGCGGCGGGCGCCGGGATAGATCGGCTGGCCGGGCGTCGGCATGCCGGGGCGCGCCGCCGTCGGCTGGCCGGGCATTACTCTGGCCGGGGTCTGCTGCTGAAGCCTTGCAAGAATGTCGGCGCGAGGCGGCACGATCGGACGAGCCGAGGGCTGCCCGACAAGTGGCGGCCTCGTGGGCTGGCCTGCCTGATGCGGCGCCTGAGGCGGACGGGGCGCTGCCGGCGCCACCACATTCTGCGGTCTGGGCATCGCAGGCGCAGCCGGAGTGCGGGGTACGCCAGGAGCCATCGCTGCGGCCTTCGGGATCTCGCCCCCGGGCAACGGGGCACGCGGTCCGGAAAGGATCTGACCTGGGCGCGGTGTCGCCGGAGCGCCGGCTCTTTGAGAGATCGGCGCATTGCGCTGCAACGGAGCCGAGGGCCCGGGACGCGGCGCGGCAGGTTTCGGTGCTTCCGGAAGTGCCGGGGCCGCAGCCCGCGGTGCGGCTGGTGCCGCCGGAGCAGCGGGTGCCAAGGGCGCTCCAGGCCGGAACGAGCTCCGCCGCCCGCCCCTGCGCGCGGGCGGAGGGGCGGACGGCGGCTTGGCGGGAACTTTCGGGGCAACAGCGGGAGTTACGGCTGCCGGTTCGACAGGGGCACCTGGAACCATTGCTTTCGGCAGCGCCGGGACGGCTACCTTGGGCGGCTCCACCGGCAGGGCTGGAGCGGCATGCGCAGGAGGCGCAGCTACGTGGGCGGCCGGAGGGGCCGCAGGCGGCGCGGCATGTTCGACAGCCGGGGCTGCGGCCGGGGGATGCGCCACGATCGTGCGAGTCGGAATCGGAATGGACGGCGCATGCATCGCACCCGGCCCACGCCCGATAAGCGGCGGCCGGATCGGCGCGCGTTGAGTCACCGGGGGAGCCGGAGGGGCTGCCGGAGCAGCCGTCGCGGCTGTCGCCGCGGGTTCATGAGTAATCTCTTTCACAGGCAACAGAGCAGAGGAGGGTGGGGGCGCAACAGGGACAGGGGGAGCCGCCAAAACTGCAGGCGGCTTGGCCAAGGTGGAATCGACATCGGACATCCGGGGAGGAGCATGCTCCGGGGAGAACACCGATTCGACGTCGTCGCGGCGCGGTCGCGGGGTGTCGCCTACCAGGCGATCCCGCACCTTGAGAGCCACGTCTTCGTCGATCGAACTGGAGTGAGTCTTCTTCTCGGAGACGCCGTACTCGGCAAGCAGGTCGATGATCGAACCTGGTTTCACTTCCAGCTCGCGAGCGAGCTCATTGATGCGAATCTTCTTCATACTAACGATGCCGCCCAGGAACGCAGGGCTGGCTCACATCACTCCTTGTTCCGCACCCCCGATGTCAGCGGCCGGAATTCTCTTCTACACAAAGACCCGAGGTTTCTATCGTATCAGATTCATCTCAGGACGGTTGGCTTTCCGGACCCGGGTCCGGAGCAGCAACAACGTTCGCCTCAGCTTCCGGTTCAGCAGCCTCTTCGATGGCGGCTTCCGGCTCGACGGTTTCGGCGGTGACCCCGGCAATAGTATCCGGCACTTCGGCTTCCGGCTCAGCAGGCACTTCCGCGTCCGGTTCAGCTCCTGCCTCGGCAACAACTGAGCCGTCCAGTTGGGTGTAGTAGGCGTTCACCGTAGCCCCAATGCCCTGAATCACTTCGTCGTCGATGCCGTCGATCTGCTCAAGCTCTTCCGGAGTCATGGAGCCGAGTTTCTCAACAGTACCAACGCCCGCGCCAAGCAGGGCTTCGAGCACCATCTCCTGCATGCCATGGTCCACCAGAACGCTCAGCGGAGTGCCCGCGGAGAGGGAGTCCATTTCGGCCTCGACCTCCTGCCGCTTCTCTTCCTCGGTCTTGATGTCCACGCGCCACCCCAGCAATTTTGCGGCCAGACGGACGTTCTGGCCCTTCTTGCCGATGGCCAAAGAAAGCTGGGAGTCCTCGACAATGACTTCCATGTGCTTCTCAACCGAGTCGATGATGGCGACGCGGGAGATCTTCGCCGGGCTGAGTGCGTGGGTCGCGAATACCACAGGGTCTTCGCTGAACTCGATAATGTCGATCTTCTCGCCGCGCAGTTCGCGGATGATCGATTGCACACGCATGCCCTTCATTCCGACGCAGGCGCCGACGCAATCCACGTCGCGGTCGCGGGACAGGACAGCGATCTTGGTGCGCTCGCCGGCTTCGCGGGCACAACCGCGGATGACGACCGTGCCATCGTAAATCTCGGGTACCTCCTGCTCGAAGAGGCGCATCACCAGCTCAGGCGCCGAGCGGGAGACGATCACACCGGAGTTCTTGCCGGTCTTATCGACGCTCCGGATGACACAGCGGATGCGATCGCCAACGGAGAAGTTCTCCAGCCGGGATTGCTCTTTCTTGCCGAGGCGCGCTTCGGTTTTGCCGAGGTCGACCACAAGATCCGGACCTTCGACGCGCTTGACGATGCAGTTCACCAGTTCGCCGACACGGCCGGAATACTCGGCAAAGATGTTCTCGCGCTCAGCCTCGCGCACCTTCTGGAGAATGACCTGCTTGGCGGTTTGGGCCGAAATGCGGCCCAGCGATTCAGTGGGGCGGGAGAAACGGATCACCGAGCCGAGTTCGGCGGCCTTGTCGGTGCGCAGCGCCTCCTCCAGGCTGATTTCCTTCACTGGATCTGTAACAGGATCGGTGACAATGCGGATCGCGAACAGCCCGATGCCGCCCTTTTCGTCGAAGTCCACCACCAGTTCCTCGTTGGTCTTGAACTGCTTCTTGGCGGCCACGAGCATGGCGTCCTTCACAGCATCAAGCACGATCTGCGCGTCGATGCCCTTTTCCTTGCTCAGGATTTCAATGGACTGATAAATGGATGCCACGCTATTCGATCCCCTTCCTGCCTAGGTTCGAGCCTCTTAGGCTCTCACCACTCAAACTTTAGATTTGCCTTTTCGATTTGATCCATCCGGATCCGGATGCTTTTGCCTGGCTCGGCTTCCAGTGTGACGACATCGTCAACCACGCCGGTGAGCGTTCCTTCCCATCGACGTTGATTCTCGACGGGTTCGCGCAGCGCGATGCGTGCCTTCTTGCCGGCGAAACGGCTGAAGTGCTCGGACCGGATGAGCTTGCGCTCGATGCCTGGCGAGCTGACCTCCAACTGGTACTCGCCGCCGGGCACTACGTTTTCCGCATCCAGAAGTGTGCCCATATTCAGCGAAATGAGCTCACAATCGGCGTGGGTGACACCCCCGGGCTTTTCGATGTAGATGCGGAGAATACGGTTCTGTCCGGAGCCAATGAGCTCGACGTCCCACACCTCGAGCCCCTCGCGCACAGCAGCGCGATGGGCGATCTCGGTGACGCGGGCCAGCAGTGTCTCTCGGGCATTACCAACCATATTGTCTTGAATCCGTTTCGGTCCTCGCAGCAATAAAAAAGTGGGCTTTCGCCCACTGACATTGCTCGTCTATGGCCATTATACACGAGCGGGGCCGGCGAGGCTATCGTTTGGCGGCTAGAGCCGCGCCGGCCTCCCCCTCCTAAGCTCGGACCGAGACTAGAATCAGCCGGGGCGAGCCCAGGGTGAACGGCGTGCCTTCGATGGAGCCCAGAAGTTGCTCCGGCTCCAAGCCTGCCTCTCTGTGCAGGTGACAGAGTTCTGCCACGGTAAAGACGAAGCTGGAGGACGGCCGCGTCTCGGCCACACCGTCCCGGATGAAGGTGTAGTCGATATCGAGCCGGCCCTCGGCCGGATGGTACCGGTTCTCACTCAGGACGAATATCCCGGCGAGATGATGCCAGCGCCTGTTGAGAAGCGCGGGCAGGATCGATTCCGCCGCCATGCCGGTATCAACGATGAACCGGGCGCCCGGTTTGAGCGTCCCAGCCACTGCCGAGAGGAACCGCCGGGCGGCGGCACGGTCGAGATAGCCGAAGCTGTTGCCGAAGCAGTAGGCCCCGTCGAATTCGGCCGTCCAGGGGGAGCTCGCACATATCGCCGAGCACCCAGCGGGCCGGGTTGGGCGTGGCTCGGGCCTCTACGATGGATTCGGCACTGCTGTCTACGCCGGTGACCTGATGGCCGCGCGCTGCCAGTTGCGCCGCGTGACGGCCGTTGCCGCACGGGACGTCGAGCAGCCGGGCGTTGGGGCCAACTCCGAGAGCTCGCTCCAGGAAGCCGGCTTCGGCTCGGGTCATTTCGGGGGGGACGGCGCCGCGCCAGAAATCCAGCGCCACGTCACGAAAGAAATCAAGATGCCAATTCGTCTGCATGGATTCTCCTTCTTCCACAAGACACACTTATCGTGCAGGGATGGGTCGCGAAAGAGAATTAGCGGACGGCGTTGTTCGTCAAAGGCTTCGCTCAGGATAGCAGACGTGCCGCGTTGCTACTGCTGCTTGTGCTGCTCGCGGAGCACCGAGGGGTCGTCCATGCGGGGCGACGGCTTCGGGTCCTTGGGATCTTTTGCGGTCTCCGGAACGAAGATCTCGGGATCGGGGCGGATGGCCTCGAACGGCGCGAAATCGGGCGCGGAAGTGAAGAGGTCGGAGAGGTCGGCCGCAGTTGCGTCGTAGAGGTTCAGCGGCGGCACGCCGAGAAGCCGGAACGCCGTTTTCAGGATGGCGGGAAAGCTGGCATTGGTGCGGGAAGCGTAGTTGCGGCGAGCGAAGGGGCTGGCAACCATGAGGAGCGTCCGGTGAGAATCCACGTGATCCACGCCGCCTTGGGCATCGTCTTCCGTGATGAAGATCGCCATGGATTTCCACCACTTGGAGTGGGAAAGGTACTGCAGGATGCGGCCCAGCGCGTAGTCGTTGTCCGCCATGTAGGAAGCGCCGAAGGGGTAACCGTCTTCGGGCCGGGGCTTGGCGCCGTGATCGTTGGGGAGATGGATGAAGACGAAGCGCGGCAGTTCGTGGCCGGGCTGCACATAGAGCTTGTCGATCTCGTTGATGAACTGTGTGGCGCGGTATTGGTCGGGAATGTTGGTGTTGTATTGGGCGTACTCGCGCGAGGTGTTGCGGTAGAGCGGATCGGGCATTGGCACGTTGGTAAGGAAGCGTGCGCCCGTGGGCATCTCGCCGGGGTCCTCGACAACACCGGCCAGCTCGAAGCCTTCGCCGAAGTTGCGGAAGGCGATCTGGTTGCGGTCGAGGTGGTGCCACAGCGCGCCCGCCTCCAGTTGCTCCTCGGGGTGGACACTCGAATTGCTCTGCGCGACGGAGAGACGGCCTGGAGCGGTGGTGGGGAAGCGGAAGTCCTTCTGGCCGCCATAGGAAGCCATCAGCGAAGACTCGGTCCAGGCATTGGGGTAGGACCCGGCGATCCAATGATGGCCATCGACGCTCACTTCGCTATCGGCGTAAAAGTTGTCGCTGAAGGCATATCGCTGGGCCAGGGCGTGGTGATTGGGAGTTAGATTGTAGAAGCGCTTTTCCAGGCGGCCGCGCAGCGCACCGGACTCGGTCTGAACCCAGCCGCGGCGGCCGAAGCGCGCCAGTTCCGGCGCTCCGCGCAGTTCGCCAGTGGAGTCGGATTCGATGTCGCCGAGAACCTCATCGTAAGTGCGGTTCTCCTTCACGATGACGACGACGTGCCTGATTTCGATGGGGAGCTGACGGGCCTCCTCCTTGCGGGGATGGAAGCCGTTGAGCGTCATCACCTGGTCCGTGAGCATGGGCAGCAGGCGATTCAACGGTGAGGATCCGACACTGAGTGCGCCGCGCCGCAACTCGGCTTGAAAGCTCCTTTCCAGCGGGCCGACCTTCGTGGCGTTCGGTCCTGTGCCGAGCCCTTTGGCGCTGGCGACGATCAGTTGGCCGCGATCCACCAATGCGGCGGTGGGAAACCACGCCGCGGGAATGTGACCGGTGAGTTTGTTCGAACCAAGATCGACGACCCCGATCGCATTGATGCCTGCCTCGGCGACCAGCAGCCGGCCGCTTGGAATGTCCAGCGAAAGGCCGATCGGCAGAATGCCGCGGAACTCTTCCAGGCCCGGGATGCGAAGCGGGATGGTGGCGCGCGGAATCAGGGTGAGCGCGTCGATCACCGTAATGGAATCCTGGTTGCCGTTGGAGACGTAGATGGCGCCGGCTGTGGCGGTAACACCCGACGGGCTGGAGCCGCCCATCACGTGCCCGCCGAACGGTTCGCCGGTGCGCACGAACTTGATGACCTTGGCGGCTGAGGGCTCGGCCACGTCGATGATGCACAATGAATTTGATTCATCGACATTCGGATCGCCGAGGCCGGGTACATCCACTTCACCTGCCGCCGTTGTGCGCCTGGCACCCTGTTCGGCGTCTTTGGAAGGAAAGCCGAAGGCTGGAAAGGGGAGCCCGGTGCGAGCCGCATCCTTGGAATCGGCGCCGGGGATGGCCTTGTACTCGAACATGCCGATGTTGGTGACGTAGAGGCGCTGCCGGTCTGGTGAGAGCGCGAGCTTGAAGGGCAGGCGCCCGGTGCGAACGCTGGTGAGGAGCTTGCGCGAGCGGGCATCAAACACCGCAACCCGGAAGTTGGCCTGATCGACTACGTACAGGACGTGGCGGGCGGGGTCGTAGGCAAGATCGCCGGAGTAGCTGTCGCGGTACTGGCCTTGATTGAGATGGTAGAGAGCGTCGACCTTACCGGCGGGCAGGCTCATTGAGCGGACCCGGCCGGAGTTGCCTTCAGAAGCGAAAATTTTGCGCTCTTCTGAGAAGGCAAGGCCCATGAACACGCTGCGCCAGTCGTCCTCTTCGGATACCGCCTTCTCGTCTTTGGTTTTGGTGAGTAACTGTCGGATCTGCCAAGGCTCCGCGGACATGTCGAGTACAGTGAGGGAATATCGATTGGGTCCGCCATTGGCAGTCACGGCGAGCTTGCCGTCAGGACTGACCGCGAGGCCGAAGGCTCCCGCTCCGGTGACAAA
This sequence comes from uncultured Candidatus Solibacter sp., assembly GCA_964450255.1. GTDB lineage: Bacteria > Acidobacteriota > Terriglobia > Bryobacterales > Bryobacteraceae > Paludibaculum. Next base: position 3,325 of record CAYVDY010000190.1, on the reverse strand, counting down.
CTGGCGGCCGAGCGGTGAAACCATCCGGCCTCCGGGGAGGATGGACTCCGCGCCGGGCCGGCGGGCGGCGGTGCGTGTGCCGGCGGGTGGCCGGAAGTCGGCCGCGGCGAGTGACACAACCAGGGTTGCAAGTAGGAGGAGAAGACGCATGCAGGGCTCTATCTGATAGCCTGTCAGAGCCAGGAGGTTCTATGCAACGACGATCGTTCATTGAGTTGATGGGAGCAGCCACGGTGACCGCATCCGCAGCCGCCGCAAAGGCGCCTGCGCTGTATCTGCTGGAGCAGTATTTCCTGAAGAACGGAACACAGGGGGCGAGGCTGGCGGCGTTCCTGCAGAACGGCCGGATGGAGGCTGCCGCACGGCTGAACGTGCCCGGGCCTCGGATCGTGCTGGAAGGTCTGGTGGCGCCGCACATGCCGCAGGTGGCAGTGGTGACTCCGTATGCGTCCCTGGAAGAGATGCGCGATGGGCGTGCGAAGCTGGCGGCCGACAGCAAGAACCGCTCGGCGCTGGCGCAATGGGAGGCGGGCGACGAGGCGCCTTACGAGAGCTATGCCGAAGCTTTGCTGGAGGCCACGCCGTACGCGCCTGCACTGGAGGTGTCCGCGTCAGCGGGCAAGCCGCCGCGGGTGTTTGAACTGCGGGTCTACAATTCGCCGACCGAGCGTCAGTTGGCTGCGCTGCACGAACGATTCGCGGGACCGGAGATTCAGATCTTCCACCGCTGCGGGATCCATCCTGTGCTGTACAGCTCGACGTTGATCGGGCTGCAGAAGCCGAATCTGGTGTACCTGACGCCGTTCGCGGATCTGGCCGCGAGGGAGAAGGCATGGGCCGCGTTTGGCGCGGATCCGGAGTGGGTGAAGGTTCGGGCCGAATCCATCGCAAAGAGCGGGCAGATTTCGAGCATCAGCCAGATCGCCTTGTACAAGGCAGCTGTGTATTCGCCGATTCGGTAGTTGGCCCTTTTCGCGCACCTCCCGCGGCGGGCCGGAATTGGGAATTGAGTAGACCGTCCCCGAATTAGCCGGGTAGCAGCTTGCTGATGTCGTTGTAAAGCACGAAGACGACGATCATCATCAGGAACACGAAGCCGAGCTTGAAAATGGTGTCCTTAAACGTCAGGCTCAGGTCGCGGCGCATGAACATCTCGATGAGCAGCAGGAGAATGACTCCGCCGTCCAGGATCGGGATTGGCAGCAGATTGAAAATGGCGAGGTTCAGGCTGACCGTAGCCATCAGGTTGATGAAACTGGTTGGGCCTTCGCGAGCTGCCTGGCCGGAAAGCTGCGCGATGCGAATGGGGCCTTCCAGCGACTTCGGCGAGGAGCGCCGCTCCAGCATCGCCTGAAGGAACTGGTAGATCAGAGTCGCGCCCTTGAGATTCTGCTTTACGGATTCGCGCACGGCCGGGATGGGGCCGAGCTTGGTGTAGACGACTCGCGGGGCGAGTTCAACTCCGATCAGCCAGCGGCCGCCGCCACCCATTTGATCGCTGTAGCTGGGCTGGATGGTCACGGTGCTTTGCTGACTGCCGCGGCGGTAGCGCAGCTCGATAGGCTTGCCGTTGGAGGTCTTGAGCTCTTCGTGAATGCTGTAGACGGTGTGGATCGGCTTTCCATTGATGGCGAGAAGTTGGTCGCCTTTCGCGAGCCCCTGCTTGATGGCATCCATGCCGGCGACCAGGCCGCCCACCTCAACGTCGGTGCGCTCCGCCCAACCGGCCAGGCCCACACCCGCTTTCGGATCCAGTTCTGGAGTGACCGAGATCGGCAGGCGGTGACCATTGCGGTCCAGGACGACGTTCATCGCGCGCCCAGGGCTGACCACTTCCTTGAGAATCACGTCTTCCCAGGTCGGGTTCGCTTCGCTGTCAACCTGAACGATCACGTCACCCGCCTTGATACCAGCTTTGGCGGCGGGTGAATCCGGCTTGACGAATCCAATGGCGGCGGGCCCTTCGGCACTGGCCAGTTTCGGATAGCGAACCATGAACAGGCCGGCCAACAGCGCGACGGCCAGAATCATGTTCATGGCCGGTCCGGCGAAAACGACGATCAGGCGTTGCCAGCGCGGCTTCGAGAGGAAGCCGCGAGGATCCATTTCGTCGGTAGCCTGCTCGCCTGCCATGCGCACATAGCCGCCGAAGGGAATCCAGGCGACGCGGAAATCGGTTTCGCCCTTCTTGAAGCCGAACAGGCGTGGCCCGAAGCCAACGCTGAAGGTGTCCACACGAATATCGAACCAGCGAGCGGCCCAATAGTGGCCGAGCTCGTGGATGATGATCATCACCCCGATCAGGACGAGCAGCCACCAGAAATTTTCAAAAAATACCATTCCCCGTTCCCTTATACTTTCTGTCTAGCCTAAACGACCACTCGCGAACCGGACCGCTCCCGGGCCACCTGTCTGGCGACCTCTCTAGCTTGGCGATCCGTCTCCAGCAGGGCGGCGATCGACCGCACCGGACTTACCGGCACTCTCTCTAGCGTTTCTTCAACTACCTCTGAGATGCCCGGGAACGTAATCCTGTTCCCCAGAAACGCCTCAACCGCGATTTCATCCGCTGCGTTGAGCGTGCAAGTGGCCGTGCCACCTGTATTCTGCGCTTGATAGGCAAGGCGCAGCAACCGAAACTTTTCCCAATCGGGCGCCTGGAAATCCCAGGTCCGGGGTTGCGCCCAGTCCAGACGAGGCACTGGAGCGTCCGAACGTTCCGGATATGTCAACGCGTACTGGATGGGCATTCGCATGTCCGTCGCGCAGACTTGGGCGATCACACTGCCATCATTGTATTCCACCATGGCGTGTACCGTTGACTGCGGGTGGACGACAACTTCCACTTGCGAGGTCGGCAGGCCAAACAGCCAGCAAGCCTCGATGACCTCAAACCCTTTGTTCATCAGGGTGGCGCAATCAATGGTGATGCGCGCGCCCATCTTCCAGGTGGGATGGTTGAGAGCCTGTTCCGGGGTAACGTGGAGCAGTTCTTCCACCGGTGTTTTTCGAAACGGTCCGCCGGAAGCAGTGAGAATGAGTTTAGTAACTTCGTCCCGGCGGCCGGCGCGCAGACATTGGTGGGCGCCATTGTGTTCGCTGTCGACCGGGAGCAGATCGACGCCGTGTTCGCGGACGGCTGCCATCACCAGGCTTCCGCCGGCAACCAGGGTTTCCTTGTTGGCCAGACCGATGCGCTTTCCGTGGCGAATCGCTTCGTAGGTCGCTTCCATGCCGGCCACGCCGACTATGGCGGACATGACGAAATTGACTTCGGGACAGGTGCAAACGTCTGTATAGGCAACTGGACCGGCGCGAAGGTCGG
>CAYVDY010000189.1:0-10989 GCA_964450255.1 uncultured Candidatus Solibacter sp. | reverse complement strand
ATACCAACCGCTGGGTGCGTCGTGAGTGTAGCCGCCCTTCGGCAGACGATACGTGTGCCAGCCGGTGCCGGCTTCGCGTACCATCAGCAGCGCCGATCGACGGTCCCACCCGATCGACCAGATGGGGTCATCCGGCTTCGTGGCGCCGTGGATTCCGCCCGGACCCGTCACTTCGTCCATCTGGGCCCGGCGCACGACAACCCACGAATCACGACCGTCCCACTCCATCAGGCTGCCGGCTGGCGCGGAAACAGGCCAACTGCCGTTGCTGGCGTAGATGACCCGCCCCTGGCCGGAATAGAGGCCCTTGCCGTGATGAGAGGTGAATCCGAAGCGCTCCTTCTGGATGGCGCTCAACGACGGCAGGATCGTGACCTTCTCCGCCGGGAAAGACGCCTCGGTTCCGCTGACGTCCACCACGGATCGCTCGTGAGCAAGGCCGACGAACAGGACCCTATTGGGGGCATCCAAGTGCCTGGCAACGGCGCTCAGATGCATGGGCATCACGTCCTTCACCGGGATCTGCCGGATCCTTCTCTGTTCATCGATCAGGTACGGGCCGATGATCAGTTGCCGCGTGCCCGCGTGGATCATCCGGCTGGCGATGGACCCCCCGTAAAAAGGCACGCCCCGGGGCGTCAGGTTCAGCTGGTCATCCAGTTCGTAGAGCCGCTGTGCGCCGTCCACATTCATCCCCGCCAAATAAGTGATGAACCACAGTCTCCCGGCCCACGGCACGACAGCGCCGATTCCGTTTTCCGATTGATGGATCCCGGTGACCGACAAGTGCGGATAGATGCCGCTGATGAATGCGGGACGCCCGCTTCGTCCAGCGGCCTGAGCAAAGGCGGGCTGCGATTCCCCCGGCAGAAGGCCGGAACCGAATCCGGCCACCATGCACGTCACGAGTTCTCTTCTGCTGTTCACCATCTGCTACACTCAGCGGTCCGTAACCGCGGCAAGTGCGTCGGGATCGAACTGAACGCCAAGCCCCGGACGACTCGGCACCGCAATGAATCCCCCGCCCATCTGAATCGGCTCTTTCAGCAGCCGGTTGCCGAGAGGTCCCGCCAGCGCGCGCCCGCCTTCGGAGATCAGCAGGTTCGGCGTGGCGGCGGCCAGGTGCATTGAGGCGGCCACGTATAGCGCCGTGCCCGTGCTGATGTGCGGGCTCCACGTCACGCCGTGCGCATCGGCCAGCGCCGCGATGCGGCGCGTCTCCGTGATGCCGCCTGAACGGCAGATGTCCGGATTGATGATGTCGATCGACCGTGTCTTGAACAGATCGCGGAACTGAAACCTGTTGCACAGCGCCTCGCCTGCGCACAACGGCGTGTCCAACGCGGCGGCAAGTTGCGAATAGCCGTCCAGATCGTCCGGCAGCAGCGCGTCCTCCCACCATCCGATGTTGCCCATCCGGTCCAGCTCGCGGCCCACCTTCACCGCCTCGGACAACCGGTAGCCTCCCAGCGAATCGACCAGCACCTGCCCCTTGCCGCGTATCGCTTCCGCTGCGGCGGCCACGCGCAGCAGATCGCTCGTGCCGGCTCCCTTGCTCAGCCCCATCTTGACGGTCTGGAACCCATCCGCCATGGCCTTCACCGCATTAGCGCGCAGTTCGTCCAGAGTCCTGCCGCCCAGTCCAGCATAGGTGGGAATGCGCTCGCGGTAGGCGCCGCCGAGAAGCTGATACACCGGCACACCCGCGTACTGCCCGAGGATGTCCCAGAGCGCCAGATCCACACCGGCCAGGGCCTCCGTATAAGATCCGGTGGAGTACCCGCGAACTCGCTCGGTGGAATACAGCCTCTCCCACAACGGCTCCACGCGCCGCGCGTCCTGGCCCAGGAGGACCGGCGCGAACTGATCCCGGATGATCGCCTGATGGACGCGGGGCGCCGACGGGGCATGACACTCCCCCCATCCGATGAGTCCCTGATCCGTCGTGACTTTCACCAGGACGGCTTGCGTGGACGATGCCCGGGACGGGCTCGCGTGGTCCAGCCTGTTCATCAGTCCGATGCCGCCCGTGGCGGCGCCGATGGGCGGCATGTCCACCTTTGGCTCCCCGCGCACACTGCGAATCAGGAGCGACTCAACGGCGGTGATCTTGAGCGCCGCCGAACCGCGCGACGCCCGCTGCATCGCCGGTTGTGCGGCAATTAGGCCCGCTGGAGCGGACGCCATGAAAGTGAGTATCCTGCGTCTGTTCATTGCGCCTCCGTCGTATCTGAGAACTTGGAAGGATCCACGGCACCTTTCACCAGCAGCTTGAAGATCACGTATGCCGCTGGATGCATGAATCCCATCACGATGAAGATAGCGTTGTAGGAGAATCGCTCCACCACAAAGCCAGTGAGTCCCGTAAACAGGGCGCCGCCGAGTCCATTGCCGAACGCAGCGATGCCGGCTACGGAGCCGACAATGGCTCGCGGGTACAGGTCATTCGTCACCGTCATCAGGTTGGTCTTCCATGCCATGTGCGCGAACGTCACCACGCAGATCAGCGCGAGCGCGATCGTCGATGAAGGCGTGAATGCGATCAGGATGCTGGCCGGCATCATCAAGGCAAAGGGCAGCATGCCGGCCGAGCGCGCCTTCAGCACCGGCCATTGACGCTTGATCAGCCAACCGGAGAGCACCCCGCCGAAGATGGCGCCCAGGTCCGCGGAGAGATATGGCATCCATGCCAGCAACCCAACCTCCACCATGCTGAACCCGCGATGCTCCACCAGGTACTTCGGCAGCCAGAACAGATAGAACCACCAGACGGGGTCGGATAGGAACCGCGACAGAAAGAGCCCCCAGGTCTGCGGCAGACGGAAGAGGTCGGCATACCGCGGACGCCGCTTTACTGCGGGCGCAGCCTCGGCAGCCCACGCCTTGCGTAGATAGTCGAGTTCTGGCGCGGTAATCCAGGGATGATTCTCGGGTAGACGGTAGAGCATCAGCCAGCCGATCAACCAGAAGAAGCCGGTCGCTCCCGTGATCACGAATGCGGCCCGCCACCCGAACCGCAGGTACAGCCAGACAACGAACGGAGCGGCAATGATGGCCCCTACGGAAGCGCCTGCGTTGACGAGACCGTTCACCAGCGCTCGCTCCTTGGGGGCGTACCATTCCGACGTAGCTTTGGCCGCCGCCATGAAATTACCGGGCTCTCCGATGCCGAGAAGCAGCCGGAAGAAGCTCAACTGCATCGCCGAGCCGGCAAAGGCGTGCAGCATGTTGCTGACGGACCACCATGTCATGAACACGGCCAGTGAGATGCGCGTTCCCCAACGGTCCACCAGAATACCGGAGACGATGTACATCACCGTGTAGGCGTACAGGAATACCTGCAGAATATTTGCGTACTGCGTGGGACTGAGGTTCAGTTCTTTCGTGAGAACCGGTGCGACTATCGAAAGCGCCTGCCGGTCGATGTAGTTGATCACCGACGCCGTGAACAGCAGTGCGGCGATCCACCAGCGCAGCTTGCCGATCTTCATGGCAGCGTCACGTTCAGAACTTCGGAGACTCCGGAGCGAACGAACTCGCGCAGAAACGCGAGTTCGGTGAGCGACCTTTCTTCCAGCGAAGCGGTCGGGTGCCGCACGCGCGCACACCGAATGATACCCGCGGCCACGAGGTTGTGCTTCATCGCGGAGACGCCCAGCCCCGGCTGCAGCTCGAAGCGCAATAGCGGCAGCATGCACGTGAACAGCCGCCAGGCCGCCGCCGTCTCCCCGCCCTCCAGCAGATTCCAGACCTTCACGAACTCGGGAATCAGATCGCTGCCCGGCATCATGCCGCGCGCCCCTCGCTGAATCTCCTCGATCATGAACTGCCCGTTGAGCCCACCGAAAACCACCGGACCTCCGGCGGCGACCACGGCGCTCACCTTCGGCGCCGTAGGCGGCGCCTCCACCTTGACGTAGCGGACTCTCTCGATCTCCCGCCCCATACGCGCCAGCAGCGCCGCCGGCATCGCCACCTGCGTCATCAACGGTGCGTCCTGAATCATGATGGGGATTTGGACGGCATCGCTAATGGCGGCGAAGTAGCGCATCAAACCATCGGCATCGGTGCGCAGGAAGTAAGGTGGCAGCACCATCAGAGCCGACGCACCCAGGTCCTCGGCCTCGCGGCTGAGCGCGACGGCGGCATCCGTGCCGGTATGTCCGGAACTGACCACCAGTGGTACCCGGCCGTTGACCTGCTTGGCGATGGGCCTCAAAAGAGCCTGCCGCTCCTCACCCAGCAAGGCATAGCCTTCGCTCGCGTTACCGAAGAGCCCCAAGCCGTGGGCGCCGGACTCCAGTAGATGATCGACGAGACGTTCCTGGCTGGCAAGGTCCAGCGATCCGTCTTCCTGGAACGTCGTATTGAGAATTGGATAAATGCCTTCGAGGACTGTCACTGGGTTCACCGCCTGGCTCTGATCTCACACACGTCTACGAGAATACAATATTTCAGATTACAGGTTTTCTGTGCGCAGTCTCTCTTCGAGAACTTGCACTCCCAGCCCTGGCGACGTGGGAACCCTATAGCCGGAACCTGCCAGCGCCAGCGGCTCGGCGGCAAACCGGTTGGCGACGTCAAACACGCTGGGATTGAGCTCCAGCATGGGACACTCATCCACCGCGGCCGCGAACTGGATGGCCGCCGCAATCTGCGGCGCCAGAGCAATACTCACATGCGGAATGACGGCCGCGCCGTGTGAACGCGCCATCTCCGCAATGCGCATACCCTCGGTAATGCCGCACCGCCCAAGGTCTGGCTGAAGGATCGCAAGTGCGCCCTCGCGAAAGAACGGCGCCAGTTCGTGGCATGTGCGATAGCTCTCGCCCAATGCGAGCGGAGTGCGGATTGCGCGAGCCAGCACACCGTGCGCAATGGCGTCCTCCGGCGGCAATGGCGCCTCCAGCCAGCAGGCGCCCAACTCATCCAGAGTGCTGCCAAATTCCAGTGCAGACGCCGGCGTGAGCCTCCATAACGCATCCACCGCGACATCAACACCAAGCCCAGCCCGCAGCACCTGGACCGTCTCGAATAACGCCTCCGCCTCGTCGCTGTAGAACACCTTGACGGTCCGGATGCCAGCCTCCACATAGGGACGAGCCCACTCCAACCGCTCCTTTGCCGTGGCGCCCCTGACTCCGCTCAAGTATGCCGGCACGATCGCGCATGCCGCTTTCCCACCAAGCAACTGCGCAACCGGCTGCCCGGCGATCTGGCCTGCCAGATCCCACAAGGCGAGGTCCACCCCGCTGATGGCGTCCAGCATGAAACCGCCGGTCTGCCCGCGCACCCGCATGGTGGCGTACATGCGATCCCACAGGGTCTCAATCTCAACTTTTGATCCGTTAAACGCCGCCTCTTCCAGCACCGGGCGCAACAGATGATCGACGATGGCGCACGCCACTTGAGGCGCCAGCGGCGCTTGTGCTTCGCCCCATCCCGTCAGACCCGAATCCAGCGTCACCTTCACCAGAGCTGTCTCGAAGTCCTCGGAATAGAGCGCACCCACGCGCTCGGATCTGCGGTAAACAGCACCACCGCCAGTGAGCGTCGTCGGCGAACCCGCTGTGCCCAGCGCCGTTTCCCTGGCCCTGGGCAGTCGCACCGGGATCGCCTCCACCCGAATGATCTTCATGAAACGTCCTGGGACTCTGCTGCCAATCGCGCACGCAATGCGCAAAGAAGTGCGTCTTTAGCACGATAAATGTGCCTTCTCAGCGCGTCAGCGGCCGCCTGCGCATCGCCTGACTCCAGGCTGGCGAGAATCGCTTCGTGCTCCGATGTCTCCTGCCGCTGGCGCGCGTTCCACTCGCTCTCAGACGCATGAATGCGGGCGATCTTGATATGCGCATTCAGCGCTGAGTACATCTCCATGAGCCGCCGATTCCCCGACGCCACCAGAATCGCCAGGTGAAACTCCGAGTTCAGGCGCTCGTGAGCCTCACGGCTCGCCTGATCCCGCATCGGTTTCCTAAGCTCCTTCAGCACTCCCTTCAGAGCGCGCAGTTCCTGGGAACTGATCCTCCCCGCGGCGAGTTCGGCGGCCAGACACTCCAGAGCGCAGCGGATCTGGAACGTCTCCTCGATGTCCTGAAGACTCAGAGTCGCAACGAAGGTCCCGCTGCGCGGCCTCACCTCCACCAGGCCCTCCGTCGCCAGACGCTGAATCGCCCCCCGCACCGGTGTCAGACTCACGCCCAACTGAGATGCCAGCTCATCCACATTCAGACGCGCGCCCGGCTTCAGTCCATAGCTGAGGATCGCCTGGCGCAGCGAATTGTATGCGGCATCGACAGCGCGCTCTCTCAGCAGTTTTGTCAATTCCATAATAGGGACATCCTGAAGTGCATTATTTCAGCACCCGCCAATCCTGTCATCTCAGATTTCAGCGTGGAATTTCACGGAACGGATACCGCACGCGGCTCACCGGCTCGCCTGCCACTTCGATCCGTGCAAGGTCGCAGGATCCCAACCCGCGCGCTTCAGCCAGCGCCAAAGTGGAGTCGCACCTCTCGAACGGCGGCGTGCCGCGTGCCGCCCGAGGATCGAATCCCATCACCGCTGCCGCCACGGCGTCCGTGTTGACGCAGTTCAAGCCCGCAATCAGAACACCCGCGCTCGCCGGACGCACCCCCGCCCGCGCCACGCCCTCCCCGCCCGCCATGCTCTCAATTCCGTCGATGATCGCAAGGTCCACCGGACGCGCCGCCACAATGTCCGTTACAATGCGCGGCACGCGCCAATGCGCGCTCCTGGGACTCCCCGGGTCGATCTCCGCCGCCCCCGCCATCGCCGGTTGACGCTTGCCCAGGTGGAAGATCTGTCCCCGCCCGCCCTGTGGATTCTCGTCGGGCTCCTGCTCCCCAGCCGAATCCCCGTAGATCGAAGTCGGCGTGATCCCGAAGCAGTTCTTCATCGAGAGCGTTATGCCCGTGGTGACGTGCTCCTTCAACTTGGCGAGAGAGACGAACACATCGCAGTCGAGATAGGACCGGTTCAGTGTGAACCCGGGATATACCATTCCCCCAGGCGCCGGCAAACGCCCATAGGAACGCGCCGGCCCAGCAACATTGGTGTTCTCCATCTCCACGCGGCGGCCGGCCCGCAGCAGGACCAGTGGGTCCCACCCCGCTTCCAGCATGTGCTCCTCCAGCGGATCCGCCGTATATCGAGCCCCCTCCAACAACCGGATCCGCCGCGCCCCCGCCACGTCCATCAAATGGATCACGCTGCCAATCACCCTCGGGTGCACCCAGTTCGCCCGCTCCGCAGGACGCACTCCCAACCGCAGCCCCGCCGCCCCGCCGAGATTCAGCTTAATCGCGACCGTCTTGCCCCTCACCAGACGTTCTAGTCCGCCAAGTTGTCCGAACATCCGCGCCACTACGGGCAGTACACCCGAGTCATACGACCGGCACCGCCCGATCGCCACGCGCAAGGCCGGCGCCGCCGGAAATGCCTGCCCGCTCACTGCCACAGCCGATAGCAGGGCCCGTCGCGAAATCGTGCCGGTACTCATTCCAGCCCATCGTAACACCTCTCTGTGAAATGGAAAGTTTCAGATTCTGACTCACTGACCGCCGCTCCAAACTTCGTCGGCAGATTCAAATCGACATCCACCAGCGAGCGCAGCCAGATCGCCGTCAACAACCCGCATCACGCCGGCGCCATGTACCGCGCCCAATCCCGCCCGGAACCCCATCACGATCGCCGGCGCGAACCCATCTCCACCAATCCTGCCAGCACGTGCGCATAGTCATTGAGGGCACACTTCACAGTGCTCATCGGCGCCTGGTCCGCACCCCTGACACCGCATAATCCGCGGTCATCCACTGCGTATCCTGCCGGATGCGCGCCCAATCACCTGTAGAAATGTCCTTCGTCGCCGCAGAGTCGGCGACGCCTACACAACTGTTCCGCCGGCCGGACGACGCCCCCGGACTCGCCGCCAGTCCACCGGACTTCACCCGAGCCCGCGGCCGCCGCGAATCCACACTCGCCTTTCAGACCCGCTTCTCGGAGACAATGAACACTATGAGGATTCCGTTCAACCCTTCCGTCTACGAGCATGCAGCCCGCTTTGCCGACCGCACCGTCTGGGAGGTCTCGCGCGACGCCGAGCTGATGTTTGAAGGCCACAAGGGCGCGTGGCTCGAGTACCGGCACACGCCCATCGTAGTGGGCATCGACATCTACAATCTCGAGGCCGAGGCGTATGGAGCGGAGGTCGAACGTCCGGGCGGCGACGGCATTCCCGCCATTCAGCGACCGCTATTTCGAACGCTGGAGGACGGGTTCGAACTGGCGCCCTTCGATGTCGCGCGCGATGGCCGGCTGGCGATGGTGATCGATGTAGCTCGCCGATTGAAGGCCGCACTGCCGGAGGCCGACGTACGGATCCCTGTGTCTGGACCGTTTTCGATCGCCTTCAATCTGCGGGGTATTGGCGACTTGTGCGCCGACTCCGCCGAGCGGCCGGAGGATGTGGCCCGACTGCTGATGCGGCTCGCTGAAAATCAGAGCGTCTTCACGCGCGCGATCGTTGCTGCCGGGCTGGACGTCGCCTTCTTCGAGTCCGCGGCGGCGCCGCCGCTGCTTTCGCCCCGCCAGTTCCGCAATGTCGAATTGCCGGCGCTGAAACGCATCCTGGAGCTGACGGCCGCACTGGTGGGCCATGCTGTGCCCTGTATCATGGGCGGCAACACCGTGAAGATTCTGGACGATATTCTCTCGACCGGCACGGGCTATGTGGTGTGCAATATCGAGACCGATCAGAGGACTTTCGTGGACCGGCTGTGCGCGACGCACCCGCATGTGAACGTGCGCATCAACATGGACCCGCACATCGTGGCGTGTGAGAATCCAGAGCGGATCTACCGCGAGATCGACCGTATCCTTGCCATCGCGCAGGGACGCAAGAACTGCCTGATGGGCTCCGGCTGCCTACCGTTGGAGACTCCGCCTGGCAACGTCCGGCTGATCCGCCACTACTTGAGCGCCTGAGGGCCTTGCCCGGCAGTTCACCCATCTGTCTCTCCGCGGCGGCAAGGATCGAAGACAGAACGCGACGAAGGCGTGGAGCGGACATGCCGGTTTCGACACCCGTCCCACACCGCTCCATAGGGACAAACTCAACACCGATGAGCGGGAACTCTATGGGGAAGATCCAGGAATGGAGCTTCCCGAAAGCGTCCGAGGTGCCGCTCCGGTGCATTGCCGCTACGGAGTCGAAGTTGTTGGACCAGATCATCTGATTCGAAATATTTGAGGGCCGCGATCCGCCAATTCGCGCGCTCCGCTGAACGCCCCCTACCGCGGCCCGCCGGCGCCGCCGAATCTGCCTGCCCGCTCACCCCCGTTCCCGCACCCCCTCCGCCATCACCAGAGCGAACCCCACTCCGCCTACCTCCGCCAGCACCTGCAGACAATCGCTGTGCGCAACATTCACCGTGCTCATCGGAGCCACCGTCTAATACCGCACAAATGTCGGCTCATGCGCGCCCAATCCGCACCCTGTCACCGCAGAGTCCCCGATCATCCGCTACGAATCCTGCCAGATCCGCGCCCGTTCGACCGTCGGGATGTCCTCCGTCGGCGCAATGTTGGCGAACCGCGAAACGGGGCTGGGTGGGGCTCAGCGGGTGAGCCAGCGGCGCGGCTATGGTCGTGTGAGAGGAGCATCTCCAATCGCATGACGGAGTGTCGCGCACGACGGGAGGTACCTGAGAGGCGGGCGTTGAGTAAGTGGCAGGAGGTGGCGGCTTATCTGGGGGTAAGCGTGCGGACGGCGCAGAAGTGGGAGAAGGTGCGGGGGCTTCCGGTGCACCGGGCTATGGGGGCGAAGGCGCGGGTGCGGGCGTACTCCGATGAACTGGAGGCGTGGGGGCGCGCCGAGCGGGCGAAGCGGGAGGTACGCCTGGAGCCGGAGCGGCGACAGGGCTGGGTGGGCTGGTTGTGGCTGGTCGCGGGGGCGTTGATGGCGGCGGCTTATGTGTGGCCGCGATGACCGGCATGGATTAGAGGCCCGCTCAGCGCTTGAAGGTGGAGGCGGCAGGCCGGAGAGATTGCGGGCGGAGGACGGGGTGGGCCGTGGGGCGGAGGCAGGCTAGCCAGCCGATTCTGGCGATGGCTCCGTCGGCGTGGTCCACGGCGATGCCGGCAGAGAACTCTCCGCGGAGGTTCTCGCAGTGCGAGACGACGCCGTGAATCATTTCGCCCTGCACGAGCAAGGCTACCCTGGCGCCGACCGGAATGCGGCTGCGGAGGGTGAAGCCGAGACCGCCGGGCGCGACGTTGGTGATGGAGATTCCGAAAGCGGGGCTGCGTCCGCCATCGTCCTGGAGTTCGAGGGTGCCGACGATGTCGATCGGGAAACGTCGATGATTTCGCGATTCAATAGGCACGTGTTGGTAATCGGTGCTTTCCCGGTGAACGGCATCGGTGGTTGGCCGTAGGGCGGGAGGTTTTGTCACTCAGGAACGACGGGAAACGGGCCGATGCGGAGAGTCACGGGGAGGATGGTGTGATCGGCGGCTTGGAATTCAACGGTAAAATCGCCGAGGAAGGCGGGGCCGAGCTGCCAGTAGAAGATGCCGGCCTCGGAATCGAAGGTGGCGCCGATGGGGAGTTCGCGGAGTTCTTCGCCGGTGCGGAGGGCCGCCGACCATTGCTGGCCGCCGGGGAGGTGAAGCTCGAGGCGGTCGAGTTCGTTGAGTTCGATGGGCTCCAGCTGGCCGCTGCCGGCGTAGCGGAGGGGCGTAAGGGCGGAGCCAGGATTGTGGCCGCGGCGGAAGGCGGGATAGCTGGCTGCGGCGCGGGCGGGGCGCTGGAGGCGGGCCGTGCGCAATTGGAGAGTCCGCTCGGCCTGGAGGATTGGATCGGCGGCGGCGGCAGTGAAGTCGTTCTGGATACTGAAAAAGCGGCTGCCGATACCGTCGCCGCGGCCCTGATTGTCGTAGACGATCCAGGCGATGGTGTGCATGGAAT
>CAYVDY010000188.1:0-11018 GCA_964450255.1 uncultured Candidatus Solibacter sp. | reverse complement strand
TAGGTCTTCCTCAGCCCCAGCGCCTTGGCCACCGCGAGATTATCCCGCCCGTTCGCCAGCACGCCCTCGCCCACGCTGCCCGGACCTGTATGGTCGTCGTTCGTGGTGCGGATCATGTAGCCGGTGTACCCCTCCTGGATCAGTTTCAGAACCAGGCCGCACGAAAAAATGGGGATATCGTCGGCGTGTGGCTGAATCGCAGCCAGCACCTTTCCGGCATGCGGCTTGCCCTGCCGGGTGCGCTCCACCTGGACTTCCGTGGATGCAAAGGGACCGTCTTCACTGGCCGCCGGGGAAACGGCCAACCCGCTCCCCGCCATCCCCGCAAGAAACTCGCTCCGCTTCATCGGATTACCTCCGATGCTATTCTGAACCGGTTCTGCGTCCGGAACACACCAAAAAGACGTGCTGCCGCTGGTCCGCGCCGGCCTACTTCTTTGCTTCGTTCTGCGCGACCCGCGCCTTCACCAGCTTCTTCACCAGTGCCGCCGGTAGAGGCTTGTCCAGGGGAAACTGAAGCGTGCCTTTGGACGTTCGATAGTCCTTGAGCTCTTCCTGGAACTCCGCCAGCACGCTCCCACTCATCGGGAAGAAACTGCAGTGGTTCTTAAACGCGGCAAAGGCAACCAGAGTCCCCCTGTACTTGAAAGCCGGCATTCCATAACTGATCGCTTCCGTGGCCTCCGGCGGCGCCGCGGACCGAATCATCGCTCGCACTTTCTGTAGCGTGCTGTGCGCAGGCTCCGGCACCCCCGCCAGATACTCGCCCACATCCTTCGGAGTCGAACGGCCATTCCCAGCGCTGGCTTTCTTCATAGGGCCATGCTACAACGGCGATCTCCCCGCGTCTATCCCCTCCGATGCCCCAAAAAGAAATGGCCGGCTCGCCTCCTTTCGGAGCCAGGCCGGCCTCTGAACGATAATCAGGCGGCGCGGGGTTCGCCCGCGCCGCCGCGTATCAGAACTCGAAACGGGCGCCGAGCTGGATGCTGCGGTTGCCGCTCACGCTGGTGACCTGCCCGAACTGCGGGCTGGTGACCGACGTCTGGATGCCGCCAAAAATATGGCGGTTGAAGATGTTGAGCATCTCGGCGCGGATCTGCGCCCGCGTATGCTCGTTGAAACGGATGTTCTTCAGGATGCCGATGTCTTCGTTCACCGTGCCAAAGCCGCGAATGATGGTATACCGCATGGCTGAAGTGCCAAGTGTCAAGGATGCTGGGTCGGAGAACAGACTCTTGTTGAGATAGGTATTCTCCGGCGCCGTGATGGTTGCGAAGTTGAACTTCGAAGGATCCCAGCTGCTGGCCTTGAGCTCGCCGGCGGCCACGTTGGGCCGCTGGCCGCCATTCCAGCCGTTGGGCAGCGGGGAGGTGGCGCCGCCGAAGCCGATGGGCGTGCCGGAGAAGTAGTTCACGATCCCGGAAATCTGCCAGCCGGCAATCAGGCCGTTGACCAGTCCGGAGGCGGAGTTGCCAATGGCCTTGCCGCGGCCGAATGGCAGTTCGTACTGCGCGTATGCCTTGAACATGTGTGGTGTGTCGAACGTGGCGGGTGTCTTCTCCAATTGGAGATTGTAATAGTCGATGGAGCCGCTGTTCTCACCTTCGAACGAGGACTCGATGTTGCCAAGAGTCTTGGACCAGACATAGTTCGCATACATGGAAACGCCGTTGGAAAACTGGCGGTCCAGCGTGACCTGCGCCGAGTGATAGCTGCCGAACCCGAGAGGAGCGGCGTAGGCGGAAAAGGTGTTGACACCCTGAATCTGCGGGAAGTCCCTCAGCGCCCCGGCAACCGTCCCGCGAAAGCCAGCGTAGGGGTACTTGATCCCGTTGGCGGCCGCCTGCGCTTCATTGGTAACCGCGTTGGTGAGGGTGCGGCCGTACTTGGTGACCGCGGAGAACGGCAGTTGGTTGATGCGCGAGAGCGTAGTGTTCTTCAGGCCGGATGACTTGTTTCCGACATAACCCGTGTCCAGCAGGAACTTGCCGGGCAGGCGGCGCTGGATGTTGACGTTCCACTGCTGCGTGTAGCCCATCTTGCCGTAGGCGGGATCCACATACGAGGGGCTTCCACCAAGATTCGCATAGGACTGATTGAAAGACGGAGCCACGTACTTGTTGGTGGGGAAGCCATTGTCCCAGTTGAAAATGCCTGCCCAGGGGTTCACCGGGTCGGCAGCGAGAAGGTAGCTGCCTGCCCACGGGAATGCGGTGGCGCCGTTGGTGGCGCCATACGAGTTGTTGTTGTCGCCCTCGTAGAACAGGCCGTAAGCCGCGCGGACTACCCACTTGTCGGATGCCTGCCAGGCCAGGCCGAAGCGGGGTCCGAAATCGTTGTAGCTCCTCGTGCCAAAATAACGCCGTCCCATGCAATCGGCGCACGACCCCGCGAAATCGTAGGCGCCGTTCAGACCGCTCTGCGGGTCTCTCTTCGAGATGTTCCAACTGGCCATCCGGTCAGCAGCCTCGAAGTACGGCAGTTGCAGGTCCCATCGAATTCCCACGTTCAGCGTCAGCGTGCGAGTCATCTTGAAATCGTCCTGGATGAACCCGGCGTAGTAATGCCGGCGGCCGCCGCGCCCAACCGGATCGCTGAGGCCGGCAGAGTCTACGATGCCCAGCAGGTAGCTGGCAAACGAGTAGCCTGTCTGCGAGCCCGAGAACGTCTCATTCGGGATGGCCGTGCCGCGCGCGGCGAACGTGAAACTGCCTCCAGGGCCCGGCCGCGTATTGAACTGGTTGCGCCGGTGATCGAAACCCATCTTGATGAAGTGGCGCCCCTTCGTCATCGAAAGCGTCGCCAGCAAGCCGCCGGTGTTGTACGCATCGAAGCTCTTCTGCGGATCGCCTGGTGTCTGCAGGCCGACGTAGGGACCGCCGCCCCAGTTAATGGTTGGATAGCCGGGTGTGGAGAGGTTCTTGATTCCAAGCTCCTTCGCGCCATCCACGTCCACGTGCATGCTGTTGTTGGGATTCGGGAAACGATTGTAGTACGTGTTGACGTTCAGCAGCGTCGTCGCGTTCATCGTCCAGTCCCACGCCAGACGGCTCAACTTCGAATACGTGTTCTGCAAACGCGCCTTCGAGAGCGGCCCGCCATCGCGCTCATTGACGTCCCACATCCCGCCGGCGTCCAGCAGAAGCCGAGGCCGCTTGGCGGAGCTATAGGAACCGGAGAGCCGGTGGTTGGAGTGCAGAATCTGGTCGCCTTTCACCGAGAACTGGTGCTGGTCGAACTCCGGCGTGGTTGCCACGGGGAACAGCGCATTGTTGACCAGCGGAACGTTGCCCGCCGCATCCCTGACGTTGGGCAGGTAACCGGCGCGGGCGATCTTGTTCAGGTTGTTGGCGACCGTGCTGAAACGCGCCTTGGGAATGATGTTGCCGGGGAACATCTCGCCGATCCACCGTCCCCCTTCAATCTGCCGGAACGTGCTTGGGTCGTGGATGGCGCCCTGCGTCACCGTGCGGCCCAGTGCGTCCTTGGCCGAGAGCGCCGGACCCAGTAGCCGCGAGAAATTGCCGTCGTAGAAGTCCTCGATCGGCACGTTGCGGTTCGGCGCGCCGAAGCCGCCCGTGCGGTCGCGATAGCGCTCATACGTCACGTAGAAGAAGGATTTGTCCTTGCCGTTGTATACCTTCGGGATGATCACCGGGCCGCCGCCGCTCAACGCGACGTTCTGCTTGCGGTCCTGCGCGCGCGGCACGCCGCGGAAGTTGTTCACCCAGGTGTTGGCGTTCAGCTCCTCATTGCGCAGCGCCCCATATACCGTGCCGTGGTAGTCGTTGCTGCCCGATTTCATCACGAAATTGAAGATGCCCGCCTGGAAGCGTCCGAACTCGGCGGACATTCCCGAGGTCTGAATCTTGAACTCCGAAATGGCCTCCAGCGAAACGGCCGATTCACCATTGTGCCCGCCGCGGTTCGTGATCGTGCTGGCGCCTCCAGCAGTACCTCTTTGGATGCCGTGCTGGACCCGTTGATGTGCGACGTCCACGACGACCCTGTCACGCCTGGCGTCAGCTTATAGGCGAAGTTCTCAGGGTTTCGGGCGCCGGAGAAACTCATCGGCAGGTCGATCAGGCCGCTGTTGGTCAGCGACGTGCCCACCTGCGGCGAGTCAGTCTGCACACGGTCCACGCTTGCAGCCACCTCCACGGTTTCCACCATGGAGCCGATGTCCAGCGCCGCATCCACGCGCAGCACGTCAGTCACGCGCAGTTCGAGATTCGACATGACAAAGCGCTTGAATCCCTTGGCCTCGATGGTGATGTCGTAGCTGCCGGTCTGCAGGTTGGGCAGGTTGTACTGGCCGGCATCATTGGTAACCGACCGTGTGACTGAATTGGTCGTCGTCAATCTGACATTGACCTGCGCTCCGGGCACCGCAGCCCCGGAGGCGTCAGTGACTGCTCCCGAAATCGTGCCCCGATTGAGTTGGGCAAAGCCCGGCAGGCACAGCGCCGCCGCAAGAATAGTCAAGAGCCATCGATTCATTTGGACCTACCTCGTACGTCTGACTGAAGAATTGCTGTCGGCACTATATCAGTCCCAGTCGGAGGGGTCAATATTACTGGACCTGATAATCTTGTTAAAGATTCCAGTTAGGTTATCTGCCCGATGAAACTGACCACCACCTGCATTCTGCCGCTGAGCCTGCTCATGGCTCATGCGGCCGGGCGCCTTGTCGTCGAGTACCCGCTGGGCGGTTCCATCTTCCCCAGGGAGATCACCGCGCCCACCTTCATCTGGCGGGACTCCTCGCAGGCCCGGCGCTGGCGGATTGAGGTTCCCGTTCCGAAACGCCCGCCGCTGCGGTTCGAAACAGCCGGCAACGGAACGCTGTTCGGCCCCAGCGATCCGCGCTCTGCCGGGCCCACCAATCAGCCGCCTCGCCTGGCCGCCGGGGAAACCAACGTCCACGCCTGGCGCCCCGCAGAGCCGCAGTGGCAGGCCATCAAGGATGCGGCATCGGATTGGGTGGAACTCTCCATCACAGGCTGGGATGCCGCCAATCGGGAGGTCTCTCGCGCTCGCCTCAAACTCAAGACGTCCCCGCACCCCGTCGGCGCTCCCATCTTCTACCGCGACGTCCCGCTAATGCCCTCCCGAACGAAACTCGGCGCCATCAAGCCCTTGGCGCCCGATGCCGTCCGTCTGGTCGCATGGCGCCTGCGCAACATCGGCGAACCCTCCAGCCGGCTCCTATTGGAGGGACTCCCCACCTGCGCCAACTGCCACTCCTTCTCAGCCGACGGCAAGACCATGGGCATCGACGTCGATGGGCCCGATAGCGACAAGGGAACGTACGCCATCGCCGCCGTCGAGCCCCGGATGGCCATCCGCCGGTCCGACGTGATGACCTGGAATTCCTTCCCTGGCAAGCCCTCGGGCCAGAGCACCATCGGTTTCATGTCCCGTATCTCTCCCGATGGCCAGTACGCCGTCACCACCCTGAACGAAGCCGTCTACTCAGCCAACTTCACGGACTACCGTTTCCTCCAGGTCTTTTACCCCACGCGCGGCATACTCGCCATCCACAATCGCGCCACCGGTCGCATCGAGCCCTTGCCCGGCGCGGACGATCCGCGTTACGTCCACACCGGCGCCTCCTGGAGTCCCGACGGGCAGTCTCTCATCTTCTCGCGCGCCGAGGCTCGCGACCCCTATCCCGCAGGCCGGCTGCTGCCCAGGTACGCCAACGATCCGAACGAACTGCCCATGCAGTACGACCTCTACCGCATTCCCTTCAACGGCGGCCGCGGCGGCAACCCGGAACCCGTCGCCGGAGCCTCGTCGAATGGCATGAGCAATACGTTTCCGAAGGTCTCACCCGATGGAAAGTGGATCGTCTTCGTCCGCTGCCGCAACGGCCAGCTCATGCGGCCCGATAGCGAACTCTACATCGTTCCTGCCGCCGGAGGGCGCGCCCGCAGAATGGACTGCAATACGCCGGTCATGAACTCCTGGCACAGCTTCTCGCCCAACGGCCGCTGGCTCGTCTTCTCCTCCAAGTGGCGGTCGCCCTATACGCAGATGCTCCTCGCGCACATCGACGAAAACGGCAACGACAGCCCGCCCATCCTGGTGGAGGATGCCACAGCCGGCAATCGCGCGGTGAACATCCCGGAGTTCGTGAATATCCCGCCGGACGGACTCATGAGTATCGACGTCCCCGCCGCGGAGTTCTACCGCCTCTACGACCGCGCGTCGGAACTCACGCGCATCGGAGATTTCGCCAAATCAGTGGAGCTCTGGCGGCAGGCCCTCGCACTGGAGCCCGCCGATGCCCGGGCCCACAACAACCTGGGGGTCGCGCTGACCCGCCTGCGCCGTCAGCAGGAGGCCGCCGCCAGCTACCGGCGTGCCATCGCCCTCAACCCGTCCTACGCCGACGCCCATTCCAATCTCGCTGCCGCTCTCTGGTCGCTGGGTTCGCAGGCCGAAGCACTCAAGTCTTGGGAAGAAGCTGTCAGGCTCACCGCGGGCAGTGATCCCGCGCCGCTCGATCTTCTCGCTGGCGCCTACGCCGCGGTCGGCCGTACCGCAGAGGCGAATGACACCGCGCACAAAGCCTTGGCCCTCGCTGAAAAGCTCCACCAGGACCAGTTGGCCGCCTCCATCCGCGCCCGCCTCGCTCAGCTCGGCGCGCCCCGCAAATAGCCGGCCTCTCGCTCTACTTCCGCTTCCGCACGCAGCCCGGATACAGCTTCTTCAGCTTCTCCACCTTCGGGTCCGAGACGTTCACAATGTAGGGGTTCGCCCGGTTCTGAACCGCGTAATCCTGATGGTAGCCCTCAGCCGTGTAGAACTTCTCCAGCGGCGCCACCTGCGTCACGATCGCGCTCTTTAGCACCTTCGCCTCGTTGATCTGCTGGATGTACGCCTCCGTGACCCGCTTCTGCTCCTCGTTTATATAGAACACGGCGCTCCGGTACTGCGGTCCGAAGTCGGGCCCCTGCCGGTTGAGCGTCGTCGGATCGTGCGCAACGCTGAAGAAGATCTTCAGCAGTTGCCCGTAGGTGGTCTTGGCCGGATCGTACGTAATCAGCACCGCTTCGGCATGTGCGGTGCGACCGGTGGAGACAATGTCGTACTTCGCCGTCTCCTTCGTGCCGCCGGCGTAGCCGGACACCACGTCCTCCACTCCGTCCATGATCTCGAACACTGCCTCGGTGCACCAGAAGCACCCCCCGGCGAAGACAGCCGTCTGCTTGCCTGAAACCGGCTTCATTTCGATGGCAGGCTCCGGAAAAGCGGCGCCCATCACCGCCCCTCCCCCTGCGAACAGAGCGAAAACGAAGGCCGGTAGCCGGCGGAAAGTCGGGTTGTTTGCCATGCGCACATCTAGTACCTGAACCAGTAGATGAAGTTTCCCCCTCCAGGAGTGCAAGAATCCGGAGGCGTTGCCGCTCCTCCTGCATCCAAACCCCATGGACAACTCCCCAAACGGCCCCCGCGTCGTCATCGTCAACGGCAGCGTCCGCCCCGGAAACTACACCGCGATGGCCTCGGCCCTGGTCGCCGACGAATTTCGCAGAATCGGACTTCCGGTGGATGTCGTCAACCCTGGCGAACTCGATCTGCCGCTTCCGGGCACGGCGGCCAACCACCCCGGTGCCGCCCATATCCAGAGCCTCATCGCCGCCTCCTCCGCCGTCGTCTTGGCCACCCCGGAATATCACGGCAGTTTCTCCAGTGTCACCAAACTCGCCATCGAGAACATGGGCTTCCCCTCCGCGCTGGCCGGCAAGCCCGTAGCTCTGCTTGGCGTCGCCGCCGGCGCCATCGGCGCCATCAAATCGCTCGAATCGCTCCGTGGCATCGTCTCCCACGTCGGCGGCCTCGCCCTGCCAATGCCTGTCTCCATCGCCAACGTCCAGAAAGTCTTCGACCCGCAAGGCAACTGCCTGGACCCCGCCACCGAAAAGTACATCCGCCGCGTAGCCACCAACGTCCAGGACTATCTCACCCGGCACGTTTGCCCCAGGTTCACACTGGAACGCATCCTGCGGGAAGGCGTCTCTGCCAGTTGATCGCCGGATCCTGTGCTAAAGTCGTCTCCTGCTATCCACAAGAGGGGAAATTACATGGGTCTTGCCGAACGCCGCAAAATCAAAGAACTCGAAGAACAGGTCCTGCCGGGGCGCGTCAAGGAGATCGAAGAGATCTGCGGCGCGTCCATCCCTTATGAAGTCGATTGGGCCAGCTTCGGAGACGATGCCACTGCGCTTAACTTCATGGACAATCTCTCCTGCCATCGCCTCAACATGGCCCTGCGCATGATCTGCCAGGATGACATGGGCAAGGAGGCGATCCGCGACGCCGTCAAGAAAGTGAAACTCAAAAACGTTGCCACACCCGCTGAGCGCAGCGTCGCTCTCGATGCCGGTGTCCTGGAGATGCACTGCGCCTATGCCCTGGGCACTGCCGGCATGATCAGCGACAACGACATCCGCGCCTATCTCGAAACCAGGCTCTAGCCGGGGTTAGGCAGGTTGCACTGTGATGACCTGGGAACAGCGCACGCAAATCCATTTCTGGCACGACGACAGTCCCTTCGCCGTGAAGTACCTGATAGAAAAAATCACAGGCACGCTGCTACACCGCGATCTGAATGACACCGGGCGTCTCACCTATCTCGGAACATCCGATACCGGCAGCTGCAAACACGCCCTGCGGCTGTGCTTCGAGGCTGTCATCGAGTCTCGCAACCTCTACTCTCTCCACATCGAAAGCACTGCGCTCCGCCAGTGGGTGTCCGAAGAGTCGTTCCTGCGAGACGCCAATCGCGCCGCCGATTATTGGAGTACCAAGCTGAACATCCCGCAACAGGAGATTGCCTGGGCCGATGCCTCCCCGGCCCTTCTCCTGCAACGGCAACAGGAGTGCCTCGCCATGGAGGCTGAGTCCGCCAAGCTCGTCGAAGATCCCAAGCCCATCGCCGCCATCCAGCAGGACATTCTCGCCGCCCTCCGCGCCGGCAAGGTGTTCCGCACCGCCCATAAGGAGGGTGGCTCCACGATATTTTTCCGTGGTTCCTCTTACCGGCGCGAAGACTACGGCGAGGAACCCGGGCGCCAAACCTACCCAACGGAGCAAGCCGTGCTCGTCGTCCTCCGCAATCTTTACGATTGGGAATCACGCCGTGACATCTACCCCCATCGCCCGCCGGAACTCGACGTCTGGAACTACATTCGGAATCAGCTAAGGGACTAACCAGCCATGAAGATCGCGTTCATTGCCGCCTGGGTGCTTTTCGCCATCGAAGTCCTGTGGGTCGCCATGATGTTCATCTGGAAGGACGCTGGCAACGACGCCGCTGGACGGGGTGTGGCCACCGGTTTCGGGACCGTGCTCCTGCCCTTCATTCTGATCGCCGGCGCTCTCCTCTACTGGGGCCAGAACTCTCCCTCGAAAGCTCTGCAATGGACCGCCCTCATCGTAGTCGCCGTCCCCTTCCTCATCGGCGGCGGCCTGTGGGCCAGCAACACCGTTGAGAACATCAGCCATCGCATCAGCGCGGGCGGAGCCGGTCGATTTTCCGATCCGCACCTCACCAATATCGCCCGCGCCATCGAACGCAAAGACTATCCGGCCGTAGAGGCGCTGCTGAAACAGCCCGCGAAAATCGACTGGGAAGCACGCGATGCCCTGGATGCCACCCTCCTGGGCTACGCCGTGAATCGAGTGCTCGCCGACTACAGCGGCGACCCGTCCGTCGAAGGCGTCCGGCTGCTTCTCGCGCGCGGCGCCCGTTCCAGCGAAATCCTCCTGGAGACCATCATCTCCGGCAACACGCCCGGTTCCGTCAATCTTCTGCAAGCAGTCCTCGAAGCCGGCGCCAATCCGAACAGCCCCGGCCCTGACGGCCTGCCGCTCATCCACATCACCCACGCCTGGCATGGTCTCGACAAGCTCAAGCTGCTGGCCAGGCATGGTGCGGACCTCCAAGCCCTCAACAACCGTCCCGATCGCCCCCAATGGACCGCCTTAATGAATGCCGCGTACATGATGGATTGGGAGATGGCTCTGTTCTTCCTCCAGCACGGCGTGCCCCCTGGCTATGTGGCGCCCGACGGGAACACCCTGGCCTCCATCCTGAAGGAACGTGCGTCGAACCGCGAGGCCCCATCCGCCGCATACGACGAATTCATGGCCGCGCTGCGGGCCAGAACACCAGCCCCATAACGGCACTGTCAGTTACCCCTTCCCCCTGCCTGCGCCGTATGATAAAACCGTTTCAGGTCCGAAAAACACATTGATCTGAGTCCGTCGGTAAGCTGGCGTGGCGCATCGCCGCGCTCGGAGGAGTTCATGACGCGCCTCGCTCTCTCGTTCGCCCTGCCCGCCCTCCTGCTCTCTGCCCAGGGTCCCATCGACAAGCCCAACTCCGTGGCCAAGCGCCGCCTTCTGGAGCGCGCAGCCATCACCGCCGGCATGAAGCGCGCCCCTCGCGCCGCCGAATCCACCCCCATTCAAGGCACCGCCCGCCTCCTCGTCATCCTGGTCGAATTCGCCGGCACCGATACCTTCGAATTCATCCCCTCCGGGCCGGATCGCTCCCGCTGGGATCCCCTCGGCCTCATCGACAGCTCCGAGTGGGCCGGTACGGTGGGAGATTGCAGCCGCATCGTCGAGAGACTCAAGATCAACACGCCCACCAGTTACACCTACTCCGGCCCCCTCCACAACGCCATCGAACGGCCGCGCTCGGCCTCCGATGTCTCCGGATCACTCGCCTGGACCGAGGACTTCAACCCCGGCTACTATCGCGAGATGGTCTTCGGCAACGGCCTCAATTTTCAGTACAAGCGTCAGGACGGCAGTTCGATGGATAGCGACGCCACAGGCTTCTCCATGCGCAACTACTATCTCGACGCCTCTGGCGGTCTCTACGACATGGAAGGTGAGGTCCTCGGCTGGGTGCAGGTGCCTCATTCGGTTTGGTGGTACGGCGCTGAACCCTGCCCCGGCCGGCGAAGCGGTTCTACCTCTGCCGAAAGCGATGG
>CAYVDY010000187.1:8039-11128 GCA_964450255.1 uncultured Candidatus Solibacter sp. | reverse complement strand
TTCGGCGGCCTTGGGGACTGCCCGCTGGCTCTCGATGAGGATACTGGCCATCTCTCCGTACAGCAGGCGCAGCGCAAACTCGGGGACCGGGAAGAACGCCGGGCGGTGCAACGCGGCGCCTAGCGCGCGGGTGAAATCTGCGTTGGTGACGGGATTCGGCGAGACGGCGTTGACCGGGCCGGCGAGGTCCGTGTTGCGTAAGGCGAAGACAATCAGCCGCACCAGATCCTCCACGTGGATCCAGGACATCCACTGCCCTCCGCCGGCCAGCGGACCGCCCACGCCGGCACGGAACGGCGGCAGCATCTTGGCCAGCGCGCCGCCCTCCTTGCCGAGGACGACGCCGATGCGCGGCTTCACGACTCGAATGCCCAACGAGCGCGCCTGATCGGCGGCGTTCTCCCATTCCACGCAAACCTCCGGGAGGAATCCCGTGCCGGGCGCGGACGACTCGGTCAGGATCTCGTTGCCGCGCGAGCCGTAGTAGCCGTTGGCGGAGGCGCAGATGAGCGTCTGGGGCCGGGCAGGCAGCGCGGCGAGGGCCGCCACCAGATTCCTGGTCCCTTCCACCCGGCTGTTGCGGATTCTGCGCTTCGCGTCCGCCGTCCAGCGCTGGGCGACGGGTTCTCCTGCCAGGTGGATGACCGCGTCAGCGCCCTCCAGTCCATCGTAGGAGTTGCGGCTCAACGGGCGGAGGTCATGGCCGCCCTCTTCCCTCAGAAGTTGAACTAAGCGCGTGCCGAGGAATCCGGTGGCGCCCGTGAGTGCTATGCGCATGGCTGGTACCTCAAATGGTGGCCGGCAAGCGGAATGGGTCTATCCCATTGATCCGCAGGTGGCCGATTTCACGCAGATAGGCGTCGACTCCGGTTTTTCGCTTCATGCCGTCGAGTCCCATGTAGCGGATCATACCGAAAACGGGGCGCTCGCCCCATGGGCGGTCGTGGAGGCCGAAGCACCAGAGAATATTGGTGTAGGTATTGGGATCGCGGCCATCCAGAGCGTACCTGTCGTGGATGTGGATCATCGTTTCCAGCGCGTCCTGGCAGGTGCGTGACCATTCGATGATCTTCTTGCCCCAGTACATGCGGTAATAGCCGTGGATCTTGCCGCGCAGCAGCATCTCGTGCTGGCAGGCGTTCCAGAGGTCATCGTGGGTGCGGGCGTGTTCGAACTGCTCTCGTCCGTAGACGGGCTCCCGGTGGTCCGCGGCGTGTTTGAGCAGTGTCTGGCGGACCCAATCCGGCAGGTTGCTGAGTGAGCCGGGGTTTTGGACGTGGCGGGCGTAGTTGAAGGCGAGTTCGCGCCGGACGATCAACTCTTCCAGGAATTCGTCGGCGATGAGTTTGTGTTCGGCAGCATGCGCTTTGGCGGCCAGGGCGATTTCGAGCGACGAGATCTGGCCGAAGTGCAGGTATGGACTCAGATCAGAGGTGGCGTGCGAAGCGGGGCTGTTGCGCTCGCGGGCGTAGCGGCGGAGATTTTCGTCGAGGAAGTGGTTGAGCGTGCGCTCCGCGGCCAGGCGGCCTCCGGTGTAGCTGATGGAGGGCGCGACGGCATGGTTGATCTCGCAGGATGCGACAAGCTCAGCGATGTTGGCGGCGGTGACGGTGGTGTGGAACTCAGGCGTCGCAGCGGACCAACGCACCGCCGGATCGACGTCGGGGCAGGGCACCAGGTGCTGGGGGAGCAGCTTCGTGATCTTGGGCCGGATCGTGTAGGCGGCGTACTCGCGCTTGGCCAGAACGTTCATGGGCACGATACAACTGGAGTCCACGGCTTCGAAGGCGATCTTGAGCTTGTCAGGGACGGAGGCGTTGTGGCCGGCGGCGATGAAGGTGGGGTAGTCGTCGGTGACGATGCAGGCGGCGCCGGCGGCCAGGCGGTAGAGGACATCGTTTGCGTCGGACTTGCGGCGGCGGAGATAGAAGCAGTAGCCGATGCCGCGTTCGGCGAGGCGGCGGGCGGTTTCGGGGACGCCTTCGAGAACGAAGGTGTGCAGCCGGTCATTGGCTTCGGGGTAGGTGCACGTGAGGCCCTCGTAATAGAGGACGGGGAGATGCAGTTCGTTGGCACGCTGGATGGCCCACTGGAGCGCGTGGTTGTTGTCCACGCGGCGGTTCATCTGCGACCAGTAGAGGACGTACACTGCGTTCGGGAGAATGGGTGCGTCGTTGAGAGCTCGGACACGCTGTAACACTAGCTCTTCAGATGACCGCCGGGACCGACCCGCTACAATAAAGGGACACCTTCCCGACTATGCGCTCCTGGAACCGATTCAAGCTGTTATGGGGCTACCTTCGACGCCGGACGCGGCTGAATGCGCTGCCGGTGGAGTACATCGTCGAGACGACGGCGAAGTGCAACATCTACTGCCCGATGTGCCCCCGCGAGACGCACCCGCAGCCGAAGGAAAACATGACGGACGAGGTGTATGCGCGCCTGGTGGAACAGGCCGGCGGCAGCCCCGAGCACATGATGCTGATCGGGCTGGGCGAGCCACTGTTGGACCCGAAAATCTTCGACCGTATTCACCAGTGCGATCGGCACGGCGTCTCGACGTTGATCTCCACCAACGGCACGCTGCTGGACGAGAAAGCGGCTGAGCGGTTGTTGGCCTCGCCGCTGGAGCACATCACGCTGAGCTTCGACGGCTACAGCAAGGAGACGTTCGAGTTCTATCGCAAGGGCGCGAAGTTCGAGCGCGTGCGCGACAACTTCGTGCGCTTCTGCCGCATGAAGCACGAACGGCGGGCGAAGGTGCAGATCGTGGTGCAGATGGTCCGCATGGATGGCAACCGGCACGAGGTGGAGGCGTTTCAAAAGTACTGGCGCGCCGTGCCGGGCGTGGATCTCATCCGCATCAAGGAAGACGAGACGAATCTGATGCGTCCGGAGGCCAGCCACGCTCCGGGCGATTGGTCGCATCCTTGCCACTATCTGTGGCGCGGGCCGCTGTATGTGAAGCATAACGGCGATGTGTATCCGTGCTGCCAGAGCTACATGCTGGACGGCGAGCCGGTGGGTAACGTGATGCAGACGGCGCTGGCGGGGATCTTCGACGGCGCTGAAATGCAGCGCATGCGCCA
>CAYVDY010000187.1:0-8029 GCA_964450255.1 uncultured Candidatus Solibacter sp. | reverse complement strand
CATGCGCCAGTTGCATGTCGATGGCAGGGCAGGGGAGATCGGGATCTGCGCGAAGTGCTGCACGACGATTCCGCATCCGGTGCTGGTGGCGGGCAGCCTGCTGCTGAACGGCCGCACGGTGCGGCGTCTTCTACCCCTGATCGAGAAATTCGGGGACGGTCTACTCAATTCCCAATTAACGAAGGAGCCGCAAGCGCCGCTGGTGCAGATCGCTCCGGTTGCAACGCCTTCCGGCCCCGCTTCGCCGGGCGGAGCGAACGGCCCAAAGCTCCCTCCAGCCGGCTGATGGCGGATTCCGGCGCCATGGGGCGTCCGGTTTGCGTCGCTTGCCGGAGGACGGGGCCGAAGTCCGCATCGCGTGTCCGCTGGGCCAGAAACTGCCTCCAGCCTGGCGGGTCGAATTCGTTCAGCCAGGCGGAGTTTGTCAGTGGGAGCCTCGATGGAGCCAGTCCCAGATGATCGGCGGCGCTGGACCAGGGGTGGAGTTCGGCATGTTCCACGATGCCGGCCCGGACCGGGTTGAGCTCAACATACGCCAGCGCATTCCAGATGTGGGCGCCGGCCAGGATGCAGGAGAAATAGCGCGCCTGCCAGAGGTGGCCGCATCCGCCGTGGGTGGCGTGGACGTAGCGGGCGTAGGCGGCGTGCACCCATTTCAGGGTGAGATGGAGGGAATCCGCCGTCTGCGGGATCGCGATCAGGTGGACGTGGTTCGTCATCAGGCAGAATCCGGAGAACTCCAGGCCGTACATCTCCGCGGCTTCTGCGAGGAGCCGCAGGTAAATGAAGCGGTCGCGATCTTCAAAGAAGACCGGCCGGTGATCCGTGCCCCGTTGGGTGATGTGGTGGGGATAGCCGCAGGCGACAGCGCGAGGAATACGAGCCATACGATGACATAGTCACCGCAGAGGCCCATTCTTCTCACACGGAATTGGGAATTGAGTAGACCGTCCCCGAATTAATGAAGTAATCGCCCGGGGTTCCGTGAGGAACCCCGTATTTTTCGAGCTGATCGGGACAAAACCGGTTTGTGCGCGCCGTCTACACCAGCGCGGAAGGCCGGCGGCTCCACGATTTGCCCTTTTCAGTGGCGATGGTCTCCATGTCCTTCACGTAGGCGGAGGCCTGCGTGAGGACGTGGTGGAGATCGTTGCCGATGCTGATAAAGGTAAATCCCTTTTCGAGGAACTCGCCGACGCGGGAGGTGCCGAAGAGGAACAGGCCTAGGATCACGTTGTTTTTGCGGGCTTCGTCGATGAGCTTCTGCGTGGCCGCGCCGAGTTCCGGCGAGGTGTACATGTGGGGGAACTCGTACTTCTCGTAGAGGCCCATCGACATGCAGAGGTCGTTCTGACCCAGGAAGAGCATATCCACGCCGGGGACGGCGGCGATCTCCGTCATGTTGTCGATGCAGTCGGCGGTTTCCACCTGGAGGGCGATGATGACATTGTCATTGGCTGAGCCGGCATAGCCGAGCAGGCCGGCTTTGTTCATGCTGCGCTGCGGGAAGTAGACGGAGCGGGTGCCGGCGGTGGGATAGCGGGCACAGCTCACGGCCTGGCGGGCCTCTTCGGCCGTGTTGATGTAAGGCACGAGGATACCGTCGGCGCCCAGATCCAGCGCCTGCTGAATGCCGCCGCGATCGTGATAGCCGGCGACACGCACCATGGACTTGGCGCCGCCGCTGGCGACAGCGCAGAGCATGGTGGAGAGCAGTTCGCTGCTCATGGGTCCGTGCTGTGTATCGATCAGGAGCCAATCGTAGCCGCTGTGCGCGAGCTGCTCGGCGATGGTGGTGCTATGGGCGTTCACGAAGAGGCCCATCTTGGGCTGGCCTTCGCGCAGTTGTTTCTTGAATTCCGCCCCAGTGGGAATGGCGTTGCTCATTTGCGCAACTATAGCGGAGTGGCCGGGCAGAATACAATAAGAGGGGTCATGCGACCTGCCTCGTCCCCCTGATTGCCACGAGCACGCAATGCTATTTTGGCAGCAGCGAGAGCGCGCCGGTGGAGGGGCTGGGGATGACGTGGGCGGCGACGAGCTTGCCGAGGCTTTCGACCTTGGCCTTGCCGGCGTCGATGGCGGCGCGCACGGCCGCGACGTCGCCCTTGATGACGACGGTGATGTAGCCACCGCCGAGTTTCTCACGGGCGAGCACTTCGACGTTGGCGGTTTTGACCGCCGTGTCGATGGCTTCGAAAACCGCCGTGAAGCCCTGCGTCTCAATGAATCCGATGGCAAATCCAGCCTGTGATGGCATTTTCTTTTCTCCACGCAGCGGCACGTGCACGCTGGCCTGTTCAATCAACGGGTTAAAATCGGTGGCTGCCTCGTAGGCGGCAGCGGAGCCCGGATCGGGCGACGGGATGACGTCCACCACGATCTGCACTTCCAACTGGCGGGCCATGGCGCGGGCCGCATCGGCCGCGGCGCGCACGTCGCCTAGGGCGCCGACCAGCTTGAGGCAAACGCCCGGCTGATCGTTCAATTCGGCTTGCAGGATTTCGACGTCCGCCGCCTTCTCCATGGCATCGAGGATGACCATGCCGGGCGACCAGCCGCCGACCTCCACGAGTACTAGAGAGTGACTCAGAGGACACCTCTCCGTTCAAGTTCCTGCACGACTTCAGCGACGATCTGGCCGATCTTGTCGGTCCCGGTCTGGCCGGTGCGTGGGACGCAGCCGGAGGCCGGGGGGTCTACCAGGCCGAAGTCAGCGAGGATGCAGCGCAGCACTTCCGCGAGTGCCGTTTCGTCGGCGCGTTGCCCAGGGCTGAGGGGCTGGCGGCCGTGGCCGAAGTTGAAGCCGCGCAACTCTGCGGCGGCGCGGAATCCATCCGGAAACTCGAACGGGTAGAGCATGGTGTCGAATAGTTCCAGGATGCGATATTGCAGGCGCATGGCCTCTTCGTATTGGCCGGCGCGGCTGAGCTCCCAGACCTTCTTTGTGAGCTCCGGGACGACGTTGCTGGAGGCGTTGGTGCCGCCGTTGCAGCCGACCATCAGCATGGGGGAGAGGACGGCCTCCCAGCCGGTGAGGAAGACGAAATCCGGCCGGGTGGGTCGGATGGCGGCGATCATGCGCATCATGAAGGCGACGTCGCCGGAGGAGTCCTTGATGCCGACAATGCGGGGCCAATCGAGCGCGAGCCGCCGGATGGTGGGCACGTCGATGGGGCTCGCGAACATAGGGATGTTGTAGAGCGTGACGTCGATGGGCGAGTTCTGGGCGATCTCGGCGAAATAGGCGTAGACCGAATCGGGGCTGAGGCGGTAGTAGATCGGGGAGACGATGGCGACGGCGGCGGCGCCGTAGGAGGCGTAGGTCTCGCAGGCGATGAGAGTCTCGCGTGTGTTCGCTTCAGCGGCTCCGGCCAATACCGGCACGCGTCCGTTAGAGACCTCGCAGGCGATCTTCACGATGCGCCGGCGCTCTTCGACGGTGAGGCGCGTGAACTCGCCGGTGGAGCCGTTCGGGTACAGGCCGTGGACGCCCTTTTGAATCAGCCATTCGAAGAACCGGGCGAGTTCCGTTTCGTTCACGTTGCCGCGAGAGTCCATGGGGACGAGAGTCGGCGTAAAAATGCCCTCGAGCTTGACCGCTTTTGCCATCGAGTGTGGATACCTGCTGAGGGTCAGTCTATCAAAGGTGGTGCGGGGGCTATGGTTGCAGCAATGAGACACTAATCGCCGAGAAGCCGGCGCAACCCGACCTGCACTTCTTCGGCGGGCGCTATTGTGCTCAAGCCAAGCGCATCAGCCGCGGCGCACTGGTCACCGTTCACCCAAGTGTCAGCTTCGAGTCGTCCCAACAGGGTCCGGACAGCCGCCGGGTCTTTGCGTCGCACCAAGCCCCACAGAGCTTCGTCCCTTGCATCTTCAAATGAGTCATCCAGACGTTTCCGAAGCGCTTCGCGGACGTCTGTGCCATCGGCGTCACTCAGTGTGCCCAGACCGCATGTGGCCCAATCGCGAACGACATTGGATGGATCCTCCATCAGTTCAATGAGAACTCTCGTCGACTCTGTCCCTGGGCATAATCCCATCCCGTACGCCACGGCGTGGCGGACGTCGGGGTCGGCGTGGCCCTTGAGCTCAAGCAAACTCAACGCCGCTCTAGGCGTGGCCAAGTGAGCGAGCGCCCACGCGGCGGAGTTCACCACCATTGGGCTTTCGTCAGTGAGTTTCGCGATAGCCATCGAGACGCATTCGTCCAGGTAGGGGCGTTCTGATTCGGCCTTGCCAGCGCCCAACTGGGCCAACACGTCGAGTCCTCGCGCTCTGGACTTGGGATCGCTGGCTTGACAATACTGCATCGCGAGGTGGAGAACCTCCGTGGTGGCCCTCATGCGAAGAGTAGCAACTGCAGACCACGCGGCCTCGTCATTGTAGCCGCCTTGGAGAGACGCTTCAAAAAGTTCCCGCTCGTCGCGTTTGTCTCGATCCTCGAAAACAGCAATCGCCACAATCCTGCGCTCCGCACCACAAGCATACGACGCGTTCGCGATTCGCGATACGATGACGGAGATTAGGGACGGTGTTGGAAATACCGGCCTTCGACGACCTGTGCACCTGGCATGTTGGCTCGGGACGACTGTGTGCCTCTTGCGGCCGCAAGGCGGGCCGATGCGACTGAGGGAGCCACCTCTTCCAATTCCGTGGGGTCGCGGAACAAAGCGGGTGCGGGGTCGCCCAGTGTGAAGCTCTTGAGCGTCTGGAGGTAGGTGCCTACGTAGCGCCCCTCCGGATCCCGTGCCCGTTCCACCTGACGGACAACCTCGCAACCGAGCTTCGGCGCATACCAGTACTCCGACGCCGGCTCGACGGGCGTGCGCGTGTGGATCACCTCCAGCCCGGCGAGAGTCTCCCGGGCGACAAAAACCTCCGCCCGCTCAGTCAATCTTGCGCCGGGCCGGGCCTTCATGCAATCCGTGCCCTGGTCGCGATACCGGCGCCTCAGCCCGAGCTCCGCTCCCGGAGCAACCTGATAGAACGTGGTCTTGATTCCAAGTTCGCCTCGGATAAATATTTGCCGTCCGTCCGGCAGGAGCACTGAGCGCAGTTCGTGCTTGCTGTCGGGATCATCGGCGCCACCTTGTGTGCGAATCGTCACGACAGCACCATCGGCGCGGACCGCATTGACGATGTGCCGGAGCGGCTCGGTGCGGCCGTCCGGGTACTTGAAATCCTCCTGCAAGGTGACAGTTCGAGCGATTTCGGCGGGCGGCTTAGAATCAGTGGCAAAGCTCGGCGCCATCAGCATCAACACGGCGGAGTTCAGCAGATTCATACGAGCAATTCTGAGAAGTAACCCGCCGGGAGTCAAGGCCCCATCAGCCCCGCGATTCGCGATACGATGACGGACCGAGGATCTCCGATGAAGCTTGTTCTGGCGTGTCTGGTGATGTTGACGGCGTTTGCCGCCGATGACGATTTGCGCGTGGCCGAGAAGGCATGGGGCGCGGCGCTGGTGGCGCGGGATGCCGCGGCATTGGAAAAGGTCTATACGGCGGAGCTGATCTACGCTCACGCCACGGGCAAGGTGGAGAACAAGGCGCAGTATCTGGAGCGGCTGAAGGGCGGGAAGCAGCGGTACGATACGGTGACGCACGAGAGCCTGCAGGTAGTGCGGTATGGCGATTCGGCCGTGACGCACAGCATCGCGCGGATGACCGGGCGGAATGATTCCGGGCCGTTCAACGACCACCTGATGATCATCCATGTGTGGGTGAAACAGGGTGGCGCATGGCGGCTGGCCGCGCATCAGACTACTAAGATTCCCTAGAGGCTACACCCAGGCAAGAGCGACCAACTGGACGGTGATGTTGGTCTTCTTGGCCTTCACAGTCACGGTTTCCAGCGCCTCCTGCGAGGGGGCGGGGATGGTGGCGATCTCCTGCTCCAGCTCGGCGCTGAGTTCCTGGATCTGCTGCTGGAGGCTTTCGATTGTGTCCTCTGCCAGGCCGACGTCGCCGCGCTCCTTGCTGATGCGCGTGGCGGAGCGGGCGGCGGTGCCGATGCGATTGATATTGGCGGCGCTGATGGTCTTGCGGCCCATGAAGGCCCCGAGGATCGACGTGCCGATGGAGAGGACGGATTGCAGCGTCTGCGAGGACGCCTGCTGCTTTTCCTGTTCGAGCTTGAGGTGCGCCCGCTGGAGGCGATCGTTGAGAGTTTGGAGCTTGGGCTGGTATTTGCCGCGGAGACGCTCCACCTGCTCGTCGCGGGCTTCGCGGGCGGCGTGCTCGGTGCGGAGGCGGAAGTCCCGCTCGTTCTCGCCCAGGCGAGATACCTCGCCGGTGACGGGGCTACGGAGAAGCTCCAGCGACTGAGTCTGATACAGCCAGGTGCCAAAGGACTTCTGCCAGACGGCGTAGTTTTTCGCCTTGGCGGCGGTGGGAGCGAGTTCGGAGAAAGCCGCACCTTCGGTGGGCGTCTTCTCGAAGTCGTTGAGGGCCGTCTCGCACTCTTCAGCCTGGGTCCAATCCACGGGGACGGCGGCGTCAGTGATAGGGCAGACGTAGACGGCATCGCGGACGGCATCCACACCGAGCTTGGGATCAGTGAAGTGGATCTGAGCAGCGCCGAGAACGCGGGGCTCGTATTGCAGGACCGAGCCCGTGAGGGGGGCGAAGAACTGGGTGATCTCGGCTGGTAGAACGGGCGCTGCGGTGCTGCCTTCCGAGGCGGAGGCCGCCACTGGCGCATCTTCCACGTCGGCTGGGGATTCGAGCTTGCGGCCGGTCATTAGGCGCTGGATCTCCGGGCGGGCCATCGGACCGCGCAGGTAGGAGAGGGTCCAGCGAGTTTGGAAGAGAACGGGGCGATCCTCATGCACGTTGTTCATGAGGAAGATGCGATTGCCGAGGCCGGCGAGGATCTGCTCCATTTCGCCGCGGTCGAACTTGCCGCCGGCGGCGGAGACTGCTCCCTCCAAGCCTTCGAGTACGCGGGCTTTGTCGCGCTCGGTTTGTAGGCGGCCGATGAACCATGTGCCGGTGTTGGCGAGGCCTTTGTAGTCGAGATCGACGGGGTTCTGGGTGGCGAGCACGACGCCGAGGCCGAAGGCGCGAGCCTGCTTGAGCAAGGTGAGCAGGGGCTTCTTCGAGGGCGGATTGGCGACCGGCGGGAAGTAGCCGAAGATCTCGTCCATGTAGAGAATGGCGCGCAGCGACGAGGTGCCGCTTTGCGCGCGGACCCAGCTCAGTGTTTGATTCAGCAGCAGAGAGACAAAGAACATGCGCTCGCTGTCGTTGAGATGGGCGATGCAGAAGATGCTGATCTTTGGCTTGCCCTGCGGAGTCCAGAGCATGGAATCTATGTCGAGCGGTTCGCCGGTGAGCCAGGCTTCGAAGCCGGGAGAAGCGAGGAGATTATTCAGCGCCATGGCGAGGCCAAAGCGGTCCTTGGCGGGGTAGAAGGAATCGAGATCCATCACGCCGACCTTGGTGAACGCGGGCTTCTGGACCTGAGCGATGATGGCGGCGAGATCGAGATCCGTACCGGCGCGCCACGCGGTGTCGAGGATGGTGGAGAGCAGGATGTGCTCGCGGGATTGAACGGGATCGGCGTCGATGCCGGCCAGGGAGAGGAGGGACGTGGCCGTCGCTGAGATGCGATCGCGGAAGGCTTCGCGGTCGCCGAGGATTTTGGCGTCCGGCGCGGCGAAGGACTTCATGATGGAGACGGGGATGCCGGCGTCGGAGCCTGGCGTGTAGACATTGAAATCGCAGGCGGCGCGCATGCGGCTGATGCGGGCGCCATCCTGATCCCATTGCGCGAGACCCTTCTGCCATTTGGCGGCCTCGGCGGCGGCGAAGTCCGGGACGGCCATGCCTTTGTTGCGGGCCTCATCGGCGTTGACCCAGGGCTCAAAATCGGCTGGCGCGAGATTGGGGAACGAGAGCAGGAGGTTGGCAAGATCGCCCTTGGGATCGATGACGATGACGGGTACGCCATCGATGGCGGCCTCTTCCAGGAGTCCCAGGCAGAGACCGGTTTTGCCCGAGCCGGTCATGCCCACGCAGAC
>CAYVDY010000186.1:4341-11211 GCA_964450255.1 uncultured Candidatus Solibacter sp. | reverse complement strand
TCAAGCCGGCGGCGTTCGCCGAGTTCCTGTCCGGCAAGATCAAGGTGGACGGCAAGGCGGGCGCGCTGGCGGGCAAGGTGGAGGTCAAGCTGGACGGCTCCAAGGTGAACATCGAGTCGTCGGTGCCGTACGCGAAGCGGTACTTCAAGTACCTGACGCGCAAGTACCTGGCCAAGAGCCAGCTGCGCGACTACATGCACGTGGTGGCCACCAACAAGACCGGCTACTCCAACTCGCATCTACTTCAGGCTGAGGTGGAGCGCCGCTTCTCCAATGGCCTCGCCCTCCAGTACTTCTACGTCTACACCCGGTCCCTCACCACCTCGGACGCTGGCGGATTCACCTCCGGCGGCGGCGCCATCAACTCCACCAACGGCGTCTTCCAGGTACCCGAGAACATCCAGATGCTCGGCGGAGGCAACCTCAGCTACGATGAGCGGTTGAAGCTCGGCTATCAGAACTCCACCAATGTTCCGCCGCACCGCATGCGCTGGAACGCCGTTTACGACCTGCCGTTCGGCAAGGGCAAGAAGTTCGGCGGCAGCGTCAATCGTTGGACCGACGCCCTCATCGGCGGCTGGCAGATTGCCGGTCTCGGCGACTGGCGCAGCGGCCTCTGGACCGGCATCAACCCGGCACTCTACCTCTTTGGCAACCCGTCCCTTTCCTCTGACCAGCGGCTCGATCTGAAATTCGCCGGACGCAATCAGCGCCTATTTTGGGCGGGCGACTTCAATCCGACGCTGGCCACCAACGTCGATCAGGCCGCTCTCCAGAAGCTCGTGCCGCTCGACCGCAACCAGCGAATCGCCCGGCCAGTCGGCACGGCTTTTGACAACCGGATCGCACAGCCTCTGGCCAACGGAACCACTCGCCTCACCGGTATCGGTGAGACCGTGAACTGGAACGCCCGTGCGTTCTTCCTCGGGCCCGACGCCTTCAATACCGATATGTCGGCAGTCAAGAACTTCACCATCACTGAACAGGTGAGGCTCCGCTTCACAGCCGACTTCTTCAACGCGTTCAACCATCCCATCGACACGAATCCAAACGCGACGACGGGCTTGCAGGATATGTCCACGCAGGTCAACGACCCCAGAATCATCCAGTTCTCCCTTCGGCTAAGCTGGTAGGACGGTCGCGGGCGGGGGTGCCTCACGGTGCCCCCGCCCTCCTGTCATCCAATGGATATCACCCAAGGCCCGGTGCCCGTTTCGCCGCTGGGTCCACAACACTTTCGCCGGGTTCTGTCGCGGCGTGATCTGGTTCTCTACGGGCTCGTCATCCTCACTCCGACGGCCCCATACCCGGTCTTCGGCATCGTCCAGCAACTCTCCGGCGGTCACGCCGCGCTCGCATACGTCATCGCGATGGTCGCCATGTTTTTCACCGCAGCCAGCTACGCGAAAATGGCAGCCGTCTTCCCCTCGGCCGGTTCCACCTATACGTATGCCCAGAAGGGCCTGAACCCGCACGCCGGCTTCCTCGCTGGTTGGGCGATGATCCTCGATTACTTCCTCATTCCGTTACTCAGCGTCATCTACGCCTCGCTTACCGCCGAGCGGCTCTTCCCCCTCGTGCCGGACTGGGCTTGGGCGATCGTCTTCACCGCCGCCATCACGGCCGTCAACCTGCGCGGCATCCGTATGACTACCAGGGCCAGTTCCTGGCTGATGGCCACCATGACCGGCTGCGCCGCGCTGTTCACAGTCCTCGCGGTCCGACACATCGTCGTTCTGCACGGCTGGCCCGGCCTGCTTGCCTGGCACGGAATCTTCCGGCCGGAGACGTTCGCCGTCAGCCCGCTGCTGCTCGGCGCGGGTGTCGCCACGTTATCCTACATCGGGTTTGACGCCATCTCCACGCTCGCCGAGGATTCCATCGATCCCAAGCGCGACATCGGCTGGGCCACCATCGCGGTTTGCGTTTTCCAGGGCCTGATCTGCATCCTCACCGTCTACCTCGCCACCCTCGTCTGGCCCGATTACCGAACCTTCCCAGATACCGACACAGCCATCCTGGAGATCGCCACCGCCATCGGCGGACGGTTGATGTTTGGCGCGCTCACCTTCGTCCTGCTGGTCGCCGGACTCGCCAGCGCCCTCACCGGACAGGCCGGAGCATCCCGCCTGCTGCTCGGAATGGGCCGGGACGGCATTATTTCCCGCCGCATCTTCGCGAAGATCGACGAACGCCGCTCGACCCCCGTGCGCGGCATCCTTGTTATGGGTGCCGTCTCGCTCATCGGCTCTCTCACCTTTCGCTTCCAACTCGCTGTGGAGCTCCTCAATTTCGGAGCGCTCACCGGATTCATGCTCGTCAATCTCAGCGTCATCCAGCACTACTACATCCGGTCCCGATTGCGCACCGGGTGGCACGCTGTCGAAAACCTGCTGTTCCCGATCCTGGGCACGCTGGTGTGCAGCCTCCTGTGGCTCAACCTCACCAACAAGGCCAAGCTCGCCGGATTCGGCTGGTTGGCCCTGGGCATCATCTATCTCGCCATCTTGACCAGAGGCTTCCGGCTCGCGCCGAAAACTCTGGGCAGCCTCGAAGAGGAATCCTCCCATGCCGGCTGAAACACTCATCGAAAAAGACATCCTACAATACGTCGATTCGCATCGCGACGATCTAATCGATATTCTCCGCACCCTGGTCAACACGCCATCCGAAAATACTCCGCCCACTGGAGCGGAGGCCGCCTGTCAGCAATATTGCGTCGATACCCTTCGCTCCTGCGGGTTCTCTACCGATCTCTACGAACTCGACAACATCCCTGGGCTCAGTTCACATCCCCTCTACTGGCCTGGCCGCAGCTATGCCGGCCGCCCCAACGTGGCCGGCCGCCTGAAGGGCAGCGGCGGCGGAAGGTCCCTCATCCTGTCCGGCCATGTTGATACGGTGCCGCGCGGCACCCTCCCCTGGACGCGCGATCCCTTCAGCGCACATATCGAGAACGGCAGGCTCTACGGCCGGGGCTCCAATGACATGAAGGCCGGTATCGCTACGAACCTCTTCATCGCCCGTGCCCTGAAGGATCTGGGCCTCCCGCTGCGCGGCGACCTGACGATCGAATCCGTGGTGGACGAGGAGTTCGGTGGCGTCAACGGGACTCTCGCCGGACGTCTGCGCGGCTATCTCGCCGATGCTGCCATCATCTCCGAGCCCTCGTTTCTCCGCATCTGCCCTTCGCAACGCGGCGGCAATACCGCACATATCACCTTCGAAGTTCCAGGCGAAGGCATTCTCGCTGACGCAATGGAAGTCGGCGTCGAATCCCAGTTGGCGTGGTTCCTCTCGCAGATCCCCGTCTTCGCACGCGAGCGTCGCACTAACGCGCCGTCACACCCCTCTTACACCCACCTCCAGAACCCCGTCCCCGTCTCGGTCCTCAAGATCCACACCGGCCCGTGGGGCACTGGTGAGCCCATGGCTACGGCGGGCGCCTGTCAGATTGAACTCTACTGGCAGATGTTGCCCGGTGAAGACGCAGCCATCGTCACTGCCCATTTCCATGAGTGGTTTCACCGTACTGTCTCGGCCCGCCCCAACCTGTTTCCCCAACCGCCGAAGGTCGAGTTCCCGATCCGCCTTCTTCCTGCATCATCCATCGCCCCCGATGCTCCGCTGGTCCGGGAACTGGCTCGCTGCGCCGCGGAAGTCCTGGGCTCGGAGCCCCCCATCGCCGGCATTGAAGGCCCCTGCGACATGTTCATCTTTCAGCAGCACTTCGGTATCCCCGCTGTCCTCTGGGGCGCCCGCGGCGGCAATACCCATATGGCGGATGAATACGTGGAACTCGACACCGTCGTCGATGCTGCTAAGACGCTTCTGCTTTTCGTGCACCGCTGGTGCAACCAGAGTGCTGTATGAGACTCCCACTCACGTTCCTCTTCCTGCTGGCCCCGTGCCTTGCCGCTGACTTGGCGGTGCTGCCCGAGTTCGTCCGGCTGGATCCCTTTGGCCAGGTCGTTGCGGCTGACCGGGCGGCCTCCATCCTGCCGCAGACGTCCATCGCCCTGGACGCGGCCAGAGCCTCTTATGTCTCCTGCCGCCTCGTCGTCTCACGGCCTCAGCCGGGCTCCTACACGCTGTCCGTCAGCGGTCTGCTCGCCACGGAACTGCACCGCGAGTGGCTCCACTTTCTTCCCGCGCAGAAGCTTTACTACCCCGACGCGCTGATTCCCGTCGCCTCCACATACCGCGGCCAACTCCCCGAACCCGACAACCGTGTCCCGGGCCAGACCACCCAGACCTTCTGGCTCGATATTTGGGTTCCAGCTGACGCGCGGCCGGGCCCGTACACCGTCACCGCCGCCCTGGAGGCAAACGGCGTTAAGTCCACTCTCCCCATCCAGG
This sequence comes from uncultured Candidatus Solibacter sp., assembly GCA_964450255.1. Taxonomy (GTDB): domain Bacteria; phylum Acidobacteriota; class Terriglobia; order Bryobacterales; family Bryobacteraceae; genus Paludibaculum. Next base: position 6,852 of record CAYVDY010000186.1, on the reverse strand, counting down.
TCAACGTCCTCGAAGCGCTCGTCCCCGCGACCGATCCCATCGTGATCGACCACAACTCTTACGGGACTTCGTGGTTCGCGTCCCAGTACCCGGCGCTCGCCAAACGGCTCGGCCCCAACTTCTATTTAAGCGACGACTTCTTCGGCCTGATCCACGCCTATCACCGCGTTTTCTATTCGCACCGGGGCATCTACCATCAACTCGGGTACGGCCACGGCGGCAAGGTGGGCCCCGAGTTCGCACCGCGCCTGGAAGGCTCCGGCAAGACGAGGCACGTCGCGGATTGGACCCTGTACGACAAGCACTACGGCCCCCTGCTCGATGGCTCTGCCTTCGCCTCCACGCGGCGCGGACCGCAACCCATCCCCTTCGTCTATCTCCCGGTCAACCCTGAGTGGCCGGCGTCTTTCCTGGGCTGGGGCGAGCCCGGCTACGAGCGCGAGTTCGTCAACGTCCTTTCGGAGATGGAGGCCCACTTCCGCCAAAAGGGCTGGACCCGCACCACGTTCGAGCTCTTCTTCAACCACAAGAAGCGCTACAAGGTCTTCCATTGGGATGGCGACGAGACTCGGTTCCTCAACGACATGCCGGTATTCGCGGAGTATCTCCGCCTTCTGAAACTCGCCGTTCCGCCGGATTCGCCTGTCCAGTTCCGCTTCCGCACGGACGCCAGCTGGCAGATGGAGCGTCAGTTCAAAGATCTCGCGGGCATCATCAACTTCTGGGTCTGCGGTGGCGGCATGTTCGGCTGGTACGCGGAGAACGCGCCCATCCTCAAACAGCGCGGCGACATCGTGTGGACCTATGGGGGAATGCCGGCCATCGACAGGCCCGCCTCCCACATCACTACCGATCTTCTCCGCCCCTGGATACTCGGAGTCGACGGCTTCGTGCGCTGGCAGACCGTAATGCCCGGTGCCGATCCCTGGTTCAAATCTGACGGTGGCGGTGAAACCCTTGTCTATCCGGGAGACCGCTTCGGCATCCACGCGCCGCTTCCATCGATCCGGCTGAAACTTCAGCGCAACGCACTCCAGGACCTCGCCCTGCTGGATTCCTTCAAGACGCGCCTGGCTCCGGCCACCCTTCGAACCGAGGCGGCACGGCGCTTCAACGGAACACCGCTCGAGGCCTGGCGCTCGCCCCGCCCTAAACTGGCCGACACCAACCCAGAAGATTGGTCCAATGTGACCATCGATGAGGCCACGCCCGCCGACGCGCGCTTCGATGACAAGCTCGACGCAGCCGCGTGGGACCGCGTTCGCGGCTACGTCGTCTCCCTCGCCAAGGAGGTCCGCCAATGAGGACTGTCGCGTTGTTCATACTGTTGGCGGCCTCTGCGTTCGCGCAGGACACGCTTGCGGTCCAACTGGATGGCGTGGCCCGTGTTGCCTCCGTCATGATGGATGGCGACCTGGCGCGCCGCATTCAAACTCCGCGCTCCGTCGACTCCATGCTGCGGACCGACAATCGCGATAAATGGGCGGGCTCAGACAACTACGACGTCAACCACGCTGCCTTCATCGCCACCAAGAAGACGCTCATTCGCCTCGCTCGCCTCTGCCCATCCGCATGCGACGTCAATCTTTGGATGCCAGTCGCCGGCAACCCTCCACGGGTTCAGATCGTGATCCGCAATGTTCACGAGATGAGCCAGTTCTGGATCTGGGGCGCCCTCCATCAGGAGATGCCATTGGAGATGCGCCGGGTCCTCGATAGCGGGGATCGCGTAACGGTCACACGCCGACCCGGCATGGTCTCCGTCCTCGCGCCTGTGCGCGACAGCCTCGGAGACACGGTCGGACTCGTGGAAGTTGTGGGGCAGTTGAAGCCCGATCTGCAGGAAAACGTGAAGTGAGGGGCCGTCCCATTTGATCGATCACCCATGCCGCACACCATCGAGGTACTCCTTGAGAACAAGCCGGGGGCTCTCCTGCGCACAGTCGGGCTCATCACCGCCATGGGCTGCAACATCGATCGGCTGCGGATCGACCCTGATCCCGCCCACACTGGCCTCTCCCGGATGATCCTCGTCGCCGACCTCACTCCCCGTCAACTCGACCTCGTCCTGCGCAAGATGAGGTCAGTCATCCACGTAGTGCGCGCCGAAGAAACCGTTAGCTAGCCCGCTCAAGCAGGTACGATGCTAGTAGGCTGTCAGTTCGGCCTCTACGGTGAAAAGGAGATTTGGGTGATCGAAGTAAGAACCGTCCAGGCGCTGGACGACGTATGGAGAAATGCTCAGCTGATTCTCTTCAAGCACAGCACGCAGTGTTCACGGAGCGCGCAGGCCTTCCAGGAAATCAAACAGTTCACGGCACAGCATCCGGAGGTTGATGTTCACCTTGTGAATGTGCTCGAATCGAGGCCCGTCGCCGACGAAGTGGAAAATCGGACCGGTGTGCAGCACGAGTCGCCTCAGTTTCTGATTCTCCGGAATGGAACCGTCGTCGGGCACGCCTCGCCCTGGAACGTCACCGGACCCTCGTATCGTTTGGGCTCGTTGACGAG
>CAYVDY010000186.1:0-4331 GCA_964450255.1 uncultured Candidatus Solibacter sp. | reverse complement strand
CACGCAGCAGTCCCCCGCCTTCGGTCGCAGCAGGGTGTGGCAGCCGGCGCACTGTAACGTGCCGGCGGAAGCGGTAGCGGAACGGTTGCAGGTTGGGCCGGGCGCCTAGCGCCAGACCGGCAAACTCACGTTCACCCGATAGTTCGACTCGTTGTAATCCGGGTTCCGAACCGGCGCGTAGATTTTGCGCCCGGGGAAAGGCCTGTCCTGCGTGTAGATCCAGACCCGCGATGCATCCCAAAGGATGATCTCGTCGCGCTCGTCGCCTGTTAAATTCATCACATTGCACGCCAGGTCCGGATGCCCGTCGTCGGGGAACTGCACCACTCGGCGCAACTGCCCGTCCAGCATTCCGCCGTCCTGCCGGTTTCCGGAAAGCAGTACAAACTCCTGGCCATCGCCGCGCCAATTCACCGGCAGCATCGGGCTGCCCGTATGGATAGGTTCTTCCTGCGCAAGGATTGTGCCTTCTGCGTCGAAGAGTGTGACGATGCCAGGGTTGCGCCAGAAGTTGATACTCATCAGTTGCAGCCCAGGAACGTCGGCCCGGAACTTCCCTACCGTGGGACTCTGCGTGTGGCCGATGCGCGCCCGCTTCAGGATCCTGCCTTCGCGATCGACCATCAGGAAGCCCTCGTCGCTGCCGAAAATATACGCCCGCGCGGTCCGGCCCGGCTCACCTGTAAAATTGCCCACCACAATGCCATCCGCGTGATCGGTCAATTGCCGGTCCAGTGACCAGAGCTGCCTGCCGTCTGGCGCGTACAGCGAGTACCCGATCGCCAGTTCCTCCCTGCCGTCGCCGTCGAGGTCCAACGAATACGGGTAGTGCCCGATGTTGGCCTGGCTGGACCACAGCAGTTTCAGGTTGGAGTCGAACACCCAGAAAGTCCGGTAGCGATCCTTGATCAGAATGTCGTCCGGATGACCTGTGCCGCGGAAGTCCGCGAAGTAGATGGAATCGCCGACCTCCATTTCGTACGGCCGCTCCTTGTTGTCCTTGGGCGCTTCCGGCATCCAGGCCCACTTCTTCACCTGGCCCGTTCTGCCATCGAGGATCTGGATCTTGAAGTCTTTAACGACAACGGCCTCAGCGCGTCCATCATGGTCCAGATCATGAACCTGGAACGGCGTGTCGTTGGCCAACACATCGTTGTAGGGATCGGGCCGGCCGATCTGCCAAAGGACTTTCCCATCCAGCGTTACGGCCGTCAAGCAGCTGATGTGGTCGAACGAGTTCTTCACGGCCTTCCGGACATTCTGGGCGATCAGCATGTCAACCCGGCCATCGCCGTCGAGGTCCCCGAAGCGCACATTGCGCCCGGCGCCAAAGCCAGGAGTCTCGAACTTCTTCCACAACTTGGGCAGCGGATTGTCGGCGCGCAGACGGGCAAGCTCCGCTTCCCGCGCTGCGATGCGAGCCTGAATCTGCCGCTCAGTCTCGGGCGTCGCCGTCACGACAACGTCGGTGAAACGCGCCGGGATGTTGGCGACCACGCCGATCCGCCCCTTCGGAATCTCACCATCACTGGCCTCGAGTACAAGCTTGCCGTCTATGAAGGCGCGAATGGACGGACCGTTGTTCTCCACACGCAGCGAGTAGTAGCGTTTCGTGTCGTACTTGAATTCCACTTCGCCCAGATCCCGCCATTCGCCGACGTGAAGAGTCTTCTCCTCCGGCAGTTTCAGCCGCAAAACCGCACGGTTGCCTTTGGTCAGAGCGAAGAGATAGTAGTGGCGATTGGTGTGGTAGCGGAATGCGATGCCGGCCATCTCCGAGAGCGACAACGGCCGCACCTTGGCCTCCAGCGTGTAGTCGAACCAATCGCGGTCGCCGGCGACCATCACCGGGTGGGAGAAGCGCGCGAACGGATTCACCTCGTGCATCTCCAGGTAGCATTTGCCGTCTTCATCTCCGCCGGCCCACACGTCGGCATGGGCGAGCGCGTTCTCCCAGACGCCCGTAGGCACGCCGCGGTGAGGAAGATAGTGGTACTCCTGGATGGCGTTCGTCAACTGCTTCACTGGCTCGGAGAGGACGCGCGGCGGCAGCTTCGAGAAGTCGTCGCGGAACAACTCACCGGCGAAAGCGGGCAAGATCAGCAGCAACAGCGCGGCCGGGCGCACCATAAGAACGCTCGCGCGGAGAGAGTCAGCGTGAAGGAACGGCATCATCGCCTAGTATCCTCCAGACGCGCTGGCGGTGAGCAATGCACCCGGCTTCGATACGATTGCAGGACAGGACCATGCAACCTCTCATTCTCGGATCCGTTATCAGCCTGGCACTGTTGGCGTCCGGAGCCGATCTACCGCGCGGCAAGCAGCACGTCAATTCCATCGGCATGCAATTGGTTCGTGTTGAACCTGGACAGTTCCGCATGGGCCAGAGCGGCACAGTGCCCGACGCTCTGCTGGACCCGCTCACCTACCCCACTCGCGGGGAACTGAAGAAGCGCTATCCGAATGTCGATCCGGCCAGCTTCCGCATCCCCTTCGAGTCGCGCCGCAACGGCGACCTCGATGAGCAGCCACTCCACGAGGTACGGATCACCCGCGTCTCCTACGTGGGAGCGTTCGAAGTGACCAACGCGCAGTACGAGTTGTTCGACCCGTCGCACCGCTCCCTGCGCGGGAGGAGCGGCTTCTCGAACGCGGACGACGAGGCGGTTGTATTCGTGAGTTGGCACGAAGCGAAAGCGTTCTGCCAGTGGCTCTCACGCAAAGAAGGGCTGCCCTACCGGCTGCCCACTGAAGCCGAATGGGAGTACACCGCACGCGCGGGCACCTCCACTTTGTTCCATACCGGCGACACGTTGCCCGCGCCATTTCTCAAGAACGCGCGCAACACGGATTTCCGCTCGCCCTCTGACATCGTGCCGCTGCTGGTGGGACGCACGCCGGCCAACGCATGGGGGCTGTTCGACATGCACGGCAACGTTGAGGAGTGGACGGAGGACTGGTACGCGCCGTATGATGCCCGCACCCGCACAAACCCTGCCGGTCCCGCTGACGGCGATTTCAAAGTGACACGCGGCGGCAGCCATGGTACGGATCCCTACTACCTGCGCTCGGCCAATCGCAGCGGCGCGCCGCCAGAGACCCGCAACTGGCTGATCGGTTTCCGCGTCGTGCTAGGCGGCGCCGCTCTCCCCGAACGCAAGTCGGCGCCCGCAAAGACTGTCAGCCAGAACACCTTTACAACCTCTGCTGTGAGCGCACCCTTTTTCCGCGGACCAACGCGCTTCGTCCAGATCCCCCCGAACTCGCACGGACCTCTCTACTCGCACCATAATCACGACACCGCCATCGCGGAATGTCCCAATGGCGACATGCTCGCCATCTGGTACACCTGCGAGCAGGAACGCGGCCGCGAGGTGGCGATCGCCTCCAGCAGGATGCGCCGCGGCAGCAACGAATGGGAGCCGGCCCAGCCGTTCTGGGATGCGCCGGACCGCAACGACCACTGCCCCGCTCTCTGGTTCGATGGTGACCGGACTCTGTATCACTTCAACGGCCTCGGCACCGCCGGCCGCTGGGAACCGTTGGCCATCCTCATGCGTACGTCCACCGATAGCGGCAGGACTTGGTCCAAGGCGCGGCTCATCGTGCCCGAGTTTGGTTTCCGAAACATGGTGGGGCAACCAGTCTTCCGGACGAACGATGGCGCCATCGTCTTCGGCGCGGATGCCGGCGGCGGCTCCACCGTCTGGGTGAGCCGGGACGAAGGCGCCACCTGGAATGATGGCGGCGGCACAATCCGCGGCGTTCACGCCGGCGTCGCGCAACTCCGCGACGGGCGCTTCCTGGCACTGGGCCGCGGCCAGGAGATCGATGGCTGGATGGCCATGAGCGTATCGGCTGACATGGGTAAGACCTGGACGTCACGAGCATCCGGACTCCCTCCGATAGGCGGCGGTCAGCGTGCCGTGCTGATGCGTTTGCGGGAGGGTCCGCTGTTCTTCGCCGGTTTCGCGGAGAATCCCGCTCGCTTTGCGCCGCTCAAGGATGTCGCCGCGCACCGCGGTGCGATGAGCCTCTTCGCCGCTCTCTCCTACGACGAGGGCGCGACATGGACGGCGCGGCGCGTCATCACAGATAGTCTGCCGGAGCACCCGGCCGAAACCATCGATGGCGGACACATTCGCATGAGCCCGGCTACCTCTGAGCCGCAGGGCTATCTGGCCGCCACTCAGGCACGGGACGGCAGCATTCACCTCATCAGCAGTTGGAACCACTATGCGTTCAACAAGGCGTGGTTGGAGTTGCCACAGCCTGAGGTCTCGCCTCTGCCACAGGCGCAGGACAATCCTCGTGCCGCGTTTACCGTTGAT
>CAYVDY010000185.1:0-11219 GCA_964450255.1 uncultured Candidatus Solibacter sp. | reverse complement strand
CGACGAGTCGGTCATCGTATTCTGCCGCTTTCATGCAGACCTCGATGCTGTTCACGAGGCCGCAAAGCAATCGGGGTATCAGAGCCTCGAACTCTCCGGCCGCCGCGACGAGCTGAAGCGGTGGCAGGACGGCGAGGCACAGGTCCTGGCCGTTCAGATCAGCGCAGGTGGAGTAGGCGTCGATCTCACGCGCGCCCGCTACAGCATCTACTACTCGCTCTCGTTCTCCCTCGGCGAGTACGACCAGGCGCTCTCCCGCGTCCACCGGCCTGGGCAGACGCGCCCCGTTGAACACATCCATCTTGTAGCTAGGAACACGGTGGATGTGAAGATCCTGCGTGCCCTGGATAAGCGCGCCGAAGTAGTGCAGTCAATCCTCGCAGAAATCAGAAGCTAACCGGAAGGAAGGACGCTCGCCATGAACATGGAGCAGTTGAAGGAGTTCGTGTGCCTGGAGAACCGGAAACGGGATCTGGACGCCGAACTGAAAGCCACCAAGCAGAAGCTGGACGACCTGGAGCAGGCTCTCGTCCCGCAATTCATCGACGACGGCGTGCAGCGCATGACCGTCGACAACCGAACCATCTCGCTCGCCCAGGACATCTACGCCAGCCCGCTCAACGAGCGCGCGGACGTAGTGGCGGCACTGAAGGCGTCGGAACTGGGCCAGTACGTCGCCGAAAACTACAACACCAACTCGCTCACGGCGTTCGTGCGGGAAGTGGCCCGCGACGTCGCCGCCCTCGCCGAGCGGGAAGGGCGGCCCTACGGCGAGGACGAGGTGCTGCAGGCGCTGCCGCAGCCGCTGGGCACCGCCCTGAAGGTCTCGTTTGTTCACAGCCTGCGCAGCAGGAGAGTCTAGCAACTCAACACAAGGAGCAACTATGTCGCAAGAACTCGTTCAGATCAAAACCCCTCGCGCACTGTCGGTCGCGCCCGAGGAAATCGCAGCCATGCAGGAAGCGTTCGCCATGAACATTGGCGACGGCAGCGTCTCGGAATTTGACCTACCGCGGATCAAGGTGAACCCGGGCACGGCGCTCTGGCTCATCCCGACGCTCGACGGGGAGGAAACGGCCCAGCGCATCGAAGGCGCGGTCGTGTTCGCCCGCGACACCCGCGTGTATTACCAGTCGAAGGATGCCGGCAATACGCCGCCGGACTGCTCGTCGATTGATGGGATCACGGGCACCGCTCGCCCGGGGATCAACGCCGGCGGCGCTTGCGCGGGATGCGCGCTGGCGAAGTGGGATTCGGCGCAGGACGGTGGTGGTGGCCAGGCCTGCAAGCAGGTGAAGCACCTGTTCATCCTGCGCGGCGACTCGATGTTCCCGGAGATCGTTTCGCTGCCGCCCACCAGCCTCAAGGCTGCGCGGCAGTTCTTCACCCGCCTCACCACGCAGGGCATTCCCTACGCGAAGGCGCTCATCGGCATCGAGCTGGAGAAGGCGCAGAACCCGCAGGGCAAGACCTACGGCAAGGCAGTGTTCCGGTTCGTGCGCCGCTTGACGGAGACCGAGGCTGCGCGCGCCATGGAGTTCCACCAGATGTGCCAGACGTTCGCTGTGCGGCTGCCGGTCGACAATACGCCGCCGGTCGAAGCGGCAGCGTAGCGAGCAGCGAAGCCAACCCACCCGAGCGAGCCAACTGGAAGCAGGAGCAGTGTATGGAGATCGGCAGCAAGGCACTCACAACGCACGAGGTCCGCAGGCTGGTGGACGCATACTTTGCGCTCACCAGCCAGCGCAAGCTGCTCGCCGGACAGGCGGTGGCGACAGAGAGGGAAATCGAATGCGCCCTGGACGCCTGGGCGGAAACAATGCCGGCCGCGAGTTGGGCGAAGGGCATCGCTGGCGTCAACCCGGCAATGGCGGCGGGGCTGGCCGCCCACATCGACATTGAAGTGGCGCCGACGGTCGGCACTATCTGGCGGTTTGCGGGCTTGGATCCTTCCGTCGCTTGGAAGCGTGGAGAGAGGCGGCCGTGGAATCCGCGCCTGAAAACGGTGTGCCTCCGGATCGGCCATGCATTCGCCGAGTGCGCGCGCGAAGACGGAGATTTCTATGGAAAGCTCTACCGCCAACGGGCCGCGATCGAAGCCGCGGCCAATGACGGCCGGAGTGAGCACGGTAAACTCCCCCCGGCTCATGTCGACGCGCGGGCCCGGCGCTGGACGGTGAAGCTGTTCCTGGCTCACTACCACCATGTCGCGTGGACCCTCGCGACGGGCGTCCCGCCGGCGAAGCCCTACGTGATCGGCGTGCTCGGGCGTGCCGAGTACATCGCTCCCCCCAACTTCAAGGCAGGTGCCCGGTGAAGACCTCCATCCGACTCGACCTGATTCGCAAGGATGGCGGAACACAGCCCCGCCAAGCTCTCGACTTCGAAGCCGTCGATGATTACACGGACGCGATGGAGGCAGGGATGAAGTTCCCACCCGTGGTCATCTTCTACGACGGCGACAACTACTGGCTGGCCGATGGCTTTCACCGGGCAAAGGCGGCGGACCAGGCTGGCCTCGACGAGATTGCCTGCGAACTCCACCAGGGGACCCAGCAGGACGCTCAGTGGTTCAGCTTCTCCGCCAATAAGACGAACGGCCTGCGGCGGACCAACGACGACAAGGGGCGCGCAATCCGGGCAGCACTGCTCCACCCACTGGGCGCGGGCTTGAGCGACCGCCAGATTGCGCAGCACGTCGGCGTCGACCACACCACCGTTCTGCGCTGGCGGGAGAAGCTGGGCGCATCTGGTGCATTGCACCAGATAGACACCCGAACCGCCACCCGGCGCGGCAAGAACTACGAGATCAAAGTCGAGAAGCTCCGGCGCCCCGCCGCGCCCTCGACCCCGCCTGAACCAGCGGCCACATGGTGTCCACGCCTGTCACGCCTCTGCGCGGAAATCGCGGAGGACCCGGTTCCTGTGACGGACCTCGTCAACTTCATCCGCAACAGCCCTGACAAAGACCAGATTTCAACAGCACTGGAGAACGCACATGCATTCCTTACCGAAGTCAAAGCATCTCTCATTTGAATCGCCCGCCCGCTTGCGAATGGCCATCACGCCGGAACAGGCGCAGCAGTGGCTCGAAACCACCAACACCAGGAACCGCAACATGAGCGAGACGCACTGGACGCAACTCGCGCTCGACATGCTCGAAGGCCGCTGGCGGTACAACGGCGACGCGATCCGGTTTGGCACTGACGGCATCCTGCTCGACGGGCAGCACCGACTCAAAGCCTGCGTCGAAGCCAAGATGCCCTTCGAAACGGACGTGATCTTCGGTCTGGACCCAGGTGTGATGTCGACCATTGATCATCCGAAGGTCCGGACGGCCGCCGACATCGCGCACCTGAATGGTGTCGAGAACGCCGTGAAGGCCTGCGCCCTAGCCCACCTGCTGTTGATTCACGAAAAGCATGGGATTCAGCGCGTGGCCTCATCGGCCAGCCACCCCACAAAGACCCAGGTGACCGAACTCGTATCCGCCCAACCCCGGGTGGCTGAGGTCGCCGGGCGGACGGGCTCCTGGGGCCGGCACCTGACCGCGCCGCGCATCATTGCCTTCTGTTACTACCTCTTCTCCGAACAGGATGGCAGCCTGGCGGACCGGTTCTTCGCGCAGTTCACCGAGGGTGCCAATCTGTCCAAGGACAACCCTGTCTACCGGCTGCGCGAGCGGCTGGTCGGCAACAGCATGGCCAAGGCTAAGCTGCCGCCGATCGAAGTGATCGCGTTGTTCTTCAAAGCCTGGATCGCCTACCGGGAAGGGAAGCCGGTGAAGAACCTGCGCTGGCGGGGCGACACCGGCGTTAGTCCCGAACCGTTCCCCGAGATCAATAGGGGGCGGCGATGAGCGCACACGACGATCGCCGATTGCTGCTGGCCTGCCTCGTTGCGCTCCTTCGCCGGGCGCGAGGCACCGTCGTACTCGACGAGGCCGACATCGAGCGGGCCTATCGTTCGCTCGACGAAATCACGTGGAAACGCAATCCGCCGACGCGGACCCTGCGCTTGAGCGTGCCTTTGGAGGAACGCCCGTGAGGAGCCAGGCCGCGTTGGAGAAGCACATCGTCTCCCGCATCATGCAGGCGCTGCGGACCCGGCCTGGCATTGTCGTGCGCAAACGCCATGGGACTGCGATGGGCGTGGCCGGCGATCCGGACCTTTACGGTTCCCTCAACGGCAGGCACTTCGAGATCGAGGTGAAGCGGCCCGAAGGTCCGTCGCGGTTGACCGAACTTCAGTCGCAGCGACTCCGCGAGTGGGAGTTCGCCGGCGCTATTGCGGGCGTGGCGCGCAGCGTCGAGGACGCGCTCCGGATTCTGGGGCTCAAGGGGTGATGGGCCAGGGATACAGCCGCGAGGAGTTGCGCCGCGTCCGCGCAGCGCGCGAGGCGAATGCCGGGCATCCCAAGCAGCAACTGCCCCTTCTTGAGCAGGTTCCTGCTGACGCTCCGATGGACGACGGCATCGTCATCGGCTTCTGGAACGGTGAGCGTTTCGTTTCGTGGGAGAAGTGGCGCGCCACGGCGCCGATCGTGGTGGAACAGCCCGCCGAGCCGACTCTGCCGCCGGACGCAAGTTGCCTGATGGCGGACTGCAGCGGCACGAAGGTCTGGCTGGTGAAGGACGGCGACCGGTGGCTCATGTACGCCGGTTCTCGGAAGGCGGCCGGCAGAAGGCGTGATTTCGCCTCGCCGTTCCTGGAGCACGCTATCCGAACGGCGGAGCAATGGTACGGCGTGGCCGCGGGTAATTGGCGGGAGGAGAAGAAGCGAGATGCAAGGAGCTCAGATGAAGACGGCGCAGCCGCTGATCCGCACGTTCACGGGAAAGATGGTCCACCCCTACTCGCCCGATCCGGACGAGATTGATATCGACGACATCGCACATTCCCTCTCACAGCAGTGCAGGTTCCTGGGCCACACCGACGCCTTCTATTCGGTGGCGCAGCACTCGGTGCTGGCGAGCCAAACTGTGCCGGCAGAGGACGCGCTCTGGGGACTCCTGCACGACGCGGCCGAGGCATACCTCTGCGATGTGCCCGCGCCCATCAAGTGCGCGCCGGAGATGTGGTTCTATCGGATGGCCGAGGGCCAACTCACCGCTGCGATTGCCACTCGCTTCGGCCTTCCGCCGGCGATTCCAGATTCTGTGAAGCGTGCCGACCGCGCTCTACTCGCCACCGAATTCCGCGAGGTAACCACCGTCATCGACTCCGACTGGATCGTTGCGGAGTGCGGGATCGCACCTCTCCCCGACATGCGTATCCGGCCATGGCCATCTCCGGTCGCCGAGGAGCGTTTCCTCCGCCGCTTCTGGGAGTTGACCCGATGACGCCGCTCGATTTCCTTCAACAACTCTGGAAGGACAAGCCGGAAGAGCACTACATCCTGGTCTGGAGCCTGCCCGACAAGCGCTCGCGATGGTTCCGGGAAATCCCGGCTGCGGCCGAGTTCATCGCCAATGCGAATGGCAGGGACGTGTACGTCGGTGTCGGCCTATCGGAACACGACCACGGTCCAGCGCGCCGGTGCGTCTCGGACGAAATCTCCGGCCTCGCCGGCTTCTGGTCGGACCTGGATCTGCACTCGGAAGCGCACAGCAAGAAGGCGCTTCCGAGTTCAATCGAGGATGCCCTCACTGTGATCCCGAGGGGGATGCCTCCGACCATCGTAATCGCAACCGGGAATGGCGCTCATGCCTGGTGGCTCTTCAAAGAGCCGCTGGTCTTCGAAACCAGCAAGGAGCGCGATGACGCCGCGCGCCTCGCTGCCCGGTGGAACACACTGCTCCGTCTGAATGCGGCGGCGCGCGGCTGGGCATTTGACCGTCTCTCCGACTTGGCCCGCGTTCTCCGCATCCCAGGCACACTCAACCACAAAGAGCCGGCGCACCCGAAACAGGTAGTGATCCACACGGAATCGGATCGCCGCTACAACCTCTCCGATTTCGAGCAGCTACTCGACGACGCTGCTGTTCCCGATCCGGACGCGCAGACCCGTGCAGCCCAGAAGTGGACCGAGCAATTCCAGGACTCGCCGCTCGTCATCAACCTCAGTGCGCAGGTACCGCAGGAACTCCTCGACGGCTGGATGGCGCAGGACCTTCGCTTCCGGAATACCTGGTTTCGCCAACGCCACGACCTGAAGGACCAGAGCCAGAGCGGCTACGACCTGGCGCTGGCGGATTTCGGTACTGAAGCGGGCCTCGCACCCCAGCAGATTGCCGACCTCATCATTCACCACCGCACTCTGCACCACCAGAAGCACCGGACGCGCCAGGATTACTTCGAGCGCACTCTCGCCAGGGCGGCCGAACGCAACGACGGCGCCGCGACACTGCCGCCGTTTCCAAAGGAGCCCGCGGCGGCGCCCCCCGCGCCCGAAGCGAGCGGCTCCGACCAGGACCGCGTCGCCCCCGAGGAGCCACCGGTTACGCCTGAATCACCCATGGATCCGCTCGCGTCGAAGGCGGCGCTCTGCGAGTACATCTCCGACGTGCTCGGTGTCCGCATCCTTCGGATCGTGAAGATCACTGGCAAGGAGCCGACGTACCAGATCGTCCTGGAGAACTCCAAGATTGAAATCAACAACGTCGGCAAGCTTCTCGACCAGAATAGCGTCCGCATGGCGATCGCCACGGCCACAAACAAGCTGACCAAGCGGCTCAAACCCAAGCTCTGGGATCGTCTGGCCCAGTCCATCCTCGACGCGCTGATCGAACTCGAGGGCGGTCCGGAAACCCAACTCGAGGGTGTGGTCCGCATGTATCTGGAACAGTACCTGACCGACGTCGCGTTTATTCCGGCCATCGTGGGGCAGCCGTCGAACGCCATCCGCCGGCCAATGCTGCTCAACGGCCAGATTGCGATCAACTCCGCTGACCTCCAGCTCTTCGTCAATAAGACGTTCGTCCAAAGCCTTTCGGTGAAAGCGGTGGCGTCAATGCTGTCAGCCATCGGGGCAAAGAACATCCGCGTTCGGGGAGCGAAGGGGAGCGAGCAGGGGCGGTGGATGTTGCCGGTTACCGAGTTTGATCCTGCGGACTTCGTCGAAAAGTTCCAGCGAGAGGAGCGCGAATCATGACGAGTGACGAATCCGCACGGCCGGTAGAGAGAATCGAGCAGATCGCGGACGCGGGAACCGCGGACACCCGGGAGTTCCGCATCTTTGGCCCCCCGGGCACCGGGAAAACCACCAACGTCTCGCGGCAGATACGGCGCGCCGTCGAGCGGTTCGGGCGGGAATCCGTGCTGGTGACCAGTTTCTCCCGCACGGCGGCCGCTGAACTCGCCGGGCGCGACCTGCCCATCAGTCCGGAACGCATCGGGACTCTGCACTCGCACTGCTACCGCGCGCTGGGTGCGCCCGAAATCGCGGAAGCGAACGTGGAGGAATGGAACCGGGAGAACCCGCACCTGAAGATTACGCCGGTCAGGAAGCTGGGCCGGATCGAAGGCGACGAATCGAGCGAAGACGACGACCAGGAGATGGAAGGCGACCGCTGGCTGCGAGACGTGAACCGCTATCGAGGGATGATGATCCAGCCGGAGTGGTGGCCCGTGAACCTGCGCGCGTTCGAGGCACGCTGGCGGCAGTACAAAGCCGCTCACGGCCTTCTCGACTTCTCCGACTTAATCGACACCGCGTTACGCGATGTCCCGTTCGCGCCGCGCCATCCGTCGGTGATCTTTGCCGACGAGGCACAGGACCTGAACCGCATGCAGCTGACGTTGATTCGCCGCTGGGGTGAACGCGCCAACTACTTCATCCTCGCCGCGGACGACGACCAGGCCATCATGACCTTCACGGGTGCCTCGCCCGAAGCCGTCCTCGATCCGGACATCCCCGACGAACACAAGATCATCCTCAAGCAGAGTTACCGGGTTCCACGTGCAGTGCATGCTGCCGCTGACAGGCTCATCCGGCAAGTGACGCGTCGGCAGGAGAAGGTCTACCTGCCGCGTCCGGCGGACGGCGTCTGCACGTACGCAAGCGGCGCCTGGCGGTCGCCGGAGTACTGGATTCTCAAGACGGCGATGGAACACCTGGAGCGTGGCCAAACGGTGATGTTCCTGGCGAGCTGCTCCTACTTACTGCGTCCCGTGATCCAGGTGCTCCGCAAGAACGGCATCCCCTTCCACAACCCCTACCGGAAGGCGAACGGCTTCTGGAACCCGCTGCGCGTTGGCCGGCGTGGTTCGGCGGCAAGCCGCGTCCTGGCGTTGCTGACCGCACACCCTGGCACCGGCGAAGCCCACAGGCTATGGACGCACGGCGACCTGGCCCTATGGGCGGAGTGGGTGGTTTCCAAGGGCATCTTGAAGCACGGCGTGAAAAAGAGGCTCCAGGCGACGGACCCAGAGCAGCCGGTGTCCATCGAAACGCTCGATGACCTTTTCGAGCCGGGCGCGCTTGACGAATTGCTGGCGTGCTTCGAAGGCGACCAACGGACGCTGCTCCACTGGTGGCAGCACCGTCTGACCGCCGACGTCGGCAAGCGGGCCGAGTTTCCCGCGCAGATCGCCGCCTCCCGTGGACCGCAGGCTCTCGTCGATCCGCCGCGCGTGATCGTCGGGACGATTCACTCCGTGAAGGGCGGCGAGGCCGATGTCGTCTTTCTGTTCCCGGATCTCAGCCAGGCCGGCGACGCTGCGTATCAGCGATTCGGGCCGCCGAGAGATGCGGTGATCCGCACGTTCTACGTCGGCATGACCAGGGCTCGGGAAGTCCTCTACATCGCGGATAGGGCATCGGCTGCAGCGACGGCGCTTGTCGCCTAAGCCATTCACGGGATTGGACTTGATAGCTTATGGAACTCGAAGGTACCCTCCGAAGGCTGACCGGAGGATTGCGTGTGAAACCGAGAGTCCAGCACCCGAAAGTGCATGAAGCGCAGAAGAGCCGCCAGGACGGATGGTGGTGGTTCTTCCGCTACTGGGACGATGAACTCCGCGCCGACGGGAGCGTCAAGACCATTCGGAAACGCCAGTGGATACGCCCGAGCCGGGGCGAGAAGAAGATCACGAAGAAAGAAGCGGATGTCGAGCGCGACAAGTTCCTGGCAAAGCTGAATGCCCCGACGGTTGAGGATGCGGTCCAACAGGTGGCCTCCACGGGCGTGGCGCTGTTCGGCGAAATCGCCCGAATGTACGAGGAGGGATACCTCGGCCGCGAGAACCAGATTGCCAAGCCGACGCGGGTGAAGGAGAAGTTCTACCTCAACGAATACCTCGTGCCGCGTTGGGGCAAAGTTCGCCTCAACCAGATCCTGCCCAAAGCGGTGGAAGACTGGCTGCACACCACCTTCGATTCCTGGTGGACCATGCACGGCGTGCGCGCCATCATGAGCCGGATCTTCTACTACGCTGAGGGTCACGGGCTGTGGGAGGAAGGGAGGCGCAGCCCGGCCAGCAAAGCTAAACTCGGCAAGAAGCGGCATAAGTATGAGCGCAAGATCCTGTCCTTCGATGAGACGGCGCGCGTGCTGGCCCGGCTCGAAGAGCCCAACAAGCTGATCATCGAAACCTGCATCGCGACCGGCGCGCGGATCTCCGAGATCCTGGGCCTGATGTGGAAGCACGTCAACCTCGACGCCGCCACCATCAAGATCGAGCAACGCGTCTGGCAGCAGGACGTCGGCCGCCCGAAAAGCGAGGACAGCCGCCGCATTCTCGGCATCGGCGACCTTGCTGAGCGCTTCCGCCAGAAGCTGGCCGATGACCGCGGGAAGCCAGGCTCCTGGGTCTTCCATCAGAAGCGCGCACCGGACAAGCCGATGTGGGACTCCGGACCGCGCGACGCCCTGCATCAGGCAGCCCAGGCCGAAGACTGCGACTTCCCCGGCCTCGGGCCGCACTCGTTCCGCCGCGCCAACATCACATGGCGGCAGGAAGTCGGCGGCAGCGCGATCGAGGCGTCCAAGATCGCCGGCCACTCCGACCTCGAGATGACGGGAGAGTACACCTTCGTGGCGCCTGAGCGGCAGAACGAGCTCACGCGGCGCATCCAGGATAAGCTCGCCCAGGCGGGCAAACAGGCCGAAGAGAAGGCCACTGAGCCGCCTCCACCGCAACCGCCGCAGGCTCCCGAGCCCCCGCCACCCCTCTCTGACGTCGAACTCGTGACACGAGTGATCCAGTAGCACCGCCGACCAAGCAGCCCTGCGCTGTCTCCTGCAGTGTATACTAGCGATTCGGTCGAGATCCGACAATGGATGTTTCCAGCTCGCCGGCCAACACGGACCTCCGATCGCCTTCTAAGGGCGGGCTCGGCACTGTCTTTGTTACCGGCGACCTCAACGTCGACCACGTGGCAACGAACGTTGTCCTTGGCGGTATCACACGAGTGGCGCACAACCCGCCTACGGTCGGAGGTTCCGCTCTCAATGCTGCCTTCGCGCTTAGAGCCGCAGGCTTCCATTCCGTCGTTTTCGGCAAAGTCGGTGCCGATGCCGATGGTGATCACATCCTGTCTGCTCTAAGCACGCACCAGATCCAGTGTTTCGTAAACCGCCACAACTCACGGCCAACCGGATCGTGCAACATCATCTACTTCGAAGGCGAGAAGTATCCCCGAACAATCTACTACGCCTGCGGCAACGCGAACGATTACGAAATCGACTCGCTTGATGAAGCGCTCAGGGCAGCAGCACTCACGCAAAACGACTTCGTCTTCTCCCCTTTGCACCTCTATGATCAAACGGACGGTGATCGGAACCACTGCCGCGCGTTCTTTCACAAATTGCGATCGTCAGGAGCCCGCGTAATTGTCGACGTGGTTCCGCATGGGATCTACGAACTTCTTGATGCCATGACATTGGTGGATATCATCGGTGGCCCGGTATTCGTGATGATTGGCGAGTACCGCACCTTCATGAACTTAACGGCTGCATGCGCCGACGATATGCCAACCCAAGCCGACTGTGACCGGATCGCCCAGCATTTTGAGTCGACGTATTTCTTGTGTCGCTTTGGCATCGGAAACATTTCCAGAGAACTTGTCTTTCGGCGAACCGCCACAGGGGCCGACATCATTGAAGCCGCGGCTGAAACCGGTTACGAGTCACTTCCGGATGTCGAGAAGCGTGGCTTCGGCGATCGGCTCACCGCGAGTACCCTGAAACGCATCCTGGAAACCTCTGAACGCTGATATCTAGGTGGACTTGTCCCCAATTTTGAGACACGGGTTTAGACTCAGAGAATCCATGAAG
>CAYVDY010000184.1:0-11228 GCA_964450255.1 uncultured Candidatus Solibacter sp. | reverse complement strand
GAAGCCGCTCGCGAGGCGAAGACGGAAGTGAAAGAGGCCGCCCGTGAAGTGCACAAGGGAGTAAAAGAAGCTGCGCGCGAGGCCAAGGAAACCGTGAAGGAAGCTGTGCGGGAGCAGTAGGCCGGTCAGGCCACGTCCGCCGCGGCGAGGCCGAGTTTCTCCCACCACGGACGGGCGGATTTGATGGCGTTGTTGACGCGGCGCAGGTTGCGCAGTCCCTCGCCGGCGAGCCATTGTTCCAGAGACGTGACGCCCTGCTGGGCATAGACGGGGATGCCTTCCTTCCAGGTGGCGCGCCCGCAGAGTACGCCTGAGTAGGAGGCTCCGGACTCAGTGGCCATGCTCAACTGGTCGAGAAACACGTCGTTGTTGACTCCAGCGCTGAGATAGATGAACGGCTTGGACGCGGCGTCGGAGGCTTCCTTGAAGAAGTTCAGGGCCTCCTGGCGGCTGTAAGCTGCACCGATCCACGGGCTCAGAATGGGGACCTCCACCTTCAGCACGTCGGCGCCGTAGCGCGGCTTGGAGAACTCGCTCATGATGCCGATCACGACGCGGGGCTTGAGCTTGGCGTAAGCCAGGGCTTTTTCGTCGGCGCCGGTGTGGTCGTAGCCGACGACCTCGAGGAAGAAGGGGAGGTCGAGTGCGGCGCATTCGGCGCCGACGCGCTCCACGAAGGCGTGCTTGCGGTCGTTGATGGCGGCGTTCTCCAAGGGAGTGTAGTAGACGAGGAGTTTCACCGCGCTGCCGCCCCACTCCTGAATGCGCAAGACGGAGACGTTGGGAATGAGATCCGGCATGCGGCCGGGTTGGGTTTTGTCGTAGCCGGAGAGTTCGTAGGCCAGTAGCAGGCCGCAGTTGGGGCTGTGGGCGGCGGCGGCTGTGAGGCCGTATTCAGGGTCGATCAGGATGGCGGTGGCGTGCGGACTAAGGACTTTGGTGACGGCGGTTTTGAACTCGCTCATCATCGCGGAGGTGACCGCGGATTTGTCCGTTCCCCGGGCGGCGGCAATGGACTTCAGGAGGCTGCCGCGCTGATCCATGGCGACGGCGGCGATGACGCCGTCCGGATTGGAGAGCGATTTCATCTGGCGGAGCTTGCCGGGAGTGAGGGACATGTCGCTTCCTATTGTAGCGGGGCGAGTGGTCTGCGATAGAGTAATTGCTTGAGCCCGAGAAAGACGATTCTGCTGATTCCGGCTTATCAGCCGGGCTCCGAACTGGAGTCCGTGGTGGCGGCGGTGCAACGCCTGAACCATGACGGAATAGTGGCTGCCGTGGTGGTGGTGGACGACGGAAGCGGCGATGCGTGCCGCCCGGTTTTCCAGAGAGTTTCGGCGCTGGGCGGCGTCACCGTGCTGCGCCACGCGGTGAATCTGGGGAAGGGCGCGGCGCTTAAAACCGGCTTCAACCACTGCCTGGTGACGTGGCCGGAGGCGTGCGGTGTGGTGACGGCGGATGCCGACGGGCAGCACGCGGCGGCGGACATTCTGAAGGTGGCCAGGCGGCTGGCGGAGAAGCCGCGGGCGCTGGTGCTGGGGGCGCGCGAATTTCCGGCGCACGTTCCATTACGCAGCCGCTTCGGAAACATACTGACGCGATTTGTCTTCCTGGTCTTCACGGGCAGGCTGCTGCGCGATACGCAGACGGGGCTGCGGGGCTGGCCCGCGGAACAGTGCCGGCAGAGCCTCCGGGTTCCAATTCAGGGCTACGATTTCGAACTTGAGGCGCTGGTGCAGAGCCGCGGCGGCGAGATTGAGGAGGTGGGCATTGAGACCATCTACCTCGACGGCAACCGTGCTTCCCACTTCAATCCACTGCGCGACAGTTTCCGGATCTACTTCGTGTTTCTGCGCTATTGCGGATCGGCCCTGATGGCCGCAGGCCTGGACACGCTCGTGTTTAGCCTGGTGTACGCGCGCGGCGCGGATCTGGCGGTGAGCCAGGCAGCCGGACGGATTGTGGCGATGTGCGTGGCGTTCGTCGTGCTTCGCTCCGTCGTGTTCCGCAGCGACATGGCGCCGTGGATCACATTCGCACGCTACATCGCGCTGGTGGCCGTCTCCGGCTGGGTGAGTTTCGGGTTGATCGAAGTACTGCGGGATCAGGCGAGTATGCCGGTATTGGCGGCGAAGATGCTGGCGGAAGGGCTGCTGTTCCTGGGGAACTTCGCAATCCAGCGCCAGTTCATCTTCACGCAGCGGCGTCAGGCTTTATCTTCGTAGTGCCGGGTGATGGGCCGGGTGTTGTCGCCGCGCAGCATTTCCTCCGGCGTCAGGTGGCCGAAAAGTTGCAGGAGGCGCGCGACGGTGCCGGTCCAGCCGGTCTGGTGGCTGGCGCCAAGGCCGGCGCCGTTATCGCCATGGAAGTATTCATAGAAGAGAATCAGATCGCGCCAGTTCGGATTCTTCTGGAACATCTTCGCGCCGCCATACACCGGACGCTCGCCTTCCCCATTGCGGAGGAAGATGCCTGTGAGGCGGGCCGAGAGCTCGCGCGCCACTTCGAAGAGCGTCATCTCGTTGCCGGAGCCGGTGGGGCACTCCATCTTGAAGTCGTCGCCATAGTAGGAGTAGAACTGCAACAAGGCCCGGATCAGCAGCATGTTAACCGGCAGCCATACGGGGCCTCGCCAGTTCGAATTGCCACCGAACATGCCGTTATTGGACTCAGCAGGCAAGTATGCGACCTTGTACTCCTCGCCGTGGACGCGAAAGACATACGGGGTCTCTTCGTGGAACTTGGATAGCGACCGGATGCCGAAGGGGCTGAGGAACTCCTTCTCGTCGAGCATCGTCCCCAGAATCCGGCGCAGTTTGGTTTCGTCGCAGATGGCCAGCAGACGGCGGCCGTCCACTCCGAGTTTGCTCACCGGGTTGATTGTCGCCGTCACCTCCGGATGGCGTTTCAGGAATCTGGTGATGCGGTCGGTCAGAATCGTGAAGCGCTGCGTCTGGTTACCGCATACGACGGTGGTGGCACACACCGGCAGCAGGCCGACCATCGAGCGGACCTTCAGGCGGATGGCTTCTCCGCCGGGCAGGCGCAACAGGTCGTAGAAGAAGCCGTCGGCCTCATCCCACATCTCGTCCTCGTTGTTTCCAAGGTGATCCATGGCGGAACTGATCCACAGGAAGTGCTCGACGAACTTGGCGGCCATGTCCTCATAGAGTTCGTCGTGCTCGGCGAGTTCCATCGAGATCTCAAACATGTTCTGGCTGAAGAGCGCCATCCACGCAGTGCCATCGGCCTGCTCGAGGTAGCCGCCGGTGGGCAGCGGCGAGGAGCGGTCGAACACTCCGATATTGTCGAGGCCCAGGAACCCGCCCTCGAAGACATTTCGGCCGCCGGGGTCCTTGCGATTGATCCACCATGTGAAGTTCAGCATCAGTTTGTGGAAGCTGCGCTTGAGGAACTCGATATCTCCCTTGCCTTCGCGGTCCTTCTCAAGGCTGTAGATGAATAGCGTCGCCCAGGCGTGCACGGGCGGATTCACATCGCAGAAATTCCACTCATAGGCGGGGATCTGCCCGTTGGGATGGAGGTAGAGTTCGCTCAGCATCAACTCCAACTGCTGTTTGGCGAAGTCCAGATCCACGAGGGCGAGCGCCGTGGTGTGGAAAGCGAGATCCCAGGCGGCATACCACGGATACTCCCACTTGTCCGGCATGGAGATGATGTCGTCGTTGACCATGTGGAACCAGCGGGAGTTGCGTTTGCCGCGGACGTGGCGCCTTCCCGCAGAGGGGTGGGCGCTGTGCTCCTCGAGCCACTGGTCGAGATCGAAGTAGTAATACTGCTTCGACCACAGCATGCCGGCGAGAGCCTGGCGCATGACCAGTGTCTGATCCGGCGTGAGCGTATCCGGCGTGATGAGGTTATAAAAGCTGTCGGCCTCGGCGAGCCGCTGGTCGAAGATGGCGGTCGAGGGGGCTGAGGCAGCGGCCTCATTCGTGAGGCGGAGCGTGATGGAGCGCTCGCCGCCGGCTGGGACGGTGAGCCTGTAATGGGCCGCGGCCTTGGTGCCGCACTGCTCCGGATTGACTGCCTTCTGCCGCCCATGGATCACATACTCATGGAAAGCGTCTTTTACGTAGGCTGTGGCGTTGGGCAGTTTCCACAGCCGCTCCGCGTTGGTTTCATTCTCGGTGAACAGCAGTTCGGGCGCGTCTTCGCAGTGCAGGTAGCGGACGCCGAGGGTCTCATGTTCGGCGCGGATTGCACCGTTTTCGGCTCGCATGGAAGGCTTGGGCATATCGTCCTTCCAGGACCAGGTGTTGCGGAACCAGAGGGTGGGCAGCAGGTGGATGGACGCCTCTTCCGGTCCGCGGTTGGCCACGGTGATGCGGATGGCGATGTCTTCCGGCGCCTGTTTGGCGTACTCGACGAAGACATCGAAATGGCGGTCTTCGGCGGAGACGCCGGGGTCCGGCAGTTAATAGTCGAACTGTTCCCGCGTCCGCTCCCTGTTCACCTTGACGATCTCGAGGTAGGGATACGCCGCGTGCGGGTACTTGTAGAGGTACTTCATGTAGGAGTGGGTTGGCGTGGAGTCCAGGTAGAAGTAATACTCCTTGACGTCTTCGCCGTGGTTGCCCTCCGAATTGGTGAGTCCGAAGAGGCGCTCCTTGAGAATCGGGTCCTTGCCATTCCAGAGAGCCAGCGCGAAGCACAAGCGTTGCTTGTGATCACTGATTCCGGCGATGCCGTCCTCGCCCCACTGGTAGGCGCGTGAGCGGGATTGATCGTGGGTGAAGTAGTCCCAGGCGTTGCCGGAATCGCTGTAATCCTCCCGGACCGTGCCCCATTGCCGTTCGCTCAGGTACGGCCCCCATTGCTTCCAGCCTGCGGCGAGCCGGCCGCGTTCTTCCGAGCCCTTTGGAGTAGCCATTGCCATAAGGATGCCGCAGAATTGAGACAAGGTCTACCGGATTTCGCAAATGTCTTACACTACAATGCCAGGGAGTATCCCATGCTGCGCCTGCTGCTTTTCATTCTCGTGACAACGCTCGGGATTTCCGCGCAGGAAGCCGGCAAGGGCTTGGTGATGGTTCTGATCGGGCCGCCCGGCAGCGGCAAGACGACACAATCCGAACTGCTGTCGAGACGCTACAGAATGCCGGTGGTTACCGGCGATGCGGCGATGACGGACGAAGCGCTGCGGACCAGGTTGAGCGCCTTGGATGTGAGCCGCGGGTTCATCCTGGACGGCTATCCGGCGACGAGGCGGCAGGCGGACTTTCTCGGCTCGCTGGTAAAGGAACTGAAGTTGCCCTCGCCGATTATCTTGCAGCTTGAAGTGCCGGACGGGGTGGTGCGGCAGCGGTTGGCGGGCAAGCAGAAGCCCGAAGCGTTGGAGAAAAGCCTGGCGCAGTATCACAAGGAGATGGGTCTGGTTCGCGAGTATTATCCGCAGGCGGATATCTGGACGGTCATCGGGACGCGCCCGATCAGCGAGGTGACGCGCACCATCGTTTCGTTGATTCAGGACCGGCATTGAAGCGGGCGTCACGGCCGTGACAGAATTTGAAAGCACATGAACCAACGATTTGATCTCAATCTGGCCGAAGCCCGGGCGGCGATGGATGCGATGAGGACTGAGCTGGACCGCCGCGGCCTGAAGGCAGTGATGGCCGTGGGCGATTCCCGTGGCGACCTCATCACCTTTGAGCGCATGGACGGCTCGCCTCTACCTTCGATCACGGTCGCGACCAACAAGGTCTACGCCGCGGCCAGGGAGCGAATCACGACGCGTGAGATTGGCCGCAATGTCCGCTCGCCCGAGCACGGCTTTGACGTGGCCTACTGGGGCGATCCGAAGATGCTGGGCTGGGCCGGCGGCGTGCCGGTGTTTCACGACGGTGTCGTGGTGGGCGCCGTGGCGGTCAGCGGTTTGGACGAAGACAGCGATGAAGAGCTGGCACGGCTCGGAATCGCTGCAATCGAAGGACTTATCGCCCGGGCTTGATCCGTGCTGGTACTTCGCAGTCCGATAGTACCCGTACAATTCCGCAACGTAATGGGACGGCTGCTCCGTTCTCCTTTCGCTCTCTGGCCCCTACTATCAATTTGTCGAGTCGAGAAGTCGAGCGCTCGAACAAATCTGAAAAAGGTCGGAGGGGTATTCATGAGAATTAATCACCTGGGCGTGATGTTGACGCTGGCGGCGACGAGCCTGCTTCAGGCGGCACCGGTCACTTTTAACATGACCAGCAATCAAGGCGTGGGGTCGTTCGGCAACGTTCTGACCTATGCTAACAGCGGGATCACGGCGACCGTGACATCCTGGACGATTCTAACTACTGGCGCCAACTTCACGCAGTCGGCCACCGGCCGCTGGAGCGGTGGGCTGGGTGTCTGCAACACCGGTGAGACGACCACCAATTGCGGAAGCCCCAACCACACGATGGACAACCGGAACGGAATCGATTTCATCCTCTTCCAGTTCAACACCAAGGTGGATCCCATGTCGGTAGTTCTGCGAGAGTATTCGACAAACGACAGCGATCTATCGTACTGGACGGGAAACACAGCGCTTTCGAACACGCTGCTGTCTGGAAAGGCACTGGCTGGTCTCGGAGGGCTGGGTTTTGGCGCTCAGAAGGAGAATCTCGATCCGGGTGGCAGCAACCCGCGCACCGCGACTCTCAATAGCGGGTATGTGAATTCGCTGCTCATCGCCGCGCATCTCGCCGGCGGCATCAGCATCAACAACACGAGCGCCTTCCGCACCCTCACCACTACTCCTGTGGAGCCTAAGGACTATATGAAGGTGTCTATGTTGACGGTGAACCCCGCACCGGTGCCTGAGCCGGCCACATTGGGGCTGATGGGTCTGGCGCTGGCGGGTCTCGGCGTGATGCGGTTCCGGCGCAACGGCTAGGTATCAAGCTCAGTTTCGACTCGACTCGAGAGGTGCCTGCAAGGGCGCCTCTCTTTTTGCGTCTCTGCTAGTCTGAGACGGAGACAGGGAGGGCAAGATGATTCTGCTGCGGGTTGCACTGTTGCTGGCGGCGCTGAGTGGCACGGCGTGGGGCGCGGACTGGCTGGAGACACAGCTCGCAAAACCGGTCCTGACCGCGCGGCAAACCACTATCGAATCGCAGGTATACTTCGCCTCGAAGGTGAAAGCGATGCCGCTGGTGAGCGGCGCGGCGCAGTGGGAGACCTACGCGAGCCAGTTGCGCGAGCAGATCCTCAACGAGGTCGTATTCCGCGGCGAGGGCGCGAAATGGCGGAAGCTGCCGACGAAGGCGGAGTGGCTGGATACTCTGCCGGGGCGCGGCTACAAGATTCGCCGGTTCCGTTACGAGGTGGTGCCGGGGATGTGGCTGCCGGGCCTAGTGTATGAGCCGGAGAAGCTGAGCGGGCGCGTGCCGGCAGTAATCAATCTGAATGGTCACGAAGGCGACGGGATCGCCAACAGCTACATCCAGGAGCGCTGCATTCACCTGGCGCGCAACGGCGTCATCGCCATCAACTACGAGTGGTTCGGCAAGGGGCAGATGTCGGCGGCGGGCTTCCAGCACGACCGCTTGAACCAACTGGATCTGGTGGGGACCAGCGGGCTGGCGCCGTTCTTCCTGGCGATGCAGCGGCTGGTGGATATCGCAGTGCAGCATCCGAACGTGGACTCGGAACGGATTGCGGCTACTGGCCTTTCCGGCGGCGGTTGGCACACGATACTGCTAAGCGCGCTGGATACGCGGATCAAGCTGGCGGTGCCGGTGGCGGGCTATTCGAGCTTCGTCACGCGGGCGCAGTTTCCGGAGCCGGACCTTGGCGACTCCGAGCAGACGCCGGTGGATCTGGGGCGGCTTGCGGATTACACGAACTTGACGGCGCTGCTGGCTCCGCGGCCGGCGCTGCTGACGCATAATGCCTATGACAATTGCTGCTTCCGGGCGGACTACGCGCTGAGCCCGTTGCTGGTGGCGGCGAAGCCCGTGTACGAGTTGCTGGGCGCGGCGGACCGGCTGCGGTTTCACGTCAATTTCGACGCCGGCCACAACTATGGACTGGACAACCGGCAGGCGCTGTACCGCATGATCGGGGAGTTCTTCCTTGGCGGAAAATTCCCGGTGGAAGAAGCACCGGCGGCGGACGACCTGCGAACGCCGGCGCAAATGCGGATAGCGCTGCCGGACGTGAACGAATCGTTCCAGACCCTGGCGCTGAAGCTAAGCGGCGGCGGGCCGGCGGCGGGGTCGGGACGATCTGAGCTGCGCGCAGTGACGCGGTGGCCGGAGTATCGGGCTACGGCGAAGATGATGTCGCAGGAGACCAGCGATGGCGTGCGGATCACGCACTGGCGGCTGGCGATGAATGGGATCTGGACCGTGCCGGCCGTGGAGTTCGAGCCCGACGCTCCGGTGGATACGGTGCTGGTGTTTGGCGATGCGGGACGGGCCGCGCTGACGGGCGAGGTGCAGAAACTGCTGCAGGGTAAGCACCGCGTGGTGGCGATAGACCCGTTCTATTTCGGCGAGTCGCGGATGGCAATGAAGGACTATTTGTTCGCGCTACTGGCGGCGACCGTGGGCGAACGACCGCTGGGGATCGAGGCGGGCCAGGTGGCGGCGGTGGCGCGGTGGATCGGCGAGCGGCACGGCGTCGTGCGCGTGGCGGCGTATGAGCCACGGACGAGCGTGGTGGCGCTGGTGGCTGCGGCAGTCGAGACGGAAGCTATCAAAAGCGTGACGCTGGCGCGGCCGATGAAGAGCCTGCGGGAACTGATCGAGAAGAACGTCAGCGTGATGGATGCGCCGGAACTGTTCTGTTTTGGGCTGCTGCCGCGGTTCGATATGGATCGGTTGAAAGCGCTGGCGGGCAAAGTCAGCGTCGAGTGAGCCGATCAGCGGCGGAACTTAGGCTTGACGCCCTTCGGCACGCCGGGCAGCATCGGCGAGAATAGCAGGCGCTTCTCCACGGCATCCACACGGTCCAGACGCACGCGGATCTTATCGCCGATTTTGATCTCGCGCCGGGAGCGTTCCGCCACAATTCGCCGCGTGTTTTCCTGGAACATCCAGCGCTCGCCGGGGAGCGTATCCATCAATACCAGGCCCTCGACGAAGAGATTATCCAGCTCCACGAAAAAGCCAAATTTGGCGGTCGAGATGATCAGGGCGGGGAAGTCCTCGCCGACCCGATCGATCATGAATTTCACCTTCTTCCATTCGAGGAGCTCGCGCTCGGCTTCGGCGGCGCGGCGCTCGGTGTCCGAACACATGTCGGCGATGACGTGAAGATCGGTGATGGTCAGGGGCTCGCCGTCCAGGAGGCTGCCCAGCAGGCGGTGCACGATGAGATCGGGGTAGCGGCGAATGGGCGACGTGAAGTGCGTGTACGAATCCGCCGCCAGGGCGAAGTGGCCCACGTTCTTTGTCGAGTAGCGGGCCTGCTTCAGCGAGCGCAGCATCAGGTAGCTGAGGATGCGCTCCTCGGGGCGGCCTTCGATCTTTTCGACGAGCCTCTGGTACATCTTGCTGGTGACGCGGAAGTTCTCGTCGGCGCGCACGATGGTCTTCTGGGTCTTCCGCCCGTCGCGGCGGCGGTCCGTCATCTGATACTTCTTGACGGGCATGGCGGCGATGCCGAGCGAGAAGCCGAAGCGGGCGGCGGTCTCTTCAAACTCCATCACGCGCGTGGGGTCCGGCATCTCGTGCACGCGGAAGATGGACTCGCCGAGGTGCGTCTCCAAGTGCCGCGCGACGGCCTCGTTGGCGGCCAGCATGAACTCCTCGATCAGGCGGTTGGCGACGTTGCGGGGTGTGCGCGCGATACCCGTCATGGCGCCCTCGGTGTCGAAGAGGATCAGCGGCTCGGGCAGGTCGAAGTCAATGGAGCCGCGCTTCATGCGGCGCTTGTTGAGGACCATCGCCAGCTCGCTCATCAGTTCGAAGCGCGGAACGAGCCTGGCATAGCGCTCGCGCTGGGCGGGATCGCCTTCCAGCAGCAGATGCACGTTGGTGTAGGTCATGCGCTCGACGGAGCGGATAATGCCGCGGCAGAACTCCTGCCGGACGATGTCTCCCTGGTGATCGATCTCCAGCAGGGCGGACATGCAAAGGCGATCGACCGCGGGCTTCAGCGAGCAGATCTCGGTGGAGAGCTCCAGCGGCAGCATCGGCACGGCGCGGTCCGGGAAGTAGACGCTGGTGCCGCGCGTGAGGGCTTCCACATCGATGGACGTGCCGGGGCGGACGTAGTGGCTGACGTCGGCGATGTGGACATGGAGGGCGTAGTTGCCGTTGGGAAGATGGTCCACCCAGACGGCGTCGTCGAAGTCGCGGGCGGTCTCGCCGTCGATGGTGACGATGTCCATTCCGCGGAAGTCGCGGCGGTTCTCGAGTTCGGCTTGCGTTATGGTGGCGGGCACTGCCTGCGCCTGTTCCAGCACTTCGGCGGGGAAGCGGTTGGGCAGGTGGTGCTTGCGAATGGTGATCTCGACATCCACGCCGAAGTCGTCGGGGTTGCCGAGGATCTCGATGACGCGGGCGACCGCGGGATCGTCAGGGCTCTCCGGGAATTCGATAATTTCGACATTGACGATCTGGCCGTCTAGGTCCTCCGGCGTTTTGGCCTTAGTGGGGGCGGCGCCGATGCGGTCCGGATTGAGGCCGGCGGGCGGCAGTTCCATGCCGTCGGGGATGATGATGCCGTGCTGGATGCGCGTGTCGTGCGGCACGATGTAGTTGTGGCGGCGGCCGGCGTGGAACTCGCCGACAACCGTGGGATGCGCGCGATTCAGTATGCGGATGATCTCGCCTTCGGCGCGCTGATCGCCGGCCACGCGCGTGATGCGGGCCAGTACGCGGTCGCCGTGCATGGCGTGCGACGAGGCGTTGGGCGGGATGAAGAGATCGCCCTTCATGCCCGGCGGAGGCGTGTCCGGGATGACGAAGCCGTAGCCATCGCGGTGCATGTTGAGCCGTCCGGACGTGTACTCCTGCGTGTGGCTGGGCAGTACGTAGTGGCCGTTGCGCAGCTCAATCACCTGACCCTTGGCGGCGAGCTGATCGAGCGTCTCTTCCAGCTCCCGGCGCTGTTCCCCTTTGACGGCAAGCTCGCGCATCAACTGCTTGAGGTTGGCGCGGCCGTGCGGCAGCGTGGCGAGATGGGCGAGCAGGAGTGTGGCGTTCATGATTTGGGCTTGGGTGCGGCGGATGGCGCGGTTGCGGGCGGTGGCGGAGGAGGCGGCGCCGGCATCGTTTCCTTCGTGAAGC
>CAYVDY010000183.1:0-11275 GCA_964450255.1 uncultured Candidatus Solibacter sp. | reverse complement strand
GCCGCGGACGCCCTAAAATAGCCAAAAACTCAGGCGAACTGCGAAAGTCGGGCTACGATTCATCTTCTGCGAAGGCACTCTCAAAGAGCGTGAGCCAGTCCAAATGGTCAACCAGATGTGGGGCATAGCATTTCAACGTCCCAACAATCCAGAGTGCTTCGTCGATCTTCTCGGCGCATTCATCATGCGATATGGACAAGCGTTCAAGCGTCCGCCAGTCAAAGAGGGCCAGGCCCGCCTCCGTTCGCTGCACTCGTGCATGGATTCGTTTGTTCCGCCAGTTGGACAGAAGTCGAGCCCTCCGACAGGCCTCTCGCAGTGGACCGAGATGCTCGACCATCCACTGAGACTGGTATTGGTCAAACGTCTTGAGTTCTCCCTCAAGCTCCCTTATTTGTCTCCCGAAATTGAGGCCAAACACATTCGAGTAGCTGAGGTCTGCTTCCTTCTGCTGCCTGAGCGCAAAGAGCGTTCCGGCAATGTGATCGACTACCTCGGCGAATGCAAGTTGGAAAAGCCCGTATGCAGCCGCTGCCTGGTCAATTGTCATCGCTCGCATTGGACTCGCGTGATCTCATTCTGGCTCTCGGATCCACGACATCAGTCCATCGCCAACTAGCCAAGTCCCAGCAATGAAGGGTGCGATCGTTAGCATGAAGACGTGGAACCTACTCACCAACCCATAGTCCTCCACTCCCGTCCAGATCAGCGAATAGCCCAGCAGTGCCCAGATCGCCAAGAACGCAGTGCCCGTAACCCACTTCCGTCCGGATGACGATTCCCACTTCTTGCCAAGGAATGCACGCAAGACCCAGCGAAGCGGAAGCCAACAGATCCAGACTCCCGTCGCGGACCCCGCGTTGTAAGCGACCCAATTCACTGAATCTCCGGCTCCGACTTTCAAGGAGGAGAACGCGTAGTAGCTTCCGGCGATTCCGAAAAGCATGCAGAGCGTACCAACACACAGTTGGAGTGTTTTCATGATCAAAGATGCCCAGGCACACTCTAGCAAAGCCGATGAGCCTGGTGCTTTGAGGCAGTGAGCACGTGGTTCCAATTGTGTGCAACTGCCGGAGTTCCCCTACTTCCCCTTCCCCCCCAGCCCCACCTCCGCATACATCCCCGGCCCCAGCGCCCCATCCCCATTCATCACATCCAACTCCACAGGCATCGTCCGCGTCTTCGCATCCAGCACCCGCGCCCGTCTCGCCACCACGCCCGTGAACGTCCGCCCCGGCCACGCCGGCACCGTGAAGCTCAACCGCGCCCCCATCGCCATGCTCTTCCACTCGCTCTCCGGCAGTGCGACCACCAGCCGCAACCGCGCCACGTCCTGCAACTCCACCAACGCCCCAGTCGCTGGCCCGGCCAGTGCCCCCGGATGCACCATGCGCTCCGTTACCACCCCCGCGAACGGAGCCACAATCCGCAAGTACCCCGTCATTTCCCGAATGACGTCCGCCTGCGCCCGCACCGCGGCGGCGTTCTTCTCCAAACCCGCCAGCAGCGCCGTCAAAGCCGACACCTGCTTCTCGGCCTGGATCAGCTCATTCGCCGATACCGCCCCCGGAGTCCCCGAGGCTGTCTTCAACCGCGACGCCAGGCTCTCCGCCGCCGCCCGTCTTGCCTCGGCCTCGCCCCGCTGCGCCTCCACCGCCTGCGCCCGCACCTCCACCTCCGCCAACTGCGCCTTCATCTCCGGAGCCGACAACTCCACCAGCACTTCGCCCTCTTTGACGACGGACCCACGATCCACCAGCACCCGCTCCACCAATCCCGTTACGCGCGCCGTCACGGCCACCTTCTGCCACGCCTGCAACTCTGCCGGCAGCTTCACGCCCTGCGCCCACAGCACCCCGCTGAATACCAGCCACAAACTACGCCGCATCGGTCTTCCTCCCTGACATCACCACCGCATACACCGCCGGCAACACAGTCAGCGTCGCCACCGTCGCAAAGATCAATCCGCCGATCACGGCGCGTCCCAGCGGAGCCGATTGCGCCCCGCCCTCGCCCAACCCCAGAGCCATCGGGATCATGCCCGCGATCATCGCCGCGGCCGTCATCAGAATCGCCCGCAGCCGCCCCGAGGCCCCACTCCGCGCCGCCGCCAGCACGTCAGCGCCTTCCTCCCGCGCCCGCTCCGCGAACGAACACAGCAGGATCGAGTTCGCCACCGCAATCCCCGTCGCCATGATCGCCCCCAGGAAGGACTGCACGTTCATCGTCGTCCCCGTCACCAGCAACGCCAGCACCACGCCCACCAGCACCGCCGAGGCCGTCAGCACCACCGCCAGCGACAGCCTGAAGCTCTCGAAGAATGCCGCCAGCAACAGGAAGATCGCCACCAGCGAAGCCGCGATTCCGTACTTCAAATTCGACTCCGTCTCCAGCAGCGCCGGAATCTGCCCGCGCACTTTCACCGACACGCCCTTCACCGGCTCGCCGGCACGCTTCACGGCCGCCTCGATCTCCGCCGCCGCCGTACTCAGCGCCGCGCCCTGCACATTCGCTGTCAGGCTGACCACGCGCTGCATGTTGTACCGCTCCACCAACCCCATCGTCGTCCCCGTCTTCACCGTCGCCACATCGCCCAGCAGCGGCCGCGGCTCGCCGTTCTGCATCACCGGCACGTTCATCAGCGCCTGCGCCGAATCCATCTGCTGATACGGAATCTCCACCTGAATCTGGAACGCGTTGCCAGTCGCCGGATCCCGCCAGTAGTTCGGTTCCACAAACCGGGAAGACGACGTCGCCGCCACCATCGACCGCGCCACCTGCGACATCGTCAAACCAAACTGCCCCGCCCGCTGCCGGTCGATCTTCACGTCCAACGCCGGGTAGTCCATTGCCTGCCCATACTGCAAATCGCGCAACACGCCGATCTTCGCCAACTCCACCCGCACCTTCTCCGCATGAGCCCGGTTGTTCGCCAGGCTCGGACCCTGCACCGCCACCTCCACCGGAGCCGACGCCCCGCCGCTCATCACCTGCCCGATGATGTCGCCCGGCTCAAATGAAAACTTCGTATCCGGCAACTCCCGCGCCAGCGAGCCTCGCAGCCTCTCCCGCAGCTCAGCGCCCTGCACCGGAGCCCCGCGCTTCAGCGCCACTTTCAACACGGCCTCCTGCGGCCCGCTGGTCCACAGGAAAATCGTGTTGATCGGATAGCTCGCCGGCTGCACCCCGATGAACGCCGTCGTGAGCTCCACATTCTCTTTACCAGCCTCCCGCTGAATCACCGCCAGCGTCTTCAGTGCCACCTGCTCCGTCTTCTCGATCCGCGTTCCCGATGGCGCCCGCAGTCGCAACTGAAAAAGCTCCTGCCCCGATTCCGGAAATACCTCGCGCCCGATCCCCGGTGCCAGCCACATCAGCATCCCGATCGACGTCGCCAGATAGAGCCCTACTACGGGCCACCGCAGCCCCAACACGGCGTCGAGATACGAGCCATACCACCGCCGCATCCGCCCCGCCTCGTCGCCCGCATGCCCCGCCCGCAGCAGCCGCGTGGCCATTACCGGCACCAGCGTGCTCGAAAGTACATACGACGAGACCATCGCACAGGCCACCGCCAGCGCCAGCGGCACAAACAACTGCCGCACTACGCCCGTCATGAACGCCGCCGGCACGAACACCGCCAGAATCGACACCATCGCCAGCAGCCTCGGCGTCGCCGTCTTCCGGCAAGCATCCAGCACCGCCTGCGCCCGGCCCAGCCCGGACGCCATGTGCGTGTGGATGTTCTCGATCTCCACGGTCGCCTCGTCCACCAGTACACCCACAGCCAGCGCCAGCCCGCCCAGCGTCATAATGTTGATCGTCTGCCCGAACGCCCACAACCACACCACTGCGGAGAGCAGCGCCACCGGAATCGTCGTCACCACGATCAGCGCCCCGCGCCAGTCGCGCAGGAACAGCAGCACCGTCAGGCCCGTCAGCAAAGCGCCCAGCACACCCTCAGTCGCCAGGTTCTGAATCGCCGCCGACACAAAGCCGGATTGGTCGAACTCCAGCGTCACGCTCACGTCGTCCGGACACACCTTGCGCATGTCGGGCAGCGCCTTCTTCACACGATCGATCACGCGCAGCGTCGAAGCATCCGCCCGCTTCGTCACCTGGATGTACACGGTCCGCTTGCCGTTCACGTGCGCATAGCCCGTCACGATATCGGTGCCCGTCTCGATGCTCGCCACGTCGCGCAGATATACGCCGGGCCGCACCAATGCATCCAACAACTCGTCGAGCTTCGCTCCCAACACCGCATTCGACGACGCGATGTAATTCAGATCCCCGACGCGCACATTGCCAGAGGGCAACACCGTGCTCGCCCGGCTCACGGCCGCCATCACTTCATCCGGCGACAGATGATACTGCCGCAGCTTCTCCGGCTGCACCCGCACGATGACCGTCTTCTGATTCCCGCCAAACGGCGGCGGCGCCGAGACACCCTCCAGCGTCGCGAACAGCGGCCGCACCTGGTTCAGCGCGATGTTCTGCAACTCGCCCGCGCTCTTCGTCGGGCTCGAAAACACAAGTTGCCCCACCGGCACGCTGCCTGCATCGAATCGCGTGATGAACGGCCCCACCGTCCCGGGCGGCATGAACGCCCGGGATCGCGTCACATACCCCACCACCTCCGCCATCGCCGCGCTCATGTCCGTGCCCGGATGAAACACCAGCTTCATCAGGGACGCACCCTGAATACTCTTCGATGCGCCATGCTGGATCCCCGCGTTGTACCGGGAGTCGTACTCGAAGTAGTAGGTGAGGAACCCTCCCATCTGCCCCGGATCCATGCCGCCATACGGCTGCGCCACATAAATCGCCGGTGCCCCCAACTGCGGGAAGATATCCACCGGCATCCGCACCACCGCCAGGCCCGCCAGCAGCGCAATCGCCAGCACGCACACCAGGATCGTCACCGGCCGCCGCAGCGCCATTAGAACCAGCTTCATCGCTTTGCCTTCTCCAAAAACGGCGCCAGATCCCCGGCGGCAATCGCCACGCCCAGTTGCGCCCGCCATACGTTCAACTTCGCCAGCCCGTCATCAATCTCCGCCTGCAACAGCATCCGTTGCGAATCCGCCACGTCCACCAAGTTCGCCAGCCCCGCCCGATAGCGCGCCACGGCCTGACTCTGCGCCGCCCGCGCCGCCTGCAACTGCGGCGGTGTCGTCGCCGCCATCCGGATCGCGGTATCCACTCCGGTTCGCGCCCGCTCCATTTCCGCATTCAGATCCGTCGTCAGCTTCTGCAGCCGTGCCGTCTCTCCCTGCGAACGGTGTTTCTCCTCCATCCGCTTTGCACGAATCTGCGGCATGTCCAATATGGGAAACAGCACGCTTAAGCCGATGCCCCAGTTGTAGATGTTCGGCCCCGTCTGCACGCCGCGAGCGTACAACGCCGTGTCCGTCTGGAACCGCGGCTTCCATGCAATCAACGCCTCGCGCCGCCGCAACTCCGCTTCATTCACCGCGGCCGATTGCTCCAGCAACGCCGGGTGCAAGGCCACCGCGCCGCCCGGCTCCGGAAGCTCCGCCGGCTTCGTCACAAACGGAGCATCCGGCTTCACCTCCTGCCACGTACCGCCCGCAAATTGAGCCACCGCGATCCGCGCCAACCGCGCCGCGCCCTCCGCCTGAATCACCTGCGCCTCCGACATCACACGTTCCGCCACCGCCCGCGACAAATCCGCCTCCGGCCTCAGTCCCGCCTTCGTCTGCGCCTCCACAATCTTCTCCAGGCTCGCCGCCCGCTCCACACCGGCCCGCGCCCGCGCCACCGTCTCGTCCGCGGCAAGCACCGTTAAAAACGCGTCCGCCGCCGTAGCCTCCACCTCGAACCGTGTCCGCGCCACGCCGCGCACCGCCCGCTGCTGCCCCGCGTCCATCGTCGCGACATGCGCCTTCCGCTGGCCGAAATCAAACGGCTCCCAGGTCACCAGAAACCCCACAGCCGATCCAAATACATTCGTGCCCGCGTTTGTTGCCGAAGGCGGACCCGAGATCGGAGCGATCACATGGTTCGGCATCAGCATCCCATACACGTTGTTCCGTGTCGCCAGGTTCGCCTGCGCGTAGAAATCCCCGCGCGGCAGGTACGCCAGACGCGCCTGCTGCACCGCCGCCGCCGCCAGTGATGCCTGCTCAATGGAGATCTGGACGCCCGCGTACCGCTCGCCCGCGCGGCGCACCACATCCTCAATCGTCACCTGTGCCCACACGGGCGCAACGCTGAGCGCCGCCACGAATCCCAGATACCGCAATGGGGGCCTCCTACTCGCGGCAGATCCCTCGCTTGCTGCCGCGGATGAACTCTATCAAGTGTAGAGTATGCTCCGTCGGAAGCTCTGTCTCGATACGCGCCAGAGCCTCATCCAGCTTCAATCCGGACCGGTACAACAGCTTGTAAGCCGCCTTGATCGCCGACACCTCGCTCGCCTTGAACCCCGCCCGCCGCAGCCCCACAAGATTCAGCCCCTTCGCCGCCACGTTGAAATCCGAGTACATGAAGTACGGCGGCAGATCGCTGTTTACGCGCACATTCCCCGCCACCATCACGTTCCGCCCGATCTTCGAAAACTGGTGCACCACTACTCCGCCGCTGATGAACGCTTGATCCCCCACCTCCACGTACCCCGAGAGCAGCGTGCAGCTCGCAATCACGCAATTCGAGCCCACCTGCGCATCATGCGCAATGTGCCCCGACGTCATCACGAAATTGTCGTTGCCAATCACCGTACGGCTCTCCGGCGCCGTCCCCCGCGACACCGTCCAGTGCTCCCGCATCTTATTCCCGTTGCCGATCAGCAGATAGCTCCGCCGCCCGTCAAACGCTTTATCCAGCGGATCGGTCCCCAGCACCACGCCCGAGCTGAACTCGTTGTTGTTCCCGATCGTTGTCCATCGCTTGACGAACACATACGGCTCCAGCAGGCAATCCGAACCGATCACCACATCCTCGTCCACCACGCAGAACTCGCCAACCCGCGTGCGCGGACCAATCACGGCATCAGGATGCACACGCGCCGTCGGCGCAACATAGGCGGAAGGATCAACCGGCATAAACTAAATCATATGATCGTCAGCGACATCGCCGCCTTGCTCGGCCTGCCCTTCGAAGGCGAGGGCGCCCGCGACATCACCGGCGTCGCCCCGCTTGACACCGCCTCCGCGCACCATCTCTCCTTCGTCGGCAACCGCAAGGCCCGGCGGGAAGCGCAGTCTTCCGCCGCCGGCTGCCTCCTCGTCCCGCTTGATTTCGATAACCCGGCGGCCCACACCATCATCCGCGCCAAAGACCCTCGCGGCGCCTTCGCCAAAGTCGTCTGGCAACTCCAGCCCCCGCCCGCCCCGCCTTCCGGCATCCACCCCACCGCCATCATCGGCAGCGCCTGCACCATCGCCCCAGACGCCGCCATCGGCCCCTACTGCGTCATCGGCGATCGCGTCACAATCGGGCCCGGCAGCCGCCTCATGCCCCACGTCACCATCTATCACGACGTCACCATCGGCGCCCGCGCGCTCATCCACTCCGGCGCCGTCCTCGGAGCCGACGGCTTCGGCTTCGTCTTCGAAAGGGACCACTACGAGAAATTCCCGCAGATCGGCCGCGTCACGCTCGGCGATGACGTGGAGATCGGCGCAGGCTCCGCAGTCGACCGCGCCGCCCTCGGCGTCACCTCCATCGGCGACGGCACCAAGCTCGACAACATGGTGCACATCGGACACAACTGCCGCATCGGCCGCCACGTCGTCATCGTCGCCCAGACCGGCATGGCCGGCGGCACCGTCGTGGAAGACTACGCCGTCATCGGCGGTCAGGTCGGAATCGGCGACAACGTCACCATTCAGTCCCGCGCCGTCATCGGCAGCGGCGCCGGCATCCTCACCGGCAAGATCGTCCGCGGCGGCGGCGAAGTCTACTGGGGCACCCCCGCCCGTCCACTGAAGGACTATCTCGAATCTCAGGCCAACGTCGCCCGCCTGCCCGCACTCAAGCGCGAGGTGGCCGAGCTAAAGGCCCGTCTGGCGGCCTTGGAGAATAAACCGGAGTGAGAATCATCCTGGGCGGCCTGGCTCGCAAATGCGGCAAGACCACGCTCGTCTGCCGCATCCTCGCCCTTTCTCCCGAGAAGAACTGGACCGCCGTGAAAATCTCCCACCACGCCCCGGAACCCGGCACACCCTTCACCCTCTCGGAAGAACAGCAACCCGGCGACGAAGGCGACACCCGCCGCTATCTCCAGGCCGGAGCCGCCCGCGCCTACTGGCTCCGCGGCGATCTCAAAACAGCTCTCCCCCAACTGCGCGCACTTTTGGCCAACTCCGAAAACTGGATCGTGGAATCCACCAGCGCTATCCCCGCTCTCGAACACGACTTCGCCCTACTGGTCGTAGACCCCGCCAATACGGACGACGACAAGCTCCGTGCCCTACTCCGCGCGCCTCAGCCAGAACGTTAGCGTCAACCGCCGCCCGTTCGCCCGAACCGCCATCTGCCCCCCCGCCGCCGACGTGAACGCCCGCAACCCGCCGCCCGCGGCAGGTTCCACCATTCGCAGCATCTCGTCCGGCTCGCCGAGAATCTCCGCGCTGATCTCCAACCGCACCTCAGCGCTCACTTCCACCGTCACCAGGATCGGCTCCTCCGCCTGCGCCACGTTCCGGAAAAACGCCAGCGCGTGCTCGCAGAAACACGCGGTGGAAACCACCGGAGCCACCACCACCACATTCTCATCCATCCGCAGTTCCAGGCCCCGCTGATCATGCAGGGCCATCTCCCCGCCGATCTTCGTCAGCACCTGAGAGAGCGATACCAGCCCACATTCCAGGTCCCGGACCGACACGGCAAGCGACGCATCTTCCAGCAGCCAGTGGGCCTGCTGCACCATCCGCCGCAGCGTCTCGCACTGCTTCTGCAGCTCCGGTTCCTGATCGCCCAACACCATGTCCAGGTAGTACCCGATGCACTCGATGCTGGAAAGCGGTTGCCGCAGATCATGAGCCAGACGCCGGATCAACTGCGCTTGCCCGTCGCCCGTCATCCCCTCATCCTTGGCGCACTCGATGGTGTTCTTCATGACTCTCACTCGCTTCTAAATGCGTCGTCACCTGCAGTGGCCGCTCATATCCCGCAATCAGCTGATCCTCCACTCGCGTCGCCACTTCATGCGCATCACCAATAGGGCACCCGCACGAAAACAGCAGATGAACCTCAACCATCACTCGCCCGCCGGTCTCCCGGAAACGAAGCTCATGATACTCGATTCCCTCAGCCGCCGTCAGCTTGTCCAGCAAGCCCCGCAGCCGCTGCTCCACGTCAGGGTCGGCGTAATCCAGCAACCCGCGCGCGCTCTGCCACATCAGCTGCCCGCCGGCCCACAGAATATTGACCGCCATCACGATCGCGCAGATCGGATCGAACTGCTTCCATCCCGTCAACATCACCAGCCCGAGTCCTACAATCACGCCCAGGCTTGTCCAGCAATCCGTCAATACGTGCTTGCCGTTCGCCACCAGGATTAGCGAGTCGGTCCTCCTGCCCGTGTGGATCAGATACCAGCCCAGCAAGCCATTCAGCAATCCCGCGCCCAACACAATCAGCGCGCCCGTGCCCAACGCTTCCAGCTCCAGACCATGCATCCACTTGTAAACAGCGGTTACGATAATCGCTACGGCAGCCGCCGTGATCAGCGCGCCCTCGAACCCGGCCGAAAAGAACGTGATCCGCTCGTACCCATATTGAAACCGCGCCGTCGCCGGTCTCACGCTCAGCCACAAGCTGTACGTCGCAAACGCAACCGCCGCCAAGTGAATCACAGACTCCAGCGCGTCCGAGAAGATCGCCGACGATCCCGTCAGGTACCACGCCCCGCACTTGCTCAGCAGCATCAGCACGCCGGTCCACAGCGACAGCCGCATCGCGAACGAATTCGTATTTCCCGACGAGCGTTGAGTCACTGCTGCATTGTAATAGAATCGGCGCATGAAAGAGATCAAGCGCAGATCCGCACTCGCCACAGGCGGCATTCTGATTGTCAAACCGGAGACCGCCTTCGGCGCCCAAGCCAACTCAAGGATCCACGTCGGCGTCATTGGAACCGGCAACCGCGGCCGCTACGACGCCGACTTCTTCGCAAAGGATCCCCGCGCCGAAGTCACCGCCCTTTGCGATCTCTATCCCGATCAGATCGACAGAGCCAAGACCCAGGTGCCCGCGCTCTCCAGCGCCAAGACCTACAAGGACTACACCGAACTCCTCGCCCACCCCGGACTCGACGCCGTACAGATCACTACGCCCGTCTACCTCCACCCGGAGCACTTCACCGCCGCCGTGAAGTCCGGCAAGCATATCTACTGCGAGAAGCCCGCCGGAGCCAGCGTCGCCGGCGTCAAAATGACTCTCGCTGCCGCCCGTGCCGCCAGCCCCAAACAAGTCATCTTCTTCGGCTTTCAACAGCGCTGGAGCCCCGAATATCAGGCAGCGGAGCAGATCCTCCGCACCGGCCGGATGGGCGAACTGCTCCTCATGCGCGCCGAATGGATGGTTGGCGGCATCCGCCCGGGCGCTCGTCCGCAACTCACCCCTGAAATGGAAAAGCGCGCCTGGTATCCCTATCGCGAGAAGTCAGGCGACTTCATCGTCGAGCAGGATTGTCACGGTGTAGACGTCCTCAACTGGTTCGCCCAGGCCCGGCCAGTCAGCGCCATCGGCGGAGGCGGCAAGGGCAAGCGCGCGGTCGGTGACAACCTCGATCACGTCAACGTCACCTACACCTACCCCAGCGGCCTCTGCGGCTACCTCCACGGTACGCAGCTCATCGCCAGCGGCTGGCGCGAAGTCCGCGAGCAGCTCTTCGGCTCCACCGGCTCGCTCACCACCCATCGCAGGTTCTACGAATGGCATCGCGACGGCCAGAAGACCGAGCGTGTTGAATCCAAACGCGAGATCACCATCGATGCCATCGAGCAATTCCTCACCCACATCATCGAGGGCAAGCAGAAGAACATGGCCTTCGACGCTTGCGACTCCACGTTCACGTCGCTACTCGGCCGCATGGCCGTAGACGCCAAACGCGTCGTCACCTGGGATGAAATGATGAAGTCCGAGTAGCTGCACACTCGCACCAGTCTTCACCGCACTCGCGCATCTTGATCGCACTCGAAAACAAGCCGCCCGTTTCCGAGCCGCGACCGTCAGGGAGCGGTACGAGTAGCTACCTCTTCGTACTGATCGATAACCCCTGAATCGACTCCGCCAGGAACACCGT
>CAYVDY010000182.1:0-11275 GCA_964450255.1 uncultured Candidatus Solibacter sp. | reverse complement strand
GGCGTCACCACAGTGGTCACCGGCAACTGCGGCGGCTCCGTGGAACGCATGGGCGAATGGTTCCGGGAGCTGGAAGCGAAGGGCCTCGGCCTGAATCTGGCTTCGCTCGTCGGCCACAACACGGTGCGCCGCGCCGTGATGGGCACTGCCAACCGCCCGGCAACGACGGAAGAGCTCACAAAGATGAAGGAATTAGTCCACAGCGCCATGCAGGAAGGCGCCGTGGGGCTCTCCACAGGCCTCATCTACATCCCAGGCACCTACTCGACCACCGATGAGGTGGTGGACCTCGCCAAGGCCGCCGCGGCCTATCAGGGCGTCTACGCCAGCCACATGCGCGACGAGGGCGCCAAGATTTTGGATGCCATCAACGAAGCCGCCCGGGTCGGACTGGAAGCCGGGATGCGCGTGCAGCTTTCGCACTTCAAGATCGATACGCCGCGCCTCTGGGGCATGAGCGACAAGTCGCTCGGCCTGGTGGACGAGTACCGCCGCAAAGGTGTGGATGTCGTCATCGACCAGTACCCATACGATCACTCCTCCACCAACCTCGGCATCACGCTGCCCTCCTGGGCGCTGGCCGATAACGGCGCCAAGGTCAAGGAGCGGCTGACCAACCCAGGCACCCGCGGCGAAATCGCCGCCGAGATGCAGCGGATGATCGCAGGTCTCGGCCACGAAGACTACACCTACGCCATCGTCGCCACCTTCCGCCCCAATAAGGCGTACGAGGGCAAAAACATTCGCGATATCACCGTGATGCGCAGCCAGCCGCCCACGGTCGCCAACCAGATCGACACCATTCTCGACATGATGCTGGCCGGCGGCGCGCAGATGGTCTATCACTCCATGGGCGACGTGGACGTGGAACGCATCCTGCGCTACCCCCATACCGCCATCGCCAGCGACGGCGGCATCCGCATCTTCGGCGAGGGCATGCCGCACCCGCGCGCCTACGGCACCAATGCCCGCGTGCTGGCCGAGTTCGTCCGCAAGCGCGGCATCCTCACGCTGGAGGACGCCATCCGGCGAATGACCTCCCTGCCCGCCCGCACGTTCGGCATCAAGGACCGCGGCATTCTCCGCGAGGGCGCCGCCGCCGATCTGCTCGTCTTTGACCCCGCCCGCGTGCAGGACAAAGCCACCTACACCCAGCCCCATCAGTATTCGGAAGGCTTCGACTTCGTCATCGTCAACGGCACAGTGATGGTGGACGAAGGCCAGCTCACCGAAGCCAGCCCAGGAAAAGTGCTCCGCCGCCAATGATCTCTCTCGTCAACGCCTCAAAACGTTTCGGTCCCAAGTTGTTGTTTGAAGGCGTCAACTGGCTGATCACTCCGCAGGACCGAGTGGGTCTGGTCGGCGCCAACGGCACCGGCAAATCCACCGTCATGAAGATCCTCGCGGGTCTCGAAACCGTGGATTCCGGCGAGTACTCCACTCAGAAAGGCGTCACCGCCGGCTACCTGCCGCAGGATGGCCTCGCTCTCTCCGGCCGCAGCGTCTTCCAGGAGTGCCTCTCCGTCTTCGATCGCCTTAAGGACATGGAGAAGGAGATGGAGACCATCGCCCACTCCCTCGCTGACCTCGATCCGGCCAGCGACGACTACCACGCCGCCAGCGACCGTTACTCGCAACTCGAATCCCAGTTCCGCAACCGCGACGGCTACGCGCTGGAGGCCAAGGTCGGCAGCGTGCTCACCGGCCTCGGCTTCGCCAAAGAGGATTGGACCAAGCGCACCGAATATTTCTCCGGCGGCTGGCAGATGCGCATCGCGCTAGGCAAGCTGCTACTGGAACAGCCCAATCTCCTGTTGCTCGACGAGCCCACCAACCACCTGGATCTGGAAGCCCGCAACTGGCTGGAAGACTACCTCAAGAACTACCCCAACGCCGTCGTGCTCATCTCGCACGACCGCTACTTCCTCGACGTCACTGTGAACAAGATCGTAGAGCTCTGGAACAGGAACGTCCATTTCTACACCGGCGGCTATGAGCGCTACCTGACGCAGAAGACCGAGCGCCGCCAGTTGCTGGAATCCGCGTATCGCAATCAGGCCGAGCGCATCCAGCAACTCGAAGCCTTCATCAACCGCTTCCGTGCGCAGGCCACCAAGGCCAAGCAGGTGCAGTCTCGCATCAAGGAACTCGAGAAGATCGAGCGCATTGAGATTCCGCCGGAAGAGAAGACCATCCATTTCTCCTTCCCGCAACCGAAGGCATCCGGCCGCGTCGTGGCCGAGTTCAGCGGCGTCCGCAAGGCTTACGGCGACAAGGTGATTCTCGAAAACGTGAACTTCGCCATCGAGCGCGGCGACCGCGTGGCGCTGATCGGCGTCAACGGCGCCGGCAAGTCCACGCTGATCAAGCTGCTCTCCGGCACCGAAACCCTGACGAAGGGCGAGTACCGCCTGGGCCACAACGTGCAGGTGGATTACTTTGCGCAGGATCAGTACAAGGAACTCGACACCGAGTCGCGCATGTTGGACGATCTCACCAGCGTCGCCAACGGCAAGACCACCACGGAGCTCCGCAACTTGCTCGGCTGCTTCCTGTTCAGCGAAGACGATGTATTCAAGCAGATCGGAGTGCTCAGCGGCGGCGAGCGCAACCGCTACGCCCTGGCCCGCATGCTGCTGAACCCGTCGAATTTCCTGCTGCTGGACGAGCCTACCAACCACCTGGACATGCGCGCCAAGGATGTCCTTCTGGAGTCGCTGCAGAACTTCACCGGCACCGTCGTCTTCGTTTCGCACGACCGCTACTTCATCGACAAACTGGCCACCAAGGTCTTCGAGATCGCGGCAGGCCACGTCGAAGTCTTCCCCGGCAACTACGAGGATTTCCAGTACACCAAGTCCGGAGCGGCGCAGGTCTTCACCGCGGCCAACACGGTGGTGGAGACGACAGCCGAATCCAGGACAACCGAGCCCGGTAAGACCCGCCGCGTCAATCCAATGCGCATGAAGCAGTTGGAGGACAAGGCAGCCGCGCTGGAAGCACGCTCCCAGAGCTTGGAGTCCGAGATCGCCGGCCTCGAAGAGCAGTTGC
The DNA here is from genome assembly GCA_964450255.1 of uncultured Candidatus Solibacter sp. Lineage (GTDB taxonomy): Bacteria > Acidobacteriota > Terriglobia > Bryobacterales > Bryobacteraceae > Paludibaculum. Next base: position 8,224 of record CAYVDY010000182.1, on the reverse strand, counting down.
AGAACTTCGTCTCCGCCGAGGAAACAAAACGGCAGATGGACCTGCTCGACTCGCAGCGCCGGGAGCTTGATGCCGTGCTGACGGAGTGGGAGCAGGTCTCTACCGAGATCGAATCGCAGTCCGCCTAGAACGCCAGCTTCAAAGCGAACTGAATCTGCCGGGGCAGTGAAGACAACCCGGTGATCGTGCCGAAGTTATTGGCCAGAACGTTGCCCTGCGCGGCGCCGAGATTCGTCTGGTTGAACAGGTTGAAGAACTCCGCCCGGAACTCCAAACGCGTCCCTTCCCACGGCAGGCCGAATTCCTTATGCGCGCCGCCATCGAAATTGAAGATCGCGTTGCTCCGCGCCACATTCCGGCCCAGATTTCCGAACGGCTTCGAAGGATCGTTCGGCGTGGCCGTGCTGGGCGCGATCACCGCCGCCTTGTTGAAGTAGTTCGTCGGGCTCTTGTCCGTAGAATACAGGCTGCCACCCAGATAGTTCGGCCGGTACGTCGGCGCCGTGGACACCTGGAACAGGCTCGGCACCGCGTAGTTCAGATTGATAGGCTGCCCGCTGGTCATCGTGTTGATGCCGGTCAGCCGCCATCCGCCGAGTACCGCATTCACAAAGCCGTTGGAACTGGAGCCCCACTTCCGGCCTTTCCCGTACGGTACTTCCCAAACGACGGTAGACGTGTTGTTCACGGGCTGGTTGTAGCTGCCCAGGCCCTTCTCGTTCCGCATGTCGGCGTAGTTCACACGCGAGTTATCGCCATTGAACGTTTCCAGGTGGCCGCCTGCATTGTCCATCGTTTTCGACCACGTGAAGCTGTTCAGCAGGTACAACCCGCCGGAATACTTCTTCTCTACTTTCCATTGGAAGCCGTGATAGGTGGAGAAGCCACCGCCCCAGGACATCTGAATGTAGTCGTAGCCCTTGATCGGCCGCCGGGCCGCCAGAGGCGTATTCTCACCTGGGTTGTTCGGCCGGGCCTGGTTGTAGTCGCCCAGGATCATCAGCCCCGTGCCGCGGTTTCCGACGTAGGCGACGTCGAACAGCAGGTTCTTGGCGATCTCACGCTGAATTGTCAGGTGCCAGCTCTGCACGTAGCTGGTGCGGTAATCGGCCGGAGTGTAGTTCGTGCGGGTCGTGGCCGTCGAGAAGTTCGAGGGATCCACCAGCCCCTTCGGATAGCCCATCTGTGTCGTGCGGAAGCAACCCCGGTAGTTGTCGCCGGTGCATGCCGCCTGAGTGGGCAGCTGATCGATCGACAGATTGACGATGTTCGGACCGTTGTAGCCCAACAGGTTCTCGCCGCCCAGACGATTGAAGTGCACATAGCTGATGCCATAGCCACTGCGGATTACCGTCTTCGGCGTCACCGTATAGGCGATGCCGAGCCGCGGCGCGAAGTTGTTGCGATCCGGCTGGACCAGCGACCGGTCGTAGATCCCGCCCTCCTTGGCCTGAATCAGCGTGTTGGTGGCCGCATCCAGGTTCGCGATGCGGTTCTTCTCTTCCCACTGCGGTGTGCCATATTCGTATCGCACACCGGCATTCACCGTCAGTTTCGAACTGACCTTCCAATCGTCCTGCAAATAGAAGAAGTGCATCCTCTGCCTGTAGTTCAGAACGATTTCGTTGTTCAGGCTGTAGCGCGACCTCGCCCCCACCAGAAAATCCGCCAGGTTGTACAGGTTGCTGGCAGCCGCGCCGGTCGGACGCGAGAACGTCCCGCCGTAGTTATCCTGGCCGTACTGCGGGTTGAAATCGAAGATGTCCGTATTGATCGATTGATATTCGTAGCCCGCCTTCAAGACGTGGCGGCCGAGAATCTTGGAGTAGTTCGTCTTCGGGTTCACCGTGAACGGATTCTGGAATTGCGGATTGGACGATTGCCGCCCGAGACTGGTGAAGCCGGCGATGGATTGCGACGTCAGACCGCCGCCGATCACGGGCGAGTCAGGCAGGCCCGGAATGCCATATTCGGCCAGCATGTTGCCGCGGTCCGCGCCCAGCGCACTCTTGCCGCCTTCGAACAGGCTTACGCCGATACGAAAATCGATCACCGAGGTCGGCGAGAGATTGTAGTTGAAGCCGCCCGCCACCTGCCGGTTCAGAACGCGCACGTTGCCGTTGGCATCGCCGCCGGAGGGTCCTGGAATCACGTGATTCTCGGTTCGATTGGAGAGCCTGTGGCTGTAACGTCCAAACAAGTTCAGCTTGTCGTTGACGTAATAGTCGATCCGGCCGTCACCTTTGTTGTCCTCAGTCGGGGTCGGCGTGAGGTAATCCCAGTTGTTCGAAGGCGCCACACCAGAGGCCGAGCTCCGGGTGGGCGTCGGCAGATCACCCAGCACTTTGCGGGCGAACGGCGTGATGGCGCTCTGCGGGATCACGCCATCCGTATAGACATCACCGGTCAACGGATTGCGCACTGCAACGCCCAGCCGTCCCTGCCGCTGATCCAGCGTGGGGATGCTCGCAAACTGAAGGCCGCGCTCCACGCGCCGGAATCCTTCGTAGTTGCCGAAGAAGAACATCTTGTCCTTCTTGATCGGACCGCCAAACGCGCCGCCGAACTGATTCTGCACCAGAACCGGCTTCACTCCCGTGGAGGGCCGGAAGAATCCCACCGCGTTCAGCTTCGTATTCCGCAGGAACTCCCACGCCGCGCCGTGAAACTGGTTGGAGCCGCTCCGCAGGCTGGCGTTGATCACCGCGCCGCCGGCGCGCCCGTATTCAGCCGAGAAGTTGTTGGTCTGGACCTTGAACTCCTGCACCGCATCCGGATTCAACTGCACCACCTGGTTCGAGAATCCCTGATTCGATGTACCGTACGCGTTGTTGTCCACGCCGTCCAACATGAAATTGTTCCAGGAACTGCGCAGGCCGTTCACGTTGAACGACGCGTCCCGGTTGGAGATGTTCGATTTCCGCACGCCCGGCGACAACAGCGCCAAATCCGCATAGGCCCGCCCGTTCAACGGCAGGTTCACGATCGCCTCCCGACTCACCACCTGGCCGCGGTCGCTGGAGTCGGCTTCCAACATGACCGCCGCCTCGCTCACCGTGACGCTCTCCGTCACTTCACCCACCGGCAATGTGAGGTTCACTCTCTGCCGCGCGCTGACGGTGAGCGTGAACTCCGTCGACTTCGCCACCTTGAAGCCCTTCGCTTCGGCAGAAAGAAAGTACGTTCCGATTCTTAGATTGAGAAACTGGTAGTTGCCGTTCTCATCCGAAAGCTGAGCTACCTGGACTCCGGTTGTCGTGTTGGAGATCGTCAGCTTCACGTTTGGCACCACCGCGCCCGACGCGTCAGCCACCGTTCCCAGCACCGTTGCCGTATCGTATTGCGCAAACAACGCTGCGCTCCACAGGACCATCGCGAGTACCGACTTGGTGTTGACCATGCGGATTAGGTTAGCAACGAATCATTACGATCGCATCAACAAAGCGTCGCGACTCCATGAACGCCGCTGCTGCCCTATCCTGGAACTGAACCGTCATGATCAAGCGCATCCAACCGCCTGCCCAACTCGCACTCCTGCTCGCCCTCAGCGCGGCCATCTGGGCCCAGCCCAACCTCGATTCGGTCGTCGAAAGCGCCCGCCAGCGATTTGAAGCGCCCGGCATCGCCGTCGCCATCGTAAAGGACGGTAAGGTGTTGATGACAAAGGGCTATGGCGTCCGTAAACTCGGTGACCCGGCGCCAGTGACGGAGAACACCTTATTCGGCATCGCTTCGAATACAAAGGCCTTTACGGCCGCAGCCCTGGCCATCCTCGTGGACGAGGGCAAGCTGAAATGGGACGATCCCGTTACTCTTCACCTGCCTGCGTTCCAGATGTACGACCCCTACGTGACGCGCGAGATGACGATCCGCGACCTGCTCACGCACCGCAGCGGACTCGGGCTCGGCGCGGGCGACCTGATGTACTTCCCGCCCACAGACCTCTCCCGCGAGGAGGTAATGCGGCGGCTGCGATTCGTTAAGCCCGCCACCAGCCTGCGCACCCGCTACGCATACAACAATCTGATGTTTGTCGCGGCCGGACAGGTGGTGGCCGCCGTGAGCGGCAAGAGCTGGGACGAGTTCATCATCGAACGCCTCCTCAAGCCGCTCCAGATGACCGCCACGAAAACATCCATTCGCGACATCCCCGCCGGAGCGGATGTCGCCTGGCCGCACGCCAAGGGCGACGGCAAGATGCAGGCCGTACCTGCCAGTAACGCCGACAACTGGGGCGCGGCGGCGTCCCTGAATTCCAACGTCGTCGATGTGGCGAAGTGGATGATCCTGCAACTGAACCGCGGCAAAAACGGCGAATCACGCCTGTTTAGCGAGGCGGCCTCGCGAGAGATGTGGACTCCGCAGATGCTGATCCCAACCCGCGAACCGCCTAAGGAGACCGCCGAACTGAAGACGAACTTCGCCGCCTACGGCCTGGGCTGGAATATCACCGAATTCCGCGGCCGCAAACTGGTCTCCCACACCGGCGGTCTGGCCGGCATGGTGACCCGCACCACGCTGATCCCGGAACTGAATCTCGGCGTCGTGGTGCTCACCAATCACGAGAACGGCAATGCGTTCAATGCAGTGACCTACACGGTGCTGGATCACTACTGCGGCGCACCGGCCTCGGACTGGGTGACTGCATTGGAGACAGTCCAGAAGCGCCGTGAGGCGGACATCGAGAAGACCCTCGCAACCGCAGCCGCCAAGCGAAACAAGGAATCGCGGCCGGCCCTGCCGCAGGCCGCCTATGCGAACCGCTATCGCGACGCCTGGTACGGCGATGTGGTAGTCGAAGAGATTGGCGGCAAACTGCGCATGCGCTTCACCCATTCGCCCGACCTGGTTGGCACGATGGAGCACTGGCAGTACGAGACATTCGTCGTCCGCTGGGACAACCGCACCCTGCTGGCCGACGCCTACGTGACGTTCACCCTGAAGGCGGACGGAACCATAGACGACGTCAAGATGGCCGCCGTCTCACCGCTGACCGACTTCAGCTTCGACTTCCAGGACCTGCTGCTGAAACCCGTTTCCAAGGACGCCAAGGCCTACTGACGGGCCTTCCGCAGCGGGATCATCACCAAGGCGTACACGAGCGCGCCGAACGCGCCTAAGGCCAGCCAGCCGCCCATCGCCGGGAACCACGAGAACTGATCGGCACCCCTGAGGACGTGCGTCAGTGACGATACGCCGGTCAGGAACAGTACCGCCAACAGGATCCCCACCACGGCCTCGCCGGCGATCAGCCCCGAGGCCAGCAGCGTGCCAGTCTCGTCCGCCTTCTGCCGCGACGCCTCGCTGTAGCGGGCGAGCAACTTCTCCACCACCCACTTGATCAGGCCGCCGAGGAAGATGGCGGAACTGGTGTCGAACGGCAGATACATGCCCACGGCGATCAGCATCATCGCCTTCGCGCCGCACAACAGCAGCGCCACGCCGAACGCGGCGCCGATCATCAGCAGCCCCCAGGCCATGTCCCCGCTGACGATCCCCTTGGCAAGCTGCGCCATGAGGCCCGCCTGCGGCGCTGGCAGCGCCCGGCCGCCGATGCCGCCGGTGGAGAGGTTCGCCTCGTGCAGTGCGATGATCGGCCCCATCAGGAACAGCGACAACAGCACCACCGCCAGAATCTCCACAACCTGCATCTTCCACGGCGTGCCGCCCAGCAGGTGGCCTGCCTTCAAATCCTGGATCAGAGAGCCGGAAACCGAGACCGCCACGGCAACCACCGCCGCCACGCCCAGCACCGCCGCCACGCCCGCTGCGCCCCGCACGCCCAGGAACTGCATCAGCAGGGCCGAGAGGATCAGTGCGGAGAGCGTCAGCCCCGACAGCGGCTGATTGGAGCTGCCCACCAAACCGACCAGGTACCCACCCACCGCCGAAAGCAGGAACGCCGCACCGCCCATGATCAGCGCCGTCGCCAGCGCCGGGGCAAAGCTGCCGGTGAAGCCGTAGTAGATCGCCGTCACCGGCAGGATCAGCGCGACGATGCAGGCCAGCACCCATTTCGTGGGGATATCGCGTTCGCGGCTCTCCACCTCCACACCCGCCGCGCCGCCGCGCTTCGAACTGCGGAAAGCACCCGTCAGCGATTGCGCGATGGAGTTGCGCATGGAAAACATCGTGTTGGCCGCGCCCACCAGCATCATGCCCACCGCGATGGGCCGCACCACGTTGAACCACAGCGTGTAGGCCGCCACGTCGTGCCCGGCACCGCCGATGCGCGTGGACAAATTCGGATCCATGAACAGCAACAGCGGGATCAGCACCCACCAGGCCAGCACGCCGCCAGCCACGTTGATAGACGCGTACTTCGGCCCGATGATGTAGCCGATGCCGATCAGCGCCGGCGAGAGCGCGGGCGTAGACCACGGGATGCCTCCTCCGTGCACAACGTCCCCGATGGGCGCCTTGGAGAAGTTGAAGTGCCGCACGACGCTGCGAGGAAACTCCAGAAACCCCTCCGTGTACTCGCGGAAGATCTGGATGCCCTTATCGCTCTTCAGTACCTGGATCAGGCCGCCGAAGGCCATTCCGCCAAACACCAGTCTCGGCGCGTCGCCGGACTCCTGCCCAGCCTTGACGATCTCGTAACTTGCCACGCTTTCGGGCCACGGCAGTTGCGCATCCACGCACAACGCCCGCCGCAGCAGGATGATGAAGAACACGCCGGCCAGGCCGCCGGCCAGCAGAATCACTACGCCCTGCCAGTAGTGCCCGCGCAGATCAGCCCACAGACGATGGCCATCGATTTCAACCAGCAAGAATGCCGGCAGCGTAAAGATCGCGCCCGCCACCAACGCCTCGCCCACAGAGCCCGCGGTGCGCGCGATGTTCTGCTCCAGCAGGCCGCCGCGAAATGCCGGGATGCGGAACAGCGCCATGGCGATTACCGCGGCCGGAATGGTGGCGGCGACGGTCTGGCCTGCCTTCATGCCCAGGTAGGCGTTGGCGGAGCCGAAGACAAAGGCCAGAAAGAGGCCCAAAGCGACGGATTTTACCGTCAGTTCGCGCGATTCGAGGTCATTTGTGGACACTTGTTGATCTTACTGCATGGGCCGCGGCAGCCAGCTCGAGAGCACTCGTTCGATCTCCTCCAACTGAATGGGCTTGGTGATGTGGTCATCCATGCCGGAGTCGTAGCAGCGTAATCGATCCTCGTCCAGGGCCGATGCCGTCATCGCTACCACGGGCAGGTGGACTCCGCTCGGTCGTTCCAGGCGGCGGATCCGGCGCGTGGTTTCAAAACCGTCCAGCACCGGCATCTGACAATCCATCAGCACTAGATCGAATGGACTTCCGGAACCGTTCGGCTCGATCAGCTCGAGCGCTTGCCGGCCGTCGGCGGCGATGGTGACGACACATCCCAATCGTTCCAGAAATCGCTGGCCGACACGCTGGTTGACTGCGTTATCTTCGACCAGCAGTATCATTCTGCCCGCCCAGGGCTGCGGTCTCGTGGCGCTGCCGTCTGGCGTGGCGGGCGTCGCGACTGAAGTGCCTTTCCCCAACGGGAAAGTCAGCCGCACTGTAAAGGTGGAGCCCCGTCCTTCTTCGCTGGCCACCTCAATTTCTCCGTCCATCAGAGTCGTCAGTTGTTGACAGATGGCCAGGCCCAGCCCGGTGCCGCCGAAACGGCGTGTGGTGGAGGAATCCGCCTGGACAAACTTCTCAAACAGCAGGGTGAGTTTGTCCTGCGGGATGCCGATGCCTGTATCCGTTACGATGATCCGCACCGGCGCGGTGCCGGCCGTCACAGGGTCGCACTGCGCCGAAACGTTCACACTCCCGCTCTCGGTGAACTTGATCGCGTTGCTGATCAGATTCAACAGAATCTGTCTCAGACGGTGAGGGTCCCCGAGAAGCGGAGACGGGAGGTTCTCCGGCAGTGACAGGCGAAGATTCAGTCCCTTCAATTCTGCCTGCGGCTGGACGAGAGCGAAAACCTGCTCAGCCAGTGACTGCAGATCGAACGGAATCGTGTCGAGATGCAGCTTCCCTGCTTCGATCTTGGAGAAATCGAGGATGTCGTTGATGAGGTGCAGCAGAGACTGGCCGGATTCGCGGATGATCTCAGCCTGCTCGCGCTGTTCCGCCGAAAGCGGGGTGGCCAGCAGCAATTGCGTCATACCCATGACGCCATTCATAGGAGTGCGGATCTCGTGGCTCATCGACGCCAGGAACCCGCCCTTGGCGCGATTGGCGGCGCCTGCGG
>CAYVDY010000181.1:0-11280 GCA_964450255.1 uncultured Candidatus Solibacter sp. | reverse complement strand
CGTCGCCCGATTAACACAAAAAGCCCCGGTCTCAAACCCGGGGCTTTTTTGCGTCCGCAAACGCCGAGATCACCGCCAACGCACTGATCGCCGCCGTCTCCGCCCGCAGGATCTGGCTCCCCAACGAAACCGCCTGCCACCCCGCAGCCTTGGCCTCGTCCCTCTCCCGCGGATCCCAGCCCCCCTCCGGCCCGCACAACACCAGCATCGGCTCCTGCCCCTCCACCAACGCCGAAAGTATCCCCGGCGCCCCCGCCTCTTCCTCCAGCCAGACCTTCTGCGGTGACTCCATCCCCAACGCCGCCTTCAGCCGCACCGGCTCGTCCAGCACCGGAGGCCGCAACCGCCGGCACTGCTGCCCGGACTCCGCCACAATCCGCAGCCACCGCTCCCGCCGCTTCACCGCAGCCTGATCCAGGCCCTTGTCGCAGCGTAGCGAATACACCGGCGTGATCCGCTCCACCCCGAGCTCCGTCGCCTTCTCCAGCACCCACTCGAAATGGTCGAACTTGATCAGCGACTGCAGCAAGTGCACTCGCGCCGCCGGTGTCACCGACGGCAGCGTCTCGATCAGCCGGAACTCCACCACGTCTTTGCCGAAGTCCGCGATCTCCGCCAGGTAGATCTCCTCCCCGTCGGAGATCTCAAACCGCTGTCCGCGCTCCGCCCGCAGCACCTTTCGAATATGCTGAGCCGTCTCGCCTCGCAGGTAGGCCGCGCCCTCGCGGACCTCCTGCACATAAAACATTCTTCGTGCCATCTTCTCCAGAGTAACCGCACCTGAGAAGATAAAGGGGATGATTGCCCATCTGCGTGGAATCCTCCTGGAAAAACATCCGAACCAGGCGGTGATCGAGGCTGCCGGCGTCGGCTACGACGTCGCCATCTCCGTCTCCACCTATTCCGCTCTCCCCGCCGAGGGCGCGGAGGTCAAGCTCCGGATCTTCACCAACGTCCGCGAGGACGCCATTCAACTCTTCGGATTCTTGCGCTCCGAAGAGAAAACCCTCTTCGAAAAACTCATCAGCGTCAGCGGCATCGGCCCGAAGCTCGGCATCACCGTTCTCAGCGGCCTCGCCGCGCCTGACCTGATCCGCATCATCCGCGCCGGCGATGTGCAGATGCTGACCCGTGTGCCGGGCATCGGCAAGAAGACCGCCGAGCGCATCGTCCTGGAACTCCGCGACAAATTGGACGGCATCGGTGAGACTCCAATGCCCGGCGGCGCCAAACCGGCCGCGGTGTCCGTCTTCACCGCGGTGCAATCGGATGTCGCCAGCGCCCTCGTCAACCTTGGCTGCCAGCGGCCGGCAGCGGAGGCGGCAGTCGTCAAAGCTTCGAAGGAGATGGGAGACGCGGAATTCGAGCCCCTTTTCCGGCGGGCGATGGAACTGCTGCGATAACCTGAAAGTTAGCCCTCCATGCCCGAGCCGAAGAAGACAAGCCGCATCATCTCGCCGTCCGCCAGTCCCGAAGAGCTGCAGTTCGAAGTCAGCCTCCGTCCGCAGCGCCTCGACGACTTCACGGGCCAGGCGAAGCTCAAGGAACTGCTCTCGGTCACTATCGAGGCGGCCCGGCGGCGTGGCGAGGCGATGGATCACGTTTTGCTGATCGGGCCGCCCGGTCTCGGTAAAACGACCCTTGCCAACATCGTTGCTCAGGAACTCGAGGTCCCCTTCGACCTGACCAGCGGACCGATGCTCCAGAAAAAGCTCGACCTCACCGGCATCCTGTCCAACGTCCGCGACCGCCAGGTGTTCTTCATCGACGAGATCCACCGCTTGATGGCGGACATCGAAGAGGTGCTATACTCGACGCTGGAAGACTTCCGCGTGGACATCGTCATCGGCCAGGGCCCCGGCGCCCGGACCCATTCACTGCCCATCCAGAAATTCACGGCCGTGGGCGCGACGACCCGCCAGGGATTGCTGAGCGCGCCGCTGCGCGGACGGTTCGGGCTGATCCTGTACCTCAAACACTATGAGGTGCCGGAACTGCAGAAGATCGTGCTGCGCGCCGCGAAGCTGCTATCGACCCCGATCGACACGAACGCCGCGGAAGAAGTCGCGCGACGCAGCCGTGGTACGCCGCGCATCGCGAACCGCCTGCTGCGGCGGGTGCGCGACTATGCGGAAGTCCGCGCCCAAGGGCATGTCGATCTGGCTGTAGCCCGCAAGGCCCTGGACCTGCTGGAAGTGGATCGCTTCGGGCTCGACGAGATCGATAAGAAGATCATGATGACGATCCTCGACAAGTACTCCGGCGGGCCGGTGGGGCTGAACACCATTTCGGCATCCACCGACGAAGAGCCGGACACGATCGAGGAAGTCTACGAGCCGTACCTGATTCAGCTCGGCTTCCTGGACCGCACGCCTCGCGGCCGCATCGGCACCGAGCGGGCGTTTGAGTATTTCGGCGTGGAGCGGCGCCCCATGGGTTGGGGACAAAACAAGCTGTTCTAGCGGCGGCGACATGGGAAGGCTCACTCATCTGGTGCTGGTGCCGGGCCACGCAGTCTGGAATATGAGCGACGACCCTGCGCTGGATTCGTCGTGGTTCCTGAAGCCGTTCCAGAATGGGGAGCCGCACTTCTTCATCGAACACATCGAAGCGGGCGTGCGGGCAGCGGCGGTGGATCCCGAGGCGATGCTCGTGTTTTCCGGCGGAGCCACGGATGCGGAGGCCGGGCCTCGCACCGAAGCGCTGGGCTATTGGTTGGTCGCGGAATGGTACGGCTGGTGGGGCTTCCCGGATGTGAGGGCGAGGGCCGTCCTGGAGGAGTACGCACTGGACTCGTTTCTCAACGTGCAGTATTCGCTGCACAGGTTTCGTGACATCACGGGAGCGTGGCCGGAGAGTGTGACGGTGTGCGGGTGGGGCTTCAAGCGGCGGCGAATTGCGGAGTTGCACCGGGCGGCACTGGGGTGGGAGAGACCCTTTCACTATGTAGCCGTGAACGAGCCGCGGAATCTCGATGCCGTCCTGGCACGCGAAGCCGAGACGTGCGCGCAGTTTGAGGCCGACCCTCGCGGCGAGCGATTCCCGATCGCGGACAAAAGAAAAGCGCGGGCGCCGCTTGGATATGCGGTGCCCGCGCACTGGCGATCCGGGATCTCCTAGAAGTTCAGCCGGAGCATCAGTTGGATCATGCGGGAGGTGCCAAAGCCGGTGGCGCCGTCATTCGCGGTCGTCCTGATCTGGCCGAAATCGCTTCGCGACAGGTTGGAAGCAGGGGTGCCAAGCTGGGCCCGGTTGAAGAGGTTGAAGGCTTCGGCCCTGAACTCGAGAGTGGACCTCTCATAGATCCGCGTGGACTTGGTGACGCCGAAGTCCATCTGCCACAGTCCAGGCGCGCGGAGGATGTTGCGTCCGGCGTTGCCCCATGTGCCGTTGGCGGGCGCGGCGAACTTCACGGGATCGAGCGCGATGATGTTGGGACGCTGACTGCGTGTGTTGGTGTCGGGGACAGCGGCCGTGGTGCGCTCAATCGTCGGGGTGTAAGGCGTGCCGGTGCGGGCCGTGAGCATACCGGAGAGGCTCCAGCCGCTGACCAGCGCATTGCCGCGGAAGGGCAGCTCATAAACTGAATTTGCCGTGAAGGTGTGGCGGACGTCCCAGTTGGCGACGCCGCGTTCGCAGGTGCGGCAGGAGGCGATCATGATCTCGGCGCCGTCGCCGGAACCGGCGTTGTCGTCGATGATCTTGGACCACATGTACTGAGCCTGCATGAGCCAGCCCTTGCTGAAGCTCCGCTGCAGCGAGGACTGAAGGCCGTGGAAAGAGGAGTTGCCCCAGTTGTTCTTGCGGTCGACATCGCTGAAGGTCGGCAGCGGGCGGAGTTTGGTGATGGGGTCGGGCAGGTTGACGCGGTCGCGGCCGAAGAGTTTCGAGCCGCGGTTGCCGACGTAGGCAGCCTGGGCGATGAAGGCGGAGGGCAGTTCCTGCTGGATGGAGAAGCTCCACTGCTGGGAGTAGAAGTTGCGGCTGTCGCGGGGGAAGGCGCGCGGTGCGGCGCCGGTGGAGCGCGCTTCGGGGAGGAACGGAACGATCGGGTAGGTCAGCCTGGACTGTTGTGCGAGCGTGAGTTGGAGGCGTTCCGGTTCGGAATCGATGGCGGCTGTGACGTCGTCATTCTGTCCGGGGCCGTAGAAGATACCGTAACCGGAGCGGATGACGGTCTTCGGCGCGATGCTCCAGGCGAGGGAGAAGCGGGGCGCGAGGTTGTTGCGGTCCGGCGTGTACCAGGGAGTGCCAGCGGGGCAGAAGCCGCCGCAGGCGAGGTCGAAGACGCGGCCACGGCCGTTCACTTCGGTCATGACCGTGTAGTTTTCATAGCGCGCTCCGAGGTTGAGGACAAAGTTGCGGGTGACGCGCCATTCATCCTGCACGTATCCGATCCAGTAAGTCCGCCGCGCGCCGAACATGGGGAGGACGCCGTTGACCTGGAAGCGGTCCATCTGGTTGTTGACGAAGGCGGTGCGGGAGGCATAGCGGATAGCGATGGAGCCTTCGTCGCCGGCATTCAATTGGATGCGGCGAATTTCGCCACCGAACTTGAGAGTGTGCCGGCCGCGGATCATGCTCATGTGATCGATCACCGAATACGAATTCGGCTTCTCGTCGATGGACGACGTTCCGAGGGTGGTGGTGAAGCCGGGGATTTCGAAGCTCTCCGGGAAGAGGCCGGACTGCGGGCGGGTGAGGGCCGAGCGGTTAAAGCCGAGGCGCGCTTCATTGATGGTGGTGGGCGAGAAGACGGCGGTCCATTGGGTAGTGGCGTTGGTGGGCCGGACTTCGCTGGTGCGCGCTTCCAGCAGTGCCGTGCGGCGGTCGTTGAAGTTGCCGTCGGTGATGTTGAATCGGCCGAAAATGGAGTGCTTGTCGCTGATGCGGTGATCGACGCGGACCGAGCCGGCATTCTCCTGCCAGCGGTTTCTGAAGACGCCGGTGAACTGATCGACATCAACGTCGGAGGTGCGGGCCTGGCCGACGGGGTAACCGTTGACGATGGACGCCAGGGCCGGGGAGGCGGCGGCAACGCGAGCGCGGTATGCGGCGCTGGGGACCAGGCCATTGACGGCGGCCTGGCCGAGGCGCTGCTGGAGACCTTCGTAGTTCAGGAAGAAGAACGTACGGTCTTTGACAATACGGCCGCCGAGACTGCCGCCGTACTGGTTGAGACGGAAGTCGGGGATCTGGGCGGGATCGAACGGGCGGCGGGCGTCGAGGGCATCGTTGCGGAAGAACTCGAATAGCGACCCGTGGAAGTCGTTGGTGCCGGACTTGGAGACGAGATTGACCTGGCCGCCAGCGCCGGTACCGCCGTCGGCGGTGTAGGTGGAGGAGTTCACCTTGAACTCGGCGATGGAGTCGAGCGAGATGACGAGGCGGAGGCCGCCTTCCTGGCGGGGGTCCTTGATGCCGGTGGCGTCGACGCCATCGTAGGTCCAGTTATTCTCGTCGCGGGAGCGGCCGAAGAAGCGGATGGAGTTCTGGGTTCCCTCGCCGGTGTTGACGGCGCCGGGGGCGAGCATCATGAGGAAGTTCCAGTTGCGGCCGTTGATGGGGATGTTGCGGATCTGCTTGGCTTCGACGACGCTGCCGATATCGGCGTTGTTCTGTTCGAGTGGAGTGGCGGTGGCGCTCACCTCGACCTGGGTGGCGACCTGGCCGATCTGGAGTTGGAAGTCGAGGGTGCGGGAGACGCCGACGGTGAGACTGAGCCCTTCGGTGCGGGCGGTGGCGAAGCCTTCCTTGGAGACGGTGACGGTGTAGGAGCCGATGGGGAGAGCTGTGAAGCGATAGGCGCCCGTGGCGTCGGTGACGGCCTCGCGGCTGAAGCCCGTAGCCGGTGCGAGGACTTTCACTCGGGCGACTGGAATGGAAGCGTTGGCAGAATCGGTCACAACTCCGGAGAGGGTGCCGCGATCAACCTGCGCGAAGACTGGCATGACGAGTAGGAGGAGGGACAACTTGCGAGTGAGAAGCATCTACTTTGAGCGTATTCAAGCGGCGTTTCTTCGAGGTTACGAGAGTCTTACATTTTCGTGACTGCGCGAATTCTCCGGGGAAACTATGCTGGGGGGGATGAAACATACGATGATCTGGCTGGCTTGCCTGTGGTTGGCGGGGTGCGGAGGGGCACGGGAGAACGTGGTGGCTCCGGTGTTGCGGACGGAGGCAGTGGACGGCGATCCGGACGATCCGGCGATTTGGGTGAATGCGTCGGATGGGGCACGAAGCAGGGTAGTGGGAACGACGAAGCGGGCGGCTCCGGATGGGGCGCTGGTGGTTTTCGACCTGAAGGGCAAGATCGTGCAGCGGGTTGCGGGGATTGACCGGCCGAACAACGTGGACGTGGAGTATGGCCTAAAGCTGGGTGGCGGGCAGGTGGATATCGCGGTGACGACGGCGCGCAACAGCGGGACGCTTTGGGTGTTTGCGATCGACCCGGCCACTGGAGAGTTGCGCGACGTGAGCAAGGGTGGCTTGGTGGTATTTGGGGGAGAGGTTGGCGGGCGGAAGCGGCCAATGGGCATCGGGTTGTACAAGCGACCGGGGGATGGAGCGATCTTCGCGGTGCTCAGCCGGAAAGAGGGTCCGAAGAGCGGCTACCTGTGGCAGTACCGCCTGGAGGACGCAGGCGATGGGACGGTGCGTGCGGTGAAGGTGCGGGAGTTTGGGAATTTCAGCGGGAGCGGAGAGATCGAGGCAGTGGTGGTGGACGATATAAGGGGCAGGATCTACTACTCGGACGAGGGTGCGGGTCTCCACGAATGGGCGGCGGATCCGGACGATCCGCGCGCAGGTGCGGAATTGGCTTTGTTCGGCACGCAGAAGTATGGAGGCGACCGAGAAGGTCTGGCCTTGGCGGACGGGCGGGTGATCAGCACGGACCAGATTGCGGGTGGCAGCCGGTTTCACGTGTACCGGGAGGGGCAGTTGGAGGGCACGGTGGCGACGGAGGCCGATTCGACCGACGGAGTGGAGGCCAGCGGCGCGGCGCTTGGGTCTGACTTTCGAAAGGGGCTGGTGGTGGTGATGAACAGCCGCGAACGGAACTTCCTGTATTTCCGGCTGGAAGACTTTCTGGGGGCAGTCAAGCGGTAGCCCGGCGCTCAGGTGCCGGGGCGGGGTTCGATGGTAAAAGTAGCCTGGATGGCGTCGCGGCGGCCTGAGAGGGCGGCGGTGGCTTCGATGAGCAGGAGCGAACCGAGAGCGGTGAAGTCCTCACTCCCGTAGAGGCGGGAGAGGCGGCGGTGGAAGACCTGGACGAAGTCCCTGGTGAAAGACTGGAGATCGCGGGCGGTGCGTTTGGGGTGTTTGGCTGCCGTGGTGGAGAGGTCGCGGCTGTAGCGGGCGAGAGAGAGGACCTGCTCGATGAAGAAGGCATCGGCGGAGAGGAGCGCGGCGAAGTGGCGCTTCTGTTTAAGGACGGAGTGGAGGATTTCGGGGAGGCGATCGGGATGGTAGTGGGCGGCTAGCGCGCGTTTGCCGGATGCGGTGAGGAGAGCGTGAATCCTCGTCAGGGGGGCCTTCAGGCGCGGGGCAGCGGATTTGAGGGCGCTGAGGAGTGACTCGGGGTCCATCGAATCGTAGGTGTAGTGGGCGCGTCCGACGCGGGCGTAGGGCTGCGAGAACTGATAGGCCAGCAACGGGAAGATGACACTGGGGGTGGCATAGCGGGCGGGATCCGCCAGATAGAGTTCAGGGATCCAGCGCCGGAGAGTGGTTTGGAGGGCGAGAGAGACGCGGTAGAGAACGGGTTTGAGGGCCTCTGAGCGCAGGAGGGGGACGCGGGACCAGGCCTGGACGGCGGAGCCGGGGAGGGTGACAGTAAGAGTGGCACGGGCGGGGACGGCGGGAAGGGTGACGTTGTGGATGCCGTAGGCGGCGAGGACCTGAAGGTAGCCCTGGCAGTTGCGGCCGGGGATGATATCGCGGACGTCGGAGAAGCTGAGGGAGAAATTATCGTTGACGGGTTCGCGGTCCGCGGCGGAAACGGAAGCGGCGATGATCATGCGGCTCTGCTGTTCGTTGCGGGCAGCGAGGAGACTCGTCCTGCGGGTGGCGGTGGAGCGGGCAGAGGCTTTGACGACGTTGAGGCGGCCATTGCTGCCGGGGATGATCTCGGTCTGAGCCAGGGAAGCGAGTTCGCTGTCGCGGGTAGTGGAGAAGACGAAGGGAAGGTAGATTTCGAGAGTGCGGCGGCGCAACAGGGAGTCGGTGAAGATAGCGCTGTGAAGCTCGATGGAGGGGGAGTTGGCGGCAAGCAGAGGGGTGAGATTGCCGGCGAGAGCGTGGCGGTAGAGTTCGAGGCCGGGCGCGTCGAGGCGGAAGGAGGCATCCAGGAGCAGGGTGCGGGCGGATTCGGCTGAGAGGCGGAGCGAGAGGTCAGCGGAGAGAGTACGGGCGAGGGCAGGGCCGGCGGAGTGGTAGAGGCGGCTGGCGAGATCGCCGGCGGCGGCAGAGTCCTTGGGCGGTTTGGGTGGAGGGGTGTTGAGGATCTGGCCGAGGAGGCTGGGGAGTTCGGGCAGTTGGAGGAGGGGCAGGCAGGCGCGGGCAGCGATGGCGGCGTAGCGGAGTGCGGAATCGGACAGGAGTGCGGAGACGGGCGAGCCTGTCAGAGCTTCGACCCATTGGAGGAGCAGTGGAGTGATGGAGGCGTGGTTGCCGGTTGAGGGTGGAAGTAGCTTCTCACGGACAGCGGCGGGGGAGGGCGATTCCTCGGCGAGCCAGCGGGTGATGTCACGGATGGCGGAGATGCGGTCCGGGTCCTGGGCGGCGCTCCAGAGGATGGGTTCGGTGGCGGCGGAGAGCGAGGGCCAGAGGGCGGCCAGTTCGGCGATGCGGCGGGAGCGGATACCGGATTTCTGGACGAAGATCGTGAAGGCGGCGCTTCCTAGCGATTTGAGGACGCTACGGAGGATCTGGCGGGGATGGTCGCCGGTGAGAGCGAGGCGGAGCGGGTCTAGTTGTCCGGGGACTGGCAGGGTGGCCTGGACGGTGAGGTTGGGGGCCACGGAGAAGTCCTTTTTCTTTTCGAGGGTGACGTGGAGCCATGGCTCGGCGGCGCGATCCTGACGGCGGACGGTTGCGATGCAGTGACTGGAGAGGGCGACCGAGACGGCGGCGGCGGCCTGGGCGTCGATGCGGATGCCGGTTGAGCCGAGGAGGAAGCCGGCTAAGGAGCGGAGCCAATGGAGGTCAAAGGCGACGGGCGCATTGGCTGAGAGTTGGAGGTTGAGATCAGCGTCTGCGGTGAGCACCTCTCCGTTGCGAAGAGCGAAGAGAGTTTCGGGCGATGCGAGCGAATTCATGGAACGGGCCTCCCCAAAAAAGAAAGGGCCCCACAAAAGGCGTGGGGCCCGGCGAAGAAACAACTGTCTGAGCATACACCGCGGGAGCAAGAAATCGGGGCTCGAAGCGGGGTGGCGAGCGGTCAGGGGGGTGGGCTAAAACTGTGGAATGATGCGACTTGGGCGGGATTTGTAGATTATTTGGAACGCGTGTGAACGGTTTCTGCGGCGGGTCCGTTTTTGAAGCCAGTGGTTCATTTCGCCGAGTGAGGCGAAGAGTCCAGCGAAGCGGGGATCGTAGCGGGAGGGGGCGGGCCGGTGGCGGCTGAAATCGCGCGGGGTGAAAACGGAACCGGCGGCGGCGACGGCGCAGCCCATGGGGCGATATTCGTGGGTGCCCTGCGAGATGGCGGTATCGCCGTCGACCCAGAGAGCGAAGCCCATGTCAGTGAAGCTCCCGCGGGGGGACAGACGAGGCAGAGGGGATATGGGAGAAGGCGGAGCGGGTGAAGTAAGCGAGGGCTCTGGGGTGGCCTTCGACGAGGTTGGGAGTGCCGAGGAGATGGGCGTGTTGGCGCGTGAAGAGAGGGCGCTGCGTACAGAGGACCATCTCAACATGGTACGCCGGGCCGGGTAGAAGGATGCGCGGGCATCAAACTAACGACGAAAGTTCTGCGCGGAACGCCGATATAGCAGTTAGACTCGGGAAGGCAAGATCCGTGAGAATTGGAATCCACTCAGTTTCGGTTCGGCGCCTGGTAATGGCCGCCGGCGTGGCAGCGGGTGCGGCCGCAGTGAGCGGAGGACTGTGGGCAATGTGGACGGCCCGCGCCAGGCCGGCGGATCGGGTGTACACGATTGGGACGGACAACGCGATTCCTTACCACTTTCTGACGGGCGACGGCAGAGTATCCGGGATGGTGGCGGACGTATTGCAGGAGGCTGCGCGAAGAAGCGGGGTGAGGCTGGAGTGGCGACTGAAGCCGGAGGGGCCGAGCCGGGCATTGACGACGAAGGCGGTGGATTTGTGGCCGCTGCTCTCGATTCAGCGCGAGTTGTGGCCGGATTTCCACTTCAGCGAGCCGTATCTGCGGAACGCGTATGTAGCGATCTCGCTGGATCCGGAGTTCATGGAAGTAGGTAAACTGGGGCGCGGGAAGAGGGTGGGAACGTTGGGGGCTCCGCTGGCGCGGCGGCTGGCGGCTGCCGCGTTTCCGGGGGCGGAGGTTGTTGGCTTCAGTACGCGGGAAGAAGCGTTATCGGCGTTGTGCGAGGGGAAGGTGGCAGCAGCCTCAGTGGAGGCGAGGACGGCGCAGCATCTGGCGATGAAACGGCCTCCGGGTTGTGAGCGAGCCGTGTTTCATTCGATGGGCCTAAACGTAGAGCCGACAGAACTGGCGATAGCGGCCACGAAGGGGAATGAGGCGGTGGCGGACCGGCTGCGGGAGGAAATCAGCGCGATGCAGGCGGACGGGACGATGTCGCGGCTGCTGAGGCGGTGGAACTACTACTACAGCGGGGAAGCGGACACGATCTACCGGGAGATGCAGGCGCGTTCGGCGATCCGGCTGGCGGACTGGCTGATGGCGGGACTGGGGGTGCTGATTCTGCTGCTGCTGATGTTGCTAATGCGGGTACGCCGGGCCCAGCAGGGGGCGATGCAGGCCAACGCGGCGAAATCGCAATTTGTGGCGAACATGAGTCACGAGATCAGGACGCCGTTGAATGGGATTCTGGGCATGGGGCAATTGCTGGAAGGAACGGAGCTAAAGGGCGAGCAGCGCGAATACCTGGGGATGATGATGGGTTCCGGGCGGACGCTGCTGGCCATGGTGAACGATGTGCTGGATCTGGCGCAAGTGGAGCGGGGGCAATTGAAGTTGCGGCTTGAACCGTTGGACTTAGAGGGGCTGGTTGCGGGGACCGTGAGGGTATTCGAACTTCAAGCGCGGGAGAAGAGCGTGGCATGGCGGGTAGAGGG
>CAYVDY010000180.1:0-11328 GCA_964450255.1 uncultured Candidatus Solibacter sp. | reverse complement strand
GAGCGTGAAATGGCTTGTAACGAGGGCGAGCGTACCTGCCGGCTTCAACGCATCGCTGGTTTTGGCGAAGAAGAAATCGTGCAGGGCTAGTTTGCGACCTTGGTGGTCACGCTTAAGGTCCGCGAAGTGCACATCTGGACCGACCGGCCCGTGTGGCCGCAGGGCGTGAAACGGCCCGAAGACACTCCGCCCATCCCCAGGGACCTCGCCTGGGACCTCTGGCTCGGCCCCGCGCCCTCGCGTCCCTGGAACCCCGCCTATCACCCCTTCGTGTGGCGCGGCTGGACCGATTTCGGCACCGGAGCGCTGGGTGACATGGCCTGTCATGCGTTTCACGTCGCCTTCCGGGCCTTGGGCCTGCGCCATCCGCTAAGCGTCCACGCCAGCGCTTCGCGCGTAGTGGAATCGTCGCTGGTTATGGTGGACGGCGAACCGCGCCTCCAGCCCCGCATCGCCAAGCTCGATGAGACCTTCCCCCACGCTGCGATGATCACATGGGACTTTCCTGGCGGAGTTCGGCTCACCTGGTACGAAGGCGGCATTCGTCCGCCGCGTCCGCCCGGCCTGGAGCCGGATAAGCAACTGGCAGGTAGCGGCCAATACTACATCGGAGAACAGGGCGTGCTTCTATCCGGCTTCACCGGAGGCCCCCGCGTCCTGGGCCGCCCCTTCCCTGCTCCACCGAAAACCGTCACCCGCACCATCGGCCACTACGAGGAGTGGATCGCCGCCTGCCAGGGCGGCCCGGCGGCCAACTGCAACTTCGAATTTGCCAGCCTGATCACGGAAACGGCACTCCTCGGCGTCATTGCCGAGCGCCTCCCTGGCCGTGGCTTGGAATGGGATCCGGCCGCCATGCGCTTTCCCAACTCTCCTGAGGCCACGGCCCTCCTCAATCCGCCCGCACGCACAGGCTGGGCAATCGAATAAAATAGAGGTTATGATACTTCGCACCATGCTTCTGGCAGGCCTTGTTCTCGCCCTGCCCCTTTGTGCCGCCGACAAACCCGCCAAGCCCGGCAAGTGGGTCAAGATGTTCAACGGCAAGAACCTCGAAAACTGGAAAGCCAACGAACGCCCGGAAAGCTGGACTGTTCAGAAGGAAGATGGCAAGGCCGTCATCCGCGGCCAGGGCGGCGTCAGCCACCTGTTCTGGATGAAGGAAGAGTGCGAAAACTGTGAGTTCAAGGCCGACTTCAAGATCATGGACGGCTCGAACTCCGGCATGTACTTCCGCACCGCGTTTGGCCCCGGCTTCCCCAAGGGCTACGAATCGCAGGTCAATGCCACCCACCGCGACCCGATTAAGACTGGCAGCCTCTACAACTTCAAGAAGAACCTGGAGAGCCCGACCAAGCCCGGCGAATGGGGCACACAGCACATCATCGCCGATGGCAACCACATCATCATCAAGGTCACCGTCAACGGCGTTGAGAAGGTGATCACGGACTTCGTCGACGAGAAGAACACCTTCACGAAGGGCTACCTGGCCATGCAGCAGCATGACCCAAAGAGCACCGTTTATTACAAGAACCTGATGTACCGCCGGCTGCCGCCCACGGTCAAGAAGTAAACTCTTTCCACTGAGTTCGAACAAATCCCGCGGAAGGCCGTCTATCCCGGGTGGAGGCAGAAGCATGACACTTCGCACAATCTCCGCCCTGGGGGCGGCCTTTTTTCTGGCTTTGGCAATCGCACCGGCGCAGGACAAGAAACTCGCCTGTGACGACAAGTCCCGCGGCGACAACAAACGCAGCCGCTTCTGCGAAATGCGCGAATCGACGATGGCCTTCAGCGGCAGGCTCGCCGTGGACGCCGCGCCAAATGGCGGCATCCGCATCGCGGGCTGGGACCGGAACGAAATTCTCGTCCGCGCAAAAGTGGAGGCGTGGGGCGACGACGATGGGGAAGCGCGCGGCCGGCTGACAGACGTCAGGGTCGTGACCTCCGGCGCAACTGTGACGGCGGAAGGGCCCAAGTCGATGGGTAGCTGGGGCGGCAACCAGAAGTGGAGCGTCAGCTACGAGGTCTTTGTCCCGAAGAAGATCGATCTCAAGCTGAACTCCGTCAACGGCGGCATCAACGTAGCCGACGTGCGCGGCAACATGACCTTCGAGACCGTGAACGGCGGCGTGACCCTCGCGCGAACCGCCGGCAAGGTCAAGGGCGAGACCGTCAACGGAGGCGTCAACGTAGACCTCGCAGGAACCACCTGGGAAGGCGAAGGTCTGGAACTGGAGACAGTGAACGGCGGTGTCACCGTAACCGTCCCGGCCGCCTATTCGGCCAGCTTCCACGCCGGCACCGTGAACGGTGGCATGAACAGCGACTTCGAAGGCGCCACCATCCAGGGCAAGTGGGGCCCCAAGAAGATGGATCTCAAGCTCGGCTCCGGCGGCCCGACCGTAAGGGTCGAGACCGTCAATGGCGGAGTCAAAATCCGCCGGAAGGCGTAGCGCGTCCGGACAGGCTATCCTGTCCAGTATGAAATCCATTCTGCTTCTGCTCGTCCTCTCCACGACGGCTCTGTTCGCGCAGCTCCCTGCCGGAACGAAGCCGCCGGGAGAGGATTGGGTCCAGCTCTTCAACGGCAAGGACGTCACCAACTGGAACAATGTTGGCAAGGAAGAGTGGACGGTCAGTGACGGCGTGCTCATCGGGCGCGCTGTGTCCAAAGCCTACGGCTACCTCGAAACCCCTCGCGACTACAAAGACTTCACCCTCTCCCTCCGCTTCAAATGCGTCGGCACCGGCAACTCCGGCGTCTACTTCCACACCAAATTCAAGCCCGGCACGGTGGACGTGAGCCAGGGTGCTCAGTTCGAGATCGATTGCCGCATCGGCCAGCACACCGGCGGCGTCTACGGCTTTAACCGCGGCTGGATCGTCTGGCCGAACCCGGAGAACGAAACCGTCGTCCGCCAAACCGACTGGAACGACTACACCGTCACCGTCAACGGCAATCGCTATACATCGCGCCTCAACGGCGTGCCGATGATCGACTTCAGCGACCCGCGCGGACCGTTCCTCACCGGCACCATCGCCCTCCAACTGCACTCCGGCGGCGAAGGCCACATGCAGTTCAAGGACATCTGGGTCCGCGAACTGAACAAGAAATAGCCGCTTGCCGCGTCTCTTCTACTGCGATCACTACGCCATCACGCTGCCCCCAGGGCACAAGTTCCCGATGGCGAAATACAGGATGGTGCGCGACCGGCTCTCGCGCACCGGCCTCTTTCAATTTCAGTGCGCCGAACCTGCCTCCGCTGACGTTCTCTCCCTCGCCCACCACCCCGCCTACGTCCACGGCTTCCTCAACGGTACGCTCCCCACCGGCGTGATGCGCCGCATCGGCTTCCCCTGGTCTCAGCCGCTAGTCCTACGAACAACATCCAGCGTCGGTGGCACACTCGGCGCCACCGTGGACGCACTGCAATTCGGATGGGGCGGCAACCTCGCCGGCGGCACGCACCACGCCTTTCACGCCGAAGGCTCCGGCTACTGCGTGTTCAACGACATCGCCGTGGCCATCCACAAACTGCGCGCCGACGGCATCGCCAGCCGCGCCGCCATCATCGATCTCGATGTCCACCAGGGCGACGGCACCGCACAGCTCTTCGAGCTCGATCCCGCCGTGCTGACCCTGTCCCTCCACGGCGAGAAGAACTTCCCATTCCGCAAGCAGCGCAGCAGGATCGATATCGCATTACCCGACAAAACCGGTGATGAAGAATACCTCCGCGTGCTCTCAGCGGTGCTTCCGCGTGTCTTCGAATTCAGGCCGCAGATCGTCTTCTATCAGTCGGGAGTGGATGCGCTGGACTCTGACAGCCTGGGCCGTTTGAGTCTGACAATGGCGGGACTATCGGAGAGGGACCGTTTGGTGATGCAGGCGGTCCGGGAGGCCCGCCTGCCTTTGGTGGTAACCCTCGGCGGCGGTTACTCGAATCCGATCGAGCGCACCGCCGAGGCTCATGCGAACACGTTCCTGACTGCGTTCTCAGAACTCCAGCCGTAACGATACCTGGCCCGTTCGCCCGCCGCCGAAATCGACGCCGCGCGAACCCGTGATCCGCCCGAAATTGTTGTCCGCAATGTTCAGGTTCGGATCGCCCAGGTTCGTCCAGTTGGGCATGTTGGTGAAACTGCCTTCCATGCGCAGGTTGAGCCTCTCATGGATGGTGAACCTCTTGCCGAGCCCCATGTTCCAGCCAAACGTGCCCGGGCCGGTGAAGATCCCAACGCCGGCGTTGCCGAACCGCGCGATCGGATTCGGATCGCGGCCGGGCGTGGAGCCCACTCGACAGTCGAACTGCGTGGCGCTCCCAGGGACGCGGCCAGGACAGACGAATGCGCTGCGATCGGCCCAAACCTCACGGTTCGGATTCTCCAGCGTGCCGTTGGCTGCGCCCACACGATCAGGCCGCTGCGAACCGCGGCTGGCCGCGTTCGTCCCCGAAGGATCGCCGCCGGAAAACACCGGCGTCAGGAAGGGGCCGGATTGAATGGTCAGAATGCTCGACGTCTGCCATCCGCCCAGCACCAGGTCGGCCGCCCGGTTGGCGTTCGACATGAACTTGCGGCCCTTGCCGAACGGCAGTTCGTACACCAGCGTGTTGAGGAAGCGATGGCGGCGCGTCGCATAGACGTCACCACGATCGGCCCTGCGGTCCAGCGAATTCGTCACTCGGCCGCCGCCCGTCTCACCAGCGAAGCCGGATGGCGCGGGACCCGCGTTGTCCGCCAGGTTCTTCGCCAGCGTGTAGGACGTGCTGAAGGTGAAACCGTCGGCGAAGCGGCGGTTCAGTTCCAGTTGCAGAGAGTTGTAGATGGCGTTCGCGCCCGCGTCGCGGCTGAAGATCAACCCCCAGTTCGGGAACGGGCGATCGAGATTCGTTCGCTGCGAGAAGAACGACGTGGACGGCGCCATCTGGTTCACGTCCGGCGCCCACGGCAACTGATAAGACCGGTTGCCAATGAACGACGCGCGGATGCCAGTATTCCTGTTGATCTCGCGATCGATCGAGAGCGCCCACTGGATCATCTGCGGCGGCTTGAAGTCGATCTGGTTGGCGGTGCGGAATTCAAACGTGCCCAGCGATCCGCCGCGCACACCGCTGCCCGGTGTCCGCGTATCCGGCAACGCGAAGATCGGCTTGCCGTCCGCGCCCACGTTGTTGAACTGCCGCACGTCGCTCTGCACCGTGCCGGTGAGCGAAAAGAAGATTGAGCCCAGCAGGATCATGTTGTACATGCCGCCGCTGGCGCGCAGTGTCGTCTTGTCGTTCAGCCGGTACGCCACGCCCACGCGCGGAAGAAACTGCGTGTTGTAGTTCCGCCGGAGAGACTCCGGCAGACCCGCCTCCTGCGCCGTCACGATCGGCGTACAGCCCACGCCGTTGATCGTCGCGCCGGGGCATGCGTTAAACGAAAGCAGCGCGCCCGGAGCCAGATACTTCTTCGCCTCCGGATCGGACATGATCACCACGCGCCCTGTCCGCGCCACATCACGATCGAAGTTGCCGATGTTCAACCCCGCGTCACTGTAGCCGGGCTGGAGCTCATAGCGCACGCCCAGGTCGATGGTCAGCTTGCTGGTCAGCCGGATCGTGTCCTGTGCGTAAAATTTGTAGTGAGTCGCTCGCCCATCATTGTCGCGCGACACCACAGCGATCGCGCTGGCAGCCGGCACGCCCAGCAGGAAGTCGGAGAAGCCATATCCCGAAAATGTCGGGCCGAAGCTGAAGTCGCCGTAGTTGTTGCCCGTCGTAAATCCCAGTGCGGATTGGCCCACCAGGTTCCTGACGTCACCGCCGAACTTGAACGTGTGTTTGCCCTTCACCCAAGTCAGATTGTCAATGTACTGCAGATTGCGCGAGAGCCCGAAGCCGGGCCGCCCCTTGCTGAACGCGGTGTACAGGTCGATGCCGAAGGCCGGCAGTCCATTGAAGAAGATGTCCTTCTGGATGTCGTTCAGGTTGAGGCTGTTCGAGAATCCACGCCCGTCGAAGTTGAACTCCGTGGCAGACTCCGAAAGCACCGCACCGAAACGGAACTCATTCAGCAGATTCGGCCGGATTGTGGACGTCCACGAGGCCATGCCCTGGTAGTTCTTGTTGTTCGCCGTATCCGAAGGCAGCAGCAACGAGTTGGCCCCGGTGGAGGGATTGTCCTTGTAAACAAACCGCGCATACATCGTGTTCTTCGAGTTGAAGTTGTGGTCCACCCGCGCTTCGTACTGATCCGAGTCGATGCCCGTCGAACGGTTCTCGCGGAAGTTGGAAACCGTGCGAATGTCGGTCCGGCCCGTGTTCGGCAGCGGATAGAACGGCAGGATCTGCTTCGCAATCGGCGAGATCCGGCTCGATGGCAGCACGTTGCCAGGGAACGGGGTTCCGGTATAAGGGTCGCGAATGTTGACGCCCTCGCGGCTGAAGTCGCCTCCTCGCGCCGAGGCCGTCGGCACCGTGTTCTGAATGGTCCCTTGCCGCGGATAGCGCAGCGCTTCCCAGGTGAAGTACATGAACGTCTTGTTCTTGCCGTCATAGAGCTTCGGGATGGAGAGCGGACCGCCCACCGTGCCGCCAAATGTATTGCCGATCTTGGCCGGCACCGTGTTCTGCCCAAAGCTGCGGGCATCGAACGCGGCATTCTGGTGATACCAGAACAGAGCTCCGTGATAGGCGTTCGTCCCACTCTTCGAAATCACCGTGATGTCGCCGGGCTGGCCAAACTCGGCCGTGTTGCCAACGCCCTGCACTTTGATTTCCGAGATCGACTCCACCGAAAGGAACTGGTTCCGATTGACGCTGTTACCCGTCAACGCCGTGATCGAAATTCCGTCCACAGTGGATTCCGTTTGCGCCGGCAGCCCGCCCTGGATCGAGAGGCCCAGGCCATTGTCGGCCTGCACGCCCGGCAGCGACTGTAGCAGCGCGTAAGGACTCGTGCTGCCCGCGCCGCGCACGTTCGAAGGAAGGTTCAGCACCTTCTCCGCGGTCAGCGTCGAACTGATCGCCGGCGCGTCCGTCGCAATCACGCCCGCCGACGAACTCACTTCAATCTGCTGTGTCACCTCGCCCACCTGGAGAGTGGCGTCAACACGCAACCTGCTGCGCGAGATCAGGTTCAAACCCGGCGCTGAATAGCTCTTGAAACCCTTGGCCGTCACCAGAACCGTATACGGACCCGGCTCTATGTTCTGAAACTCGAAACCGCCATCCGCGTCGGTGACAACCTCGCGCTTGGCGTTTTCAGCGGTTTGCGTGATTCTCACCACCGCCCCGCGCACCGCGCCGCCGGTCTGGTCCTTCACGTTTCCGAGAATCGAACCATATGTGGATTGGCCATAGCCTGGAACACATACAGCTAGAGCACCCAGTAGGCAAATCAGATATCGAAGTCGCAATTCTGGCAATCTCCCTCTCCCTGTATCTTTCCGCCGGAACCCCATGCCCGGCGATCCTGACGAGTATAACCCGAGATCTTTACAGTTGTGTAAACTTTTGGTTTCAATCTCCACAAGCAGCCTGGGCGACCGCCCCGTGCTAAGATGTCCCACACAGCCTCGTCATCGCTGGGACCAACAAAATGACAACGGACGCGAAAGGTCTGCAAAAAACGGCGGGATGGGTGCACCTGTGGGCTCTCGGAGTCGGCGGCGTCATCTCCGGCAACTTCTTCGGCTGGCAGACCGGCCTGCTCGCCGGGGGCTTCGGCGGCCTATTGCTGGCCACTGTCCTGATCGCGGTGATGTACGTCTGCCTGGTCTTCTCCATCGCGGAACTCTCCGCCGCCCTACCCGACGCCGGCGGCTTCTATAACTTCACCCGCGCCGCCTTTGGAAAGGACCGCGCCTTCCTCAACGGCCTCACCGACGCCATCGAATACGTCACCACCCCCGCCGTCATCGTCGCCGGAATCGCCGGCTACATGAAGGCGCTCGTGCCCGGCACACCCGATTGGTTCTGGTGGGTGGCCTTCTATCTCGTCTTCGTCGGCATCAATGTGAAAGGCGCCGCCCTCACGTTCCGAGTCTCCATGGCGATTACCGCGCTCGCCGCCGCCGTGCTCTTTGTCTTCTATTCCGGCGCCATCTGGACCGGCGCCTTTCAATGGAACCACGTCCTGAACATCACGCCGGATCCCGGAGCCACGGCCTTCCTGCCCAAGGGCTGGTACGGCATCTTCGCCGCCCTGCCCTACGCAGTCTGGTTCTATCTCGCCATCGAGCAGCTCCCCCTCTCCGCCGAGGAAAGCTACGACGTGGAACGCGACATGCCCCGCGCGCTCAAGTACGGCATGGCCACGCTACTCGCCCTCTCGCTAGGCACGCTGGTTCTGAATTCCGGAGTGGGTCCGGGCGCTCGCGGCGTCGGCGAGTCGGCCGCCCCGCTCGAACTCGGCTTCCGCGCCGTCTTCTCCACCAACATCGCCGCCTGGATCCTCTCCGCCGTCTCCCTCACCGGCCTGATCGCGAGTTTCCATTCCATCATCTACGCCTACGGACGCCTGCTCTTCGCCTTGAGCCGCGCCGGCTACCTACCCGCCCAGCTCGCCCGCCTCGGCCGCTGGCGCACGCCTCACGTGGCCCTCATCGCGGGCGGAGCCGGAGGCCTGCTGCTCTGCTTCCTCGCGCAGCGCTACTCCACCAGCGTCGGCCCCGCCCTGCTCAACATGGCCGTCTTCGGCGCCTTGCTCTCCTACATCCTCGTCCTGCTCTCGTACCTGCGCCTCCGCACCAGCCGCCCGAATATGCGGCGGCCCTACCTCAGCCCCCTGGGCCCGGCCGGAGCAGTGATTGGCATCACTCTGGCGCTGGCCTGCCTGGCTGCCACGTTCGCTGTACCCGCCTTCCGGCCCGGCGTGATTGGGACGGCAGTATTTATCGTTGTCATGCTGGCTTACTATTGGCTCCAACGCCGCCAGCATGTGGAGCAACGTGTGGAGGAGACACCCGATGCGGCAGCCGCCACCGAACTCGCCTGACCTCAAGAAACTCGTTCGCGAAGGCGCCGTCGATACCGTCATCGCCGCCTTCACCGATCACTATGGCCGCCTGATGGGCAAGCGCTTCGACGCCGAATACTTCCTCAACGAAGTCGCCTCCCACGGCACCCACGCCTGCAACTACCTCCTCACCACGGACGCCGAAATGGAGCCCGTCCCCGGCTACCAGTTCGCCAATTGGGAGCTCGGCTACGGAGACTTCCTGCTCGTCCCCGAAATGCGCACCGCCCGCCGCCTGAGCTGGCAGGACAAAACCGCCCTCGTCCACTGCAATCTCAAGGACGTGCCCGTCGCCCCGCGCACCATCCTCCAACGCCAGGCCGCCCGCTCCGCCGCCCTCGGCTTCGACGCCATGGCCGCCTCCGAGCTCGAATACTACGCCTTCCGCGAGCCGTTCCGCGACGCCGCCAAACAGGGCTACCGCGATCTGGAACCCCTCAGTTGGTATCTGGAGGACTACAACATCCTCCAGGGCACCCGCGAAGAGTTCTACACCGCCGCCGTCCGCCGCCACCTCAAGGCCACCGGCATCGTCGTCGAAAACTCCAAGGGCGAATGGGGCCTAGGCCAGCACGAGATCAACGTGCGCTACAACGGGATCCTCCAGATGGCCGACGATCACGTCCTCTTCAAGCAGTGCCTCAAAGAGATCGCCGAACAGTCCGGCATCAGCATCACCTTCATGGCGAAGTTCGCCAACGGCCAGGCCGGCTCCGGCTGCCACATCCACCTCAGCCTCCGCCGCAAGGGCAAAAACGCCTTCGCCGGCAGCAAGCCCCTCGGCCCAGTAAAAGGCTCCGACGAGTTCCGCTGGTTCCTCGGCGGCTGGATCGCCCACGCCCCCGAATTCATGGTCTTCTACGCGCCCACCGTCAACTCCTACAAGCGCTACGAAGATCTCTCCTGGGCCCCCACCCGCCTCGCCTGGAGCCACGACAACCGCACCGCCGGCTTCCGCGTCGTCGGCCACGGCGAAAGCCTGCGCATCGAATGCCGCATCCCCGGCGCCGACGTCAATCCCTACCTCGCCTTCGCCGCCTCCCTCGCCTCCGGCCTCGACGGCATCGCCAACCAGATCGAGCCGCCTCCCGTTTTCGAGGGCGACGTCTACGCCGCCCGCACCCTCCCCCGAGTACCCTACACACTGCAGGAAGCCGTGCAGCACTTCGAATCCAGCACGTTCGTCAAAGAGTCCCTCGGCCCGGACGTGGCTGAACACTACGCCCACTTCTACCGCAACGAGCAGCGCGCCTACGACCGCGCCGTCACCGATTGGGACCGCCGCCGCTATTTTGAGAAGATCTAATTACGTTCGAATCCCCGTATATCCGTGTTCATCCGCGTTCTACCAACCACCATGCGACTAGAAAACCAAGTAGCCCTCATCACCGGAGCCGCCAGCGGCATCGGCAAGGAAACCGCCCTCCTCTTCGCCGCCGAAGGCGCAGCCGTCGTCGCCGCCGACATCAACCTCACTGCCGCCGAAGCCGTCGCCGCGGAAATCACCTCCGCCGGAGGCCGCGCCATCGCCGTCAAGGCTGATGTCTCGAAAGCAGCCGACTGCGAAGCCATGGTCGGCGCCGCCGAGACCACCTACGGCAAACTCACCGTCCTCTTCAACAACGCCGGCATCTCCCACGCCGATGACGACGATTCCGTCACCACCACCGAAGACGTCTGGGACCTCACCTTCGCCATCAACGTGAAGGGCGTCTTCCTCGGCTGCAAGTACGGCGTCCCCGCCCTGCGCCGCGCCGGCGGCGGTTCCATCATCAACACTGCGTCCTTCGTCGCCATCGTCGGCGCCGCCACGCCCCAGCTCGCCTACACCTCCAGCAAGGGCGCCGTCCTCTCCATGAGCAAGGAGCTCGCCTGCATCCACGCTCGCGAAAACATCCGCGTCAACGCGCTCTGCCCCGGCCCCCTCCGCACCGAGCTGCTCATGAAGTACCTCAACACCGAGGAGAAAAAGCAGCGCCGCCTGGTCCACGTCCCCATGGGCCGCTTCGGCGAAGCCAAGGAGATCGCCAAGGCCGCCCTCTACCTCGCCTGCGACGATTCGTCCTTCGTCACCGGCGCCGAGTTCATGGTCGATGGCGGCATAACCGCCGCCTACACCACGCCCCTATGAGCATCCAGAAGACCATCTCCCCGGTAGACGGCAGCGTCTACGTCGAGCGCGAACTCGCCACCGGCCCGCAGATCGAAACCGCGCTCGCCGCCGCCGTCGCCGCCCAGCGCCACTGGCGCTCCACTCCACTGGAAACGCGCATGGCCATCTGCCGCCGCGTCGTCGATATCGTCGAAGCCCAGGCCGAT
>CAYVDY010000179.1:0-11392 GCA_964450255.1 uncultured Candidatus Solibacter sp. | reverse complement strand
CCACTGAAGATCACCAGCAGCACGAGTGCGCTCAGTGTTGCCGGGACACCCTGTTTCGCCACATCCTTAATGCGGGTGGCTGGGTTGAACTTGGCGATATTCGGCGCCAGCAGGTTCAGGCTGAATCCCATGCCGGTAGAGACCAACTGCGCCGCGACCGTGCCGAGCACCAGGAGAGCCCCCGCAATGAGCAGCGGGACCAGGTAGCGGGCCGACATCGTCATGAAGATGTTGTGGACGCTGGAGACGGTAACGGTCTTTTCGGCAGCCTCCGACAATTGAAGCGCCATCGCCTCCATCACTCCGCTCAACCATGTCCCACCCCAAGCCGAGACAACCCACAGGAAGGAGATGAACTGGGCGCTCGCAATCAGCTCACGGGAAGTGACGAACTGGCCCTTCTCCCGCGCCTTTACGGTGCGTCGTTGAGTAGGTTGCTCTGTTTTGTCAGCGCTTGCGCTCATCAGTTCCTCTGTTTCAGAAGGGGGCCGGCAACTGTGCGTTCACCAGCGACATGCAGAGCCGTGCCAGCCGTTCAAAAACGCGGGGGAACAACGTCAGCAACTCGGCACAGATGAACAGGGTCAACAAGATCTTCAAGGGGAAGGCAAGCGTGAAGAGGCCGAGGCCCGGGCTCAGGCGTCCCATGAGAGCCAAGCCCAGATCCAGCATCAATAGAAAGACCATTACCGGCAGGGCCAGGCGCAGTCCGGTGCTGAAAATAGTCCCGGCGAAATGGAAAAGCTGGACGGCAGTCTGCGACTGAATAAGGTAGCCGCCAGGGGGAAGCACTTCGAGGCTGTGGGCGATGGCCAGGATGATCTGCCGGTGCAACCCGGTTGAGAAAACCAGCAGGCCTGCCGCGAGGTTGGCGACCAGTGTCAATGCACCGGAATCGGCCGTTGAGGTCGGGTCAACCGCGGATGCGTAGCTCAATCCGGACTGCAGGCTCAGTAGCTGAGCGGTGAGAAGGAATACTTCAGTGACCACGGCGAGTGCGAGGCCAATGGCGATACCGAAGGCAGCCTCCGAGAGCATCCATCCCGTGAACTGGCCCAGTGAGGGCGCCGCTGCCGGCAGTTTGGGCCAGAGAGGCATCAGGGCGATGGTGAAGCTCAGCGCAAAGAACGCGCGAATCGGCTCAGGGCCCTGCCGCATTCCCGGAAACGACATAAAGGCGAAGATCCCCGACACCCGGGCCAAGACGGCCAGAAAGCTGAGCAACGTCCCGGTGTTGATGGATGCTTCAACGGGCATAGCGGCCGAGATCCCCAAGAATCCCGATGCAATAGGTCATCAACCGGCTCAGCATCCATGGCAACAACAGCAGGAACGCCCCGAGCAGCGCCGCAAGGCGAGGCACGGTTCCGACTGAACTGTCCTGGATGGACGTGGCGACCTGAAAGAGGCTCACCAGTGCGCCGACGATGAACCCGACCAGTAACAGTGGCGCACCCAGCCAAAGCGCCAACAGGAGCGATTGTCGGATCAAGCTGACAGCAAATTCGGGATTCATGTTTCGCCTTACTGGACCTGAAAACTCTTTAGCAGCGAGCCGATGACGAGGTTCCACCCGTCCACCAGCACAAACAGAAGTAACTTGAAGGGGGCTGAGATCATCACCGGGGGCAGTTGCACCATTCCAAGAGAGAGTGTGACCGATGAGACCAGTAGGTCAATCACCATGAATGGCAGGAAGAGAACTGCGCCGATCTGAAAGGCGGCCTTGAGTTCGGACAGAATGTAGGCCGGGATCAGGATACGCAACTCAAGTTCCTGGGGGTTGTTCGGCACCGGCGACCTGGTCGCCTCAAGAAACAGCCGAACGTCCTGCTCCCTCACGTATTTCACCAGAAACTGTTTCAGGGGGCGTGCGCCGGCCTCTGCCGCCTGAGCCGCGCTGAGTTTCCCCTGCTCCATGGGTTGCCAGCCATCCTGGTACATCTGAATCGCAACGGGCTGCATGATCAGGATGGCCAGAAATAACGATAGCCCGATGAGTATCTGGTTGGACGGTGTGGATTGAGTGCCCAGGGCTTGCCGTAGGAAGTGAAGCACAATGACAACACGCAGGAAGGGCGTCACCGACATCAACAACGCGGGCAGCAGCGTCATCAATGTCAGCATGATGACGATCTGCATGGGGGCGCTGAGAGTGCCACCACCGCCCGGCCCGTTGAGAGTGAATGGGGCGAGCTGGCTGGTTGGTGCCGCCAGGGTCGGAATGGCGATCAAGGCCACGCCACTGAGCCGCGCGAGGGTGGTGTTCACAGGTGTTCTCTCCCGAGCCGCTCTGCGCCGGGCAGCAGCGAGGTTGCACCGGGGCCGATCGACAGGATGTAGGGGCGTCCGTCGATTCTCAACAGGCACACACCATGCTGTGACGAGACCATGAGCCTTTCCTCGAGTTCGATGCGTCTGGCCTTGCTCGAGCCCAGTGAGACGCCGGGCAGGTTCAGGACTCCGCGGCTCCTTAGCAGGCGCAACGTCACCCATAGCGAGGCGATGACGAGCAGGGCGACCAGGAGCCGGATCAACAGTTCCATTCGTTACGTCCTTTGCGATCCGCTATCGGGGGCGATACGGATCGCGCAGTTACCGCGGATTTGCATCAGCTCGGCAGCAGCCAGGCGGCGGTTGCCCATTCGAAGCTCGACGGGAGCTCCAGGCGCCGATTGCAGACGCAGCACGTCTCCAGCTTTGAACGAGAGGATCTCCCGGATCGTCATCTGGCGATGGTAAAGGGTTGCCTCGATTTCGAGCCGCAACTTCCCGAACGCAGCGGGACATCTCTTCGACTTCTCAACAGGAGTATCTGGCATGGGTTACCGTATCATTGCCAGAACGTTCTGGCTGAGCTCGTCGCTGGCGGTGACCACCTTCGCGTTGGCCTGATAGGAGCGCTGGTAGATGATGATGTTCGTCAATTCCCTGGCCATGTCCACGTTGGAGCCTTCCAGGGCCTGTGCCGCGACTGTGCCGCGTTTTCCCGTACCGGCCTGGCCAAATGTCATTCCGCCAGTGACCGAGTTGGCTGCGTAGTTGTTGTCTCCTACGGAAGAAAGTGCCTCCGGATTGCCAACAGTGGCCAGGGCGAGCGCCGCCAGGACCTGCTTGGACCCGTTGGAGAAGAGCGCGGTGACTTTGCCGCCCTCAGCCATCTCGATCCGCACCAACTGGGAGGGAGAAGCCCCGTCAGTGGAGATGCTCGAAAGCGCGCTGGCATCGCTAATCTGGGTCATCATGCCCTTGCCAGTGGGGTCGTAGAGGTTCCAATTGACGTTCATTGCGGCGGCGCCGTTCGCCAGTGCGGGAACGCTGATCGCGACCGGGCTCGCGTTCGGAGCGGGCGCGGTCAGATTGCCCAGGGAGTCGAAGACGGCTTGACCCTTCAGGAGCGAACTTGGTGTGCCAGCCGTGCCGCCGGCGACGTCGGCGCCCGGGATGAACACCTCATAGCTCCATGTACTCGTTGCTGTTTTGGTGAACGTCGTCGTGAGCGTGTGTTTGCCGCCGAGCGAGTCTACCACCTGTACCGGAGCGGAGAAGGTGTCGCCCGTAGCGCCCAATGCGTTCAGATTGAGGCTCAGGCCAAAGTAGCTCGTTGGCACGGGCGGCTTGGTGCTCAGTGCAGGGACCATGATGTCATTCGGAGTTCCGCCAACTGGAATTGAGCCGTTCACCGCCGTCCAACCTTGAACTCGCTGACCCGTCATCGTTGTCAGGAATCCCTGCGAGTCCAGTCTGAAGTTGCCTGACCGAGTCAGCAGATTCGAACCTGACGCGTCCTTTATGACGAAGAATCCGTCTCCGGAGATGGCCGCGTCCATCGCTCCGCCGGTTACTTGAATGGCTCCCTGATTCATCTGTTTGGAAGTCATAACCGGGCCGACGCCCGCGCCATTCGGTGCCGCCTCGGTCGATGAGCCGATTGTCTGGGAGACCATCTCCTCGAACGACACGGTGCCGGTCTTAAAGCCACTGGTGTTAAGGTTAGCCAGGTTATGGCCTGTGACGTCTATTGCCGTGCCGCTCGCGCGGAGAGCTGTCAGTGCGGTGGAAAAAACGGTTGACATTCAGGTCCTCAATTCCCCTCAATCGTGGTGTCTGCGGCTGACGCAGCCATCTGGTTCAGGCTGGTGAGTTCCTGGCGGATCCCGACCAACTGCTCCAGCTGGCTGAACTGAGCCAGCTGTCCCATAAACTGCGCGCTGTCGGCTGGCGAAAGCGGATCCTGGTTCTTGAGCTGGGCCACCATCAGCTGCAGAAACACGTCCTTGTTCGCCATATCCGAAGTCGTTGATTTGGCCGACCGCGTGGTTGTAGTATCAGCGGCGGCCGAATAGGCCTGAGTTTGACTTACCTGCATGGATCAGTTTCCTTCCTTGAGCTTCATTCGTCTTCTTCTTGTGCGGTTTCCCGGCGGTGATTGCGTCCCTGTTGTCGTTCGCGATCCTGCCAACTGTAAGTGCCTGCCCTATGCCCTTCAGAATGCTCGCCGCCCCGGTCGTTCATTCCGGAGCGCATGGAGGAGGCGGCACTGGACGCGGATTCGCCTGGTGCCACCGCGCGGGTCTGGAAATCGGCCTGAATGCCGCCATCCTGCAGGCTGCGGACCAGTTGCGGCAATTCAGCGCGTAGCGAATCGCTCATCGCCGGTGTTTGGCCACGTACCGCCACGTGCATTCCCGCCACCTGCTGTTCCAGGTGGATCACGGCCACAGGGCGTCCGCCGTTTTCGATCTGTATATTGAGCGACCTCAGCGGGGCCGGACTGGCGGCAGCCGGCTGAAGAAGATCTTCGATCCGCGTCACCGAACGTAAACCTGCCGTATCAGCTGGCGCGACGAGGCGAGGGGTGGGTGTGAGGTCGGGCGAATGCGTCCCGGGCCTGGCGCCGGAGACGTCGTTGATGGCGGTTGGCAACTCTGAGAATCGGACCGGCGCTGAGTTTTCCGACTCCGGTCCGACCATTGCATGGATCTCTCCCACCATGCGACGGACAGTCTGAGGCTGGGCCTTCTCATCGGGCTTTGTAGTGGTGTCAGGCGCTGTTTGGGCCGATTCCTGCGATTGAAGTTCCACTCGAGCCGGCTTGAGAATGCCTTCAAACGCCGCGGGCGCCTGGTTCCGATCGCCGCACTCTGGGGTGCTCATCACAGGTTGCCGGGGCGAAGCGGCCTCGCGCGAATCCGATGCCCGCACACCTGTGCGCCGCGTGAACTGGTTCACCAGTTCCGCCGCTGCGGCCGTTCTGAGCGGCTCGGCGTTCGGTGTGGCGAGAACCGGCGGCGCGGGCGCCGTCGGTCCTGGCGCTGAAGGCGGGGTCACGGTGCCCTCGGCCATCTGAGGAGTGGAGTCGAAACGGCCGGCTGGCTCCGGCTGCATGGTCTCCTCGGAGCATACCGGCTCTGGCAACGCGTTCGGGATATCGTTGGCTGTTGCAGTGAGCGTGGGGGCAGCGTCGCCGGTGCCGTGCATCTCGCCGCTGTCCTCCGAATATTCGGATGTGGATGTACGCGGCTCTGCCACCGGATCGGCAGTTTGTGCGGGGGTGCCGGTGCTTGGCGCCCATTGCCGTTCGTCTCTCTCGCCGGTTGCCCGTCGGGACTCGGCCTTTGATTGCCGAACTGGGGACTTCTCCGGCAGCCGGGGTGCGTTGTCCGTCTCCAACCCGCGCTTGTCGTCGAGGATCTTGCCGAAGGACTCGCCTGCGTCCCGCGCCCCAGACAGGTGTGCTGCACGCGGCGGAGCGCCGGCCTGGAGCGGTGCCGAGCGGCCAAGATCAAGTACGGTTGGCAGTGCGCAGGTCATCCACGCCGAAGATGAGCAAGTTTGTCGCCAAATCAAAAACCCGCACAGAACTGGGTTTTCGACCAGGAATGCGTCAAAGAACTGACACAACCGTCGGTGATTCGACGGCGCGAGGCAGGCAGTTGTCGAATCATCGCTGATATAGGCGGCGGTTTTAGCCTTTCTTCCGGTCCACACTGAATTGGAACCCATCGTGCATGTGCTGAGCGGGTATGGACAAGATGTCTCTCCTCGCGGCAAGTGGTCTGAGGACTCGAATGGAGGCCTTGGACTTACTCGCCAACAACCTGGCCAACGCCTCGACGAGTGGTTTTAAGGCCGATCAGGAGCTTTACGGCGTTTACTTCGGTGACGCGCAGAAGGTGGTCGACGGCGCTGGTTCCGCACTCCCGGATCTAAAGGGAAGGTGGACCAACTTTTCTCAGGGCGTGTTGAACCTCACGGCAAATCAAACCGATCTCGCGATCAACGGCAAGGGATTCTTTTCTATGAATTCCCCCACAGGGCAAGTATTCACCCGTGACGGCCAACTCAGAATCGGCAAGGACAATACCCTCACCAATGCAGATGGTTTTGCCGTTCTTGACCGCGCGGGCAAGCCCATCCGCCTTGCATCGAGCAGCCCGTTTGCTGTGGACCTCTCCGGCACGGTGCGGCAGGACAGGCAGGTTGTTGGTCAGATCGGCGTCTTTGATTTTCCAACTCCCGCGGCATTGGAAAAACAGGGTAACTCGTACTTCAAGGCGACCGGTGCCAGCGGTGCTGCGGCTGTGGCGAAGGAGTCTGAAGTGCATCAGGGGAAGGTTGAGTCGTCGAACTCGGCGCCAGCTGAGTCGGCTGTCCGCCTTGTCAGCCTGATGCGGCAGGCGGAATTCCTGCAGCGAGCAATCACTCTCTCCGGAGATATGGGCCGAAAGGCCGTTGACGAAGTCGGCAAGGTTGGCAACTGACCGGGACCACGAAGGAGACAATCCTAATGATAAGAGCACTTTTCAGCGCTGCCAGCGGCATGAATGCCCAGCAGCTGAATGTCGACAATATCGCTCACAATCTAGCCAATGCCAACACGGCGGGCTACAAAACCCGTCGGGCGCAGTTTCAGGACTTGCTTTACCAGAACATGATCCAACCGGGCGCATCGGCGGGTCAACAGACGTTTGTGCCTACCGGCCTCCAGTTGGGGCTTGGTACGCGCGCTTCCTCCAATGAGATTATCTTCACGCAGGGCAGTTTCTCGGCGACTGAGAATCCCCTGGACTTGGTCATCCAGGGACGGGGGTTCTTCCAGGTGAGGCAGCCTAACGGTGAACTGTCGTACACACGGGCCGGCTCGTTCCATCTCGACCGCGACAGCAACCTAGTCACCTCGGATGGTGACCCGATTGAGCCCCAGATTACCCTGCCTCCCGACGCGCAGACCGTTACAATCGCGCCGGACGGAACGGTGAGCTTCAAGCAGCCGGGCCAGACTTCTGCGCAGGTAGCCGGCCAGATCCAACTGGCGATGTTCGCCAATCCTGCCGGTCTGGATAGCGTTGGGAAGAACCTGTACCGTCCGACTGACTCGTCTGGTGATCCACAAATCGGTACACCCGGTGGGCAGGAAGGCATTGGGAGCCTACTTCAGGGCTATACAGAGCAGTCCAACGTCAGCGTTGTGGAAGAATTCATCAATCTCATCGTAAGCCAGCGTGCCTACGAAGCCAATTCAAAGGTCGTCAAGGCTGCGGACGAAATGTACCAGCAAGTAAACAATCTCTCACGATGACCTTAGTATTTCTCAGTCTCGTTGTTGCCACCTTAGCCAGCGCCGCAGAATGCCTGCCGCTCGAGAATGACATTATCCTCGGGCGTCATCTGAGTGCTGCGGTCAAGGGCGGCGCGAGCCTGCCAGCGGATGCAGTCTTCTCCTCAGCTCCGCTGCCAGGGGTCACGCGAACGGTTTCCGCGACGGAAATCGTTCGTTGGGCCAAACGCAATGGCGTGTCGGACATCTCGGCGGTCGACGCATGCTTCGAGTGGCCGCTACGCATACTCGGCCCCGAGGAGGCGACCCTTGCAATGCGCGCCGTGCTTCCGCCGGGAACCGCAATCAGGATCGTCGAGTTGAGCAGGCAAGGGGTTCCGGTTGGAAAGGTGGTCTTTCTCCGTAGCGGGCTGAGGGAGCCGGCGGATTCCGCGAATACCGCTGTTCCGGTCCTATGGCACGGGTTTGTAGAGTATGGACACAACAAGCGCTACGCTACGTGGGCACGAGTCAATCTGCAGATTCAGTCTCAACGCGTCAGCGCCGCCGCCGCGATCCGGGCAGGCGAGGTCATCCGTCGCGATCAGATTCGGGAAGAAACCGTGAGTCTGTTCCCCTCGCGCGAATTGCAGAGCCAGGACGCCAGCGCGATCATCGGCCGCGTGGCCCGCGCTCCCATCAGGACGGGAGGCTCCGTTCACCAAGTCCTCTTGAACTCACCACTGGACGTGAAGAAGGGCGACATCATCGAACTGGAATTGCGGTCGGCCAGGACCCTGGTCCGTGCCCAGGGCGAAGCACAATCGAGCGGAAGGATCGGAGACAAGCTCCGATTCCGCAACAGTTCCAGTGGAAAACTGATCTACGGCCGACTGGTCACAAATGCCAGGGCGGAGGTGGTATCCGCGAATCAACCACCTTCAAATAGAGGAGGCCGGCGATGAACCGAGCTATTGTCTTCACTCTACTTGTTCTTTCCACATGTGCCGTCTCAGCGGCCGACAAGCAGAAAAAGAAGGGGGCAGCGCAGGCCCAGTCAGGGATCGAGCAGTACCTGGAGGAACTCAAGCAGTCCGAGCAGGCTTCCAGTCCGTCGGCAGGTTCACTGTGGACTCCTACCGCCCGTCTGCTCGACGTCGGTTCCGATCTGCGTGCCTCCCGGGCGGGCGACATCGTCACCATCCTGGTCGAAGAGAACTCGAGCGCAGTGGCGAAAGGCACCACCAACACGAAACGCAATTCGGCCGCAAAGGCCTCTATAGCTTCGGTTGGCGGTATGAGTCCTCCGGCCTTGGCAGGGCTCGTCACCGCCAGCGGAGACAGATCGTTGACCAGCGACGGAGAAACCAGCCGTGAGAATTCCCTGCGGACGTCGCTAACAGCTCGAGTCAGTCAGGTTCTGCCGAACGGCTTTCTACTGATTGAGGGATCCAAAGTCACGGCGGTGAACTCCGAGACTCAGGTGGTGTCCATTCGAGGCGTGGTCAGGCCATTCGACATCTCTACCGGCAATGTGGTCCACTCGGACCGAGTCGCTTTGATGGAGATTAAGGTCAATGGTAAGGGAGTCGTTGATGACGCGGTGAAACGACCGAATTTCATCTATCGGCTGCTGTTGGGGCTAATCCCATTCTAGGTACACCTTGCGCCGTTGGCTCCGGACGGTCCCGATGCGATGCCCACTCCGTTCTTAACTGCGTTTGCCTACTGACTGAGTCCCACTCACGTTCTTAACTGGACTAATCCGTATGAGTCGGCGGGGTACTTTTCACCAGCCCTATCACTGCGACTCCGCCCCGGCGGCATTGCCCTGAGTACGGTACTTCTCCAAGCGCGTTACCGCGAAGCGGAGGCGTGGTTCCTGTTTGGTTGAAGTGGGCCCAGGAATCCGGGGCACGGATCTGGGAAGTAGCATCGAATACCTGTCGCTCTCTCACGCGCCGGACCTGCTTATGAGATGAGTGTTTGCCGGAGGGCAGGGAGATTGAGCCCCTCGACGCACCGAAGGGACTGCCTTCCAGAAGATCTGCACCATCGCATTAGTGCGCGGGCGACATGGAAGCCGCCTGAACTGAATGGGCGAGGTGGAAAGACCAGGGACAAGACTAAAGGCGCATGGTCATAGAGCCAGAATCCCTGCTCAGAATCTGTATAGAAAAGTGCATTATTGAGATTTAATGAAAGAAAAGCTCAAAAAACGCCGAGAGGGCACTACAGCGCTTTCCTGGGGCACCGATGGTACTAATGTTACCCAAGGAGTACTTCCGGTCCATAGGAGAGTACTCCGCGAATTGATACGCGCAGGAGGACGAATGCAGAGGTCAGCACCGCTTACGGCCATAGTTCTGCTGATTGCAGTAACATGCAGCGCCTTTGCCGCCTCGCGCGTGAAGGACATCGCCTCCATCGAGGGAGTGCGGGACAACCAACTGATTGGCTACGGCGTGGTGGTAGGGTTGAACCAGACAGGGGACAGGCGTCAAACGGTCTTTTCGGCGCAAACTCTCACCAATCTTCTGCAGAAGATGGGGGTGCAGGTTTCACCCGCCTTACTGCGGGTGAACAATACGGCAGCCGTGATGGTGACAGCCACTCTTCCTCCCTTTGCCCAGCCCGGCACTCGACTGGACGTAACTGTCTCGGCTATTGGTGATGCATCCAACCTTCAGGGCGGAATGCTCTTGCTGACAAACCTGCGCGCGGCCGATGGTAATCCGTATGCCCTTGCGCAGGGCGCCGTGGTTACTGGCGGCTTCGTTGCCGGCTCAGGTGGAAACCGTCAGACGACAAACCACCCGACGGTAGGCAGGGTTCCGACGGGCGCCACTGTGGAGCGCATCCCTCCCTCGGTCACTCCAAAGACCGAAGTAAGGCTGCAGTTGCACCGTGCGGACTACACCAGCGCAGACCGGCTTGTGGAGGCCATCAATAAGAAATTTACCGGAGCCGAATCCGCCCCGGCGATCTCCGAGAACGCTGCGTTGGTCCGTGTTCGAATTCCACAGGAGTTCATCGCGAACCCGGTGCGCTTCATCGCCCAGTTGGAGTCAATCCAGGTGGATACCGATGCGGTGGCGAGAATTGTGATCAACGAGCGCAGCGGCACCATCGTGATGGGCAAGCAGGTGAAAGTCACCCCTGTGGCAATCATGCATGGCAATCTTTCGGTCCAGGTAGAAACAAGTTTCGACGTGAGTCAACCCGCCCCATTCTCAAGTGGCAGTACGACTGTGGTGCCCCGGATTGGTGTTGGCGTGAACGAGGAAAAGGCGCGGAACATTGTTCTGAAGAACGGTGCGACGGTGGAGGAACTGGTTCAGTCGCTGAGCACTATTGGCGCCACCGCTCGAGACATCATCGCCATCCTGCAGAATCTGCGGACAGCCGGAGCGCTGGATGCGGAAATCGAGGTGATCTGACATGCAGGTAAACATGACAAACGCCGCTGCGCTAGCTCCCGAGGCGGGGGCCAGGAAGCCGGACGATCCAGCGAAGATACGTGATGCTGCGCAGCAGTTCGAGGCACTTCTGATTGGTCAGATTCTGAAGGATGTTGCTGCATCGGCCGGCACAGGCGGACTGGGTGACCAGGACGCAGCGTCGGCTTCGATGCTCGAAATGGCCAATGAGAGTTTCGCCCGTGCCATCGCTGCGCGCGGTGGACTTGGACTAGCTGGAATGGTAGTCCGCGATCTCGGTGCCCGTCCGTCTACAGCGTCCACGAGCGTAAGCGAGAAGTAGCGGCATGCGGTACCTCGACCCAAACACCAGATCACTGGCGAGACCGCCCACTTCAAATTCGCCGACCCGGCCTCGCCCACGCTCGTCCTC
>CAYVDY010000178.1:0-11434 GCA_964450255.1 uncultured Candidatus Solibacter sp. | reverse complement strand
CGGCGACCTGATCTGGCTGGCGCAGACTGCGGATTACGACTCCGGTCTGTGGATCGTCTCCGGTACGGACGGTGCGCGCGCGGAAGTGGTGTTCTTTGATGCCGCCAATAGGGAGCTCGCCAGGACCACTGTCGAGGGCGCGGCCCGCAGCCGCTGGCTGGCCCTGAGCGAGCTTGGCATCGCGGATCAGCCCGTCGTTCGCGCCCAGGTGCGCTTCCTTACTGGCAGCGGCGCGGCCACGAGCGAAATCGCTCACCTGCCCACCGGTGACCGGATGGGCGCCGATGCCGTTGTCGTGGAGCATCTCCAGAACGATCTCTCCGTGCACCCGGCCATGCGCAGCGCTGCTTACCGCACTGATCTGCGTCTCTACAATCCGCTCAAGCGGGACCTCACCATCGGCGTCATCTGGAACGGCAAGGCCTTCAGCTTCCCGGTGCCGGCCGGCGGCACCCTTCAGGTCGATGACGTGGCCCAGGCCCTCAAGCTGGAGGGCGATCAGCAGGGGTTGCTTCGCATCACCGCATCCTACAAGGTGGTAGCCCTCGCCCGCCTGGTCCGGCTCAATGAGGATGGATCGGCCGGCCCAGGCGAGTTCCTGGCGCCTCAGTTGACCACCGAGGTCGGCGGCGCGCTGGAGCCGTGGCTGCTGGCCGGTATGCCCGCCCAGGCCGATGCGCTTTTCCTCAGCTTGCGCCGCGGCGCCGCCGGTACAGTAATGAAGGTGTCCGTCGCCGATCAGACCGGCGCCGAGGTCGCCGCGACGACGGAGCCGCTCACGTTTGCCACCACTGAGGCCCAGAAGCTCGTC
Organism: uncultured Candidatus Solibacter sp.; assembly: GCA_964450255.1. Taxonomy (GTDB): domain Bacteria; phylum Acidobacteriota; class Terriglobia; order Bryobacterales; family Bryobacteraceae; genus Paludibaculum. Next base: position 10,623 of record CAYVDY010000178.1, on the reverse strand, counting down.
GATCTGCTGCCACTGATGGCCCTGCCGGCTCTGCCCGCCAACGCCGCCATCTCCGTAATCGCCCAGGCCGGTTTCGTCGATCCGGCCATCCTCGCGGTCCTCCGCGGCTCCGGCGATGTGGCTCATGCCACTCCGTTGCGCACTGTGGCCGAAAACGCGTGCGTGGGGCCGGTGATTCAGGCCTTTGAAGCCGACAGCAGGACCCTGGACGCTGCCGGCCCCGCCACACTCAATTGGCGGACCCAGCAGGCCGATACCGTCACCCTCTCCCTGGACGGCCAGCCCCGCGATCCCTCCGGTAGCGCTACTCTCGATCTTGCCGAAACCACAACCGTCACTCTCACCGCTTCCAACGCCTGTAGCAATGCTACTCGCGAGTTGCTTTTCGCGGTAGGGCCACCCTCCCTCACGCAGGCTCAGGCCTTGGCCCAGACTGACGCCGGCGCCGGCAGTCCGGGGCAGTTGGTGCGCTTTTCGGCAACCAGCATCGCCGAAACGGAGCGCGTCGCCTCGATTCGGTTTCAGGGGCCCAACGGTCAGTCTGGCGAGGCGGAGATTGAAGGAGTCGATTCCGAGGGCCGTCTCTACGCAGTAGTCCCCTACATCTGGCTCGACAGCGCCGCCCGTTATCTCCAGGGCGACGTGACGGCCTCCGTGGTCTGGGACGACGGGCGTACTTTCGGCACGCTACCCTTCCGGATTCTCCCGCTCGCAGCACCCGCCGACCCCCTCGCGATGTTCCGCACCATGCTCGACAACATGGCCGACATGGCCGCCAGCGTGGATTCTCAGTTGAGATTAAACGGAGTCACGAACATGGCCGACGCTCAGAAGGCCGGGGCCGCCGCCACCAATGCGGCGTTACGCAAGCTCGCCGACGAATTGGCAGCCAAGGGATCGGGGACTCTCTTCTACTCCAGCGTCACCACCGGGAGCGCAGCCATTTCCACCACCGTCACCCGGCAGGATTTGGCCGACCTGATGGCCTACGAGCTGAACGTTCGCGACGCCCAGTCCCGCCTGACCCTCACCCTAGCGCCCGAAGCGGCAGCCAAAACCGGCGAAACTCGCGAAGCCGGCGGAGCCAGGGAAGCCGGAACCTGCCTCTGGGCCAAGGAGCCCTGGATTCCGATCTGCAAGGGCCTCAATTTCCGCAAAATGTTGGAGGCCGGCGCGAACGCGCGCGCGCACGAATTTGCCAAGCAGGTGTTTGGCGATATGCCGCCGAGCCTTGCCCAGCAGGGCGAGCAGGCCGCTAGAGATTGGGTCTTCAAGAAGCTCGCCAAGCTCCCCCTCTACGCGCTGGTGAAGCGCATCCAGAGCTACGCCAACTACGTCAATCTCTACTGCCTGATCCGCCCCATCGAGCTCAAGAAGTTCTACCTCATTACCGTGCCGCCGCGAAAGGGCGCCAGCCAGCTGAAGGAGGTGATGTACACGCGGTATGACAATCAGCCGACCCTGGTGCAGGTCAATGCTCTGCTGACACCGCACTTTACCGCCACCAACATCCGAAGCAAGCTGATCGCCAAGGAAGCAGACTACGTCGCCAAACAGCTCGTCGCCAACAAATTCGCCCAGTCTCTCGCCAAAGCAGGGTTGCAGGCGTTCATGGAGGTCGCTCAGGGCGACCCCGAACTGACTGCGATCGAGGCCACCGCCCAGCGCCTCAATTTCAAGACAGAGCAGCCGTACCAGATCGGCAAGTGCGATCTGTACAACTTTTACCCGCTGCACCCACCGAACTCAACCACGGCGAAGCCCGCCGTTCGCGTCGCCTCCGGCTACGTCCAGGGCGAGGACAACTTCTTCTACCTCGGTAGCAAGATGAAAACGTCCGCCGATATGTGCATCGTGCCGATCGCTGATAAGTTCATCTTCGCCGAGACCGTGCTACAGGACAGCAAGGCCAAGCGGCAGCGCGAATGCAAGTATCTGAGCACGGTCGGCGTCAGCGGAAGATCAGTCGGGCGCGCGGCCGAGGAGACGGCCAGCGTCTTCCAGCTTCCGGATTTCAAGGACGACGTCAATGTCGGCCCCGGCGACGGGATTCTCCGAGCGGGCGCTTCCACCACCGCAGCCGCCGGCGGCGGGGCGCGCCCGAGCGGCTGGATCCCCAACTTCACCCAGGTTGGCGATTCACCCTGGGTGCAACAGCAGAGTTCTGGACCGGCGAGCTCACGGGTGGTCGTGAAAAAGGTAGGGAAGAACAGGTGGTCGATTGAAGGCACATCCACCGGAGACAATGTGCCGAACGGGCCTAACAGTTCCATTCCCTATAGTGCGGACGCAACTCTGAATACGGAACTGACTATTCCAGAGAACCGCTCGGCCACCTACACGCTGAAGATGGAAGCGACCTTGCAGACGCTTAACGGGATTTGTGGGCTGGTCCTGGGAATGTCCAACGGCTCCAAAGGCGGCGGGGGCACCAACTCCAGCACCGGCATTCTGACAATCAACAGCCCGCGAGTCGTGACCTACTCCTTTACGGCGGAAAATGAGGCCCCTACGGCGAACCTCAATTTCAGCATGTTCGCGGCGGCGGGAGCCCCGTCAGCTTCGTCCTGTAAGGCGAGTGGCACGATAGAGCTGACAATTCCGGAGGAGTGAGCGGGTAGGCCGGCCTACTTGGTGCCGCAGCGGTGCGCCACCACGTTGGCGGCCACCGGCGTGCCGCCGATGGCTGACGTTTCCAGGATCAGCTCGAAGGAACTGAGCTTGTCCGGCGGCGCGCCGCAGAGCTTGGTCACCTGCTCGACGGCTTGGGGGGAGAGGGCGTAGCGCCCGGCGGCCTCCGTGGCGTCGCGGGAGGTGCCGCCCATCAGCGTGACGCGGCCAGTGCCGTAGGGGTTCCTCAGCGACGCCAGGCGCGTGTAGAGCTTCCTGCTTGGACCCTGCGTATCGTCGGATTCAAAGCGCTCCGGTTCGCCGGGCTGGCGCGTGTGTGGGGCAAAGTAGCGGCGCTTCTCGGAGGGCACCACCACGTGGTCAAAGGCCAGGTGCTTCTGGATGGCCTGCACCCACGGGTTGGCGCCGACGCCGCCGATGAAGATGAAGTTGCCGTGCTCCAGATCCTTCACCTCCAGGTTGCGGCAGTGCCGCGGGCGGAGTTGCACGCCGTTGGAGGCGGCGATGCGGCTCAGTTCGTCCGACAACAGCACGCTGGAGACGCGCACCGTGTAGTTGCCCTGCAGCATCTGGTGGATCAGCGCGCCGCGCGGCGAGTCGTAGCGCTTGTCGTTGAGATACCTGCCGGCCAGGAACTCGTCCAGGCTCTGTTGCGCCCCCAGTTGGTTCCAGGCCATCGATAGGATCGGATCGTCCAGCACCACCGTCACCGGATTGGATTTGTCTGTGAGTATGGCTTTCAGGGCGAATGGGTCGAGCGCGCGCGGCGTAGCGTCGTTGGCAAATAGCCACGCCGCCAGCGCCCAACCCGACAGGGCGAGAACGGCCAGACCAGCTATCACCGGCCCAGTCCATTTCGGAGCAGCCGAAGCGTGGCTGGGCGGCTCGGGCTCCGCGGAAGGCTTAGCCTGGATGACGGGTAGATAGCTCCCCTTGGGGATCTCCAGGCGCCAGGGGTCGGCCGCCCCCTCACCGGCGTAGAATTCGGCGAGGCGCGTCCGGAGCTGCCGGGCCGTCACGCGGACGATGTTGTCGAGGTTGGGATTGTAGTCGGCTGGCTTGCCGAACACCTGGACTCCCAAAGAATACTCATTGATCTCGTGCGCCCGGTTTTCCACCGCGCACTTGACCACGAAGGCGAGAAACTCCCTCAGCCGGGGAGATCGCTGAAACGTGACGCTGGCCAACAGCCGTTCGCCGACTGCGTCCAGCTCCGGAGGCGGAATTAAGACGTTTGCTTGTGAGGGCGCTGACATTTAAGCAACGTTGCAGCCCAATCATATATCAAGACGGCCTCGCTTTGTGCGTCGCCGTAACTTGCTGACAGGTCGAGCTTATTACCGTGAAACCACAGTGAAATGCTACCCGGCTGAGTGGTGGCGGCGCACACTGCTACCAGTTAGCAGCTCGACTTGGGAGTTTCCACGATGAACCGCACTTTTCTGGGCAGTGTCTGCCTGTTTGCTTCGTTACTATATGCTCAATCGCCTCAGGCGACAGTGAGCGGCGTCATCACCGACACGCAAAAAGCCAGCATGTCCCAGGTGGAGGTGACTGCGCAGAATCTGGCTACGGGGCAGGTCTACCGCAGCCGGAGCAACGATACGGGGTTCTATTCCCTCCAGGCACTGCCGATCGGCAGCTATCGGATTGCAGCGGAGAAACAGGGATTCCGCCGCGCCGTGCGGGACCAACTCACCCTCACCACCGGCCAATCTCTCGAGATGGATCTGGTGCTTGAGGTCGGTGCGGTGTCAGAGAGCGTAACCGTTTCGGCCGAGGCGTCCCTGTTGGAAACCAGAACCTCCGATGCCAGCCAACTGGTGGAGTCGCGCAGTATCGAGGACATGCCTTTGGGCGACCGCCGCACTATGAACATCGTCAAGCTGACGGGCGCGGCTGTGTTCGTCAACTACGATTCCGGGGGTAAGCCGAACTTCTCGCTGGCGGGCGGACGAACGCAAAGCCAGAACTTCTACATGGACGGGGGAACCATTCAGAATATGCGGCTCGGCATCGGGCAGGTGGATACGGACCCGCCGGTGGAAACTGTGGCCGAAGTGAAGGTGCTGTCCAACAGCTACTCGGCGGAGTATGGCGGATCGGCCGGCGGCGTGATCGTTGCGACGACCAAGAGCGGCACCAATCAGATTCGCGGCGCGGCCTATGAGTATCTTCGCAACGACAAGCTGGACGCGGCCAACTACTTTGCTCCGGTGGTGAACGGGGAGAAGCAGCGCGCGCCGCTGCGCTACAACGTCTTCGGCGCCACTGTGGGTGGCCCGGTGGTGATTCCCAAATTGATCAACGGCAAGGACAAGGCGTTTTTCTACTTCGCCTACGAGGGTTCGCGGCGGCGGGATGGGGCGACGGACCAGTTCAATACACCTACCACCGAGCAGCGCGCGGGGGACTTTTCGAAGACATTTCAGGCCAACGGCAGCCTGCTGGCTGTCTATGATCCGAACACCACTCGCAACGTGGCCGGCAGGAACATCCGCGATCAGTTTCCCGGCAACGTGATTCCGCAGTCGCGTTTCGACAAGGTGGGCGCGAATCTGGTGCAGTTCTATCCGCTGGCCAACCGCACGCCGGATAACATTACGGGCGCGAACAACTACCGCGCAAACTATGTCACTGGATTGACCCGCGATGCCTACCTGGCCAAGGGCGACATCAACATATCGGACAAGGATCGCCTGAGCGTCCGCTACCTCTACAACAGCGACGACCTGGACTACACAACGGTGATGACCAACGCCGCCGCGGAAACGCGCGGGCCGGCGCTGCGCCACCAGAACTTCTTCTACGGCACGTATACGCGGGTGTTCTCGCCCTCTGTTATCAATGAGTTCAGGTTCACCTACGGCAATCGCATCAACCACCAACTGTCGTTCGGACTCGGCGAGAGCTGGCCCTCGAAGCTGGGCTTGAAAGGTGTTCCGGAGAATGCGTTTCCGCAGTTCGTCGTCACCGGATTCCGGACTCTGGGCAACGGCTCGCAGGAGCGGCGGCAGTATCCGATTCAGCAGTTCCAGTGGGTGAACAACCTCTCGTGGATTCGAGGGAAGAACACGTTCAAGTTCGGCGTCGAAGTGCGCCCGTCGTATAACTACGAGCTGAATTTCCCCACGGCGTCCGGTAGCTTCACGCTCAGCCCGCTGGCTACCGGAATGCCCGGGACCGCCGCCAGCGGGAGCGGGTTTGCCACTCTTCTGCTGGGTGCGCCCACCGGGTTCAGTGCGCGGCAGACTGAGGAGTTGGACCGCCGGAGCTGGTACTCGTCGTGGTTCGTTCAGGACGATTGGGCCGTTCACCCCGACCTTACCTTGAACGCAGGCGTCCGATGGGAGACCGATTCGCCGATCGTCGACATGAACAACCGCATGAACGGCTTCGACATGACGCAGCTCAACCCGGTCTCCGGTACGCCGGGCGTGGTGAAGTTCATGGGGCTGAACGGCTTCCGCACTAACCCTTACGGGATCGACATGAACAACTTCGGCCCGCGCGTCGGTTTGGCATGGAAGCCTTTTGGCTCCGCGAACACGGTGGTTCGCAGCGGCTTTGGCGCCTTCTTCGCGCACCCGTTCGATGGCGGCGCGCCGACTGCGTCCTCGCTTGGCTTCGAGCTTTCAGCCAACATCAACTCTCCCGACAATGGCGTGACTATCCCGTTCCGACTTCAGGACGGCGTACCCGGCCTCAATCCGACCAAGCCGGCGCTCGACGACAGCTTCGGCGCGGTGAAGGTCGGCACTAACCCCAATATGGCCGTTACGTTCTTTGAGCAGGGCCGCCGCACGGGTTACTCGATGCAATACAACCTGGCCATCCAGCGGAACCTGAAGGGCGGCATTCTGGTGGAGGGCAGCTACCTGGCGAATCTGTCGCGGAAGCTGTCGAGCTCCAACATGTCGATCAATCAGGTGCGGCCGGAGATTCTCACTGCGGCGTCGACGCAAAGAGACAGGCCCTATCCTCAGTTCACCAATGTGACTTTGAACTTCCCCACTCTTGGCGTCTCCAATTACCACGCCATGATGCTGCGCACGGAGAAGCGGTTCTCCCAGGGCTTCAATTTCCTGGCGAGCTACACGTGGTCCAAGTTCCTCAACAACACCAACGAGGGCGGGTCCGTGCTTGGCGGAGAGGGCGGCACCTACTCCGACTTCTATAACCGGCGGATGGACTACGGTCCCAGCGAGAACGACATTCCCCATCGTTTGACCCTCAGCGGCGTGTACGAACTGCCTGTGGGCAAGGGCAAGGCGGTGGAGGTGGGCCGGGTGGGCGATTGGGTTCTGGGTGGCTGGAGCATGGGCGGGGTTGTCACGTTGCAGTCCGGACCTTCCTTCACTGTGAATACGCAGGTCAATTCCGTATTCTCGGCGATCGGCGCGTTGCGAGCCGACGTGTCGAAGAACCCGAATCTGGACTCCGGGGAGCGCACGCTGGCTCGCTGGTTCGACACGGCGTCGTTCACTCAACCGGCGGCGGCCAGGTTCGGCAACCAGGGCGTCAACATCCTGCGCGGCGACGGGCTGGTCAACGTCGATTTCTCCTTCATGAAGGCATTCCCGCTGCCCGGCGAGGGCCGGAAGCTCCAGTTGCGCGGCGAGATGTTCAATGGTTTCAACCATCCGAATTTTGGTCTACCGGGCCGCACCTTTGGTGGCCCTGGTTTCGGCATCGTCGGCTCGGCGGGTCCGGCGCGCAGCATCCAGATGGGCTTGCGGCTGGTTTACTAGATCACGGACACGGAGTGACACGATGGTGAATCGCAGGGAATTCCTGTCTGCATCGGCGGTGCAGGCGGTTGTGCCGAAGCGCCAGCCGAACGTCCTTTACATCCACGCGCACGATACGGGGCGGTACATCCAACCGTATGGCCACGCCGTGCCGACCCCGAATCTGCAGAAGTTCGCCGAAGGGGGCGTCCTGTTCCGGCGTGCGTTCAGCGGGGCGCCAACGTGCAGTCCCAGCCGCGCCGCGCTGCTCACGGGCCAGTCCGCCCATGGCAGCGGCATGGTGGGGCTGGCCCACCGCGGTTTCCGCCTGAACGATCCGAAGCGCCATCTGGCTTCATTTCTGCAGGGTCATGGCTACCAGACGGCGCTGTGCAACGTGCAGCACGAAGCGGCGGCAAAAGGGATAGCCGGTCTCGGCTACTCCGAGATTATGCGCGGGGCCGACAATAGCGGGCCGCGGACGGCGGAGAAGGCCGTGGAGTTCCTGAACCGCGCGCCCCGTCAGCCGTTCTTCCTGGCCTGCGGATTCTTTGAGACGCACCGCGAGTATCCGGTGGCCGGACCTAAGGAAGACCCCCGTTATACGCAGCCGCCTTCGCTGCTGCCGGATGTCCCTTCCGTGCGCCAGGACATGGCGAACTTCAAGGCGTCGGCGCGCGTGCTGGACGAGTCTATGGGCGCCGTGTTCCAGGCACTGGCCAGTAACGGGCTGGAAGACAATACTCTCGTGATCTGCACTACCGATCACGGCATCGCCTTTCCTGGCATGAAGTGCAACCTTACTGATCACGGCATCGGCGTGATGCTGATAATGCGCGGTCCGGGCGGCTTTACGGGCGGCAAGGTGACGGACGCGATGGTCTCGCATCTGGACGTCTACCCGACGATCTGTGAAGTGCTGGGGTTGCCGAAGCCGGGTTGGCTGGAGGGACGGTCGCTATTGCCCGTGGTGCGCGGCGAGCAGGCCGAGATCCGGGAGGAGCTTTTCGCCGAAGTGTCCTATCACGCCGCTTACGAGCCGAAACGAGCGGTTCGCACGCAGCGCTGGAAATATGCGCGGCGGTTCGACGATCGGGGCAAAGAGAATCTGCCGAACTGTGACGACGGTCTCAGCAAGACTCATTTGCTGGAGCAGGGTTGGCGCGAGCGGCCAGTTGCCAGGGAAGAGCTGTACGACCTGACGTTTGATCCTGGCGAGCGCCGCAACCTCGCCGGAGATGCGGCGCAGTCCACAACGCTCGACGCCATGCGCGGCCGTCTGGAGCGCTGGATGAAGGCCACGGACGATCCGCTGCTGAGGGGGAAGGTCCCCGCGCCCGCCGGCGCTGTTGCCAACGATCCCGATGGGCTTTCGCCCAGGGAGAGGACTCTCGTCCTGGACTGACGGACTTTGGCCCGTTTATGCGCCTTATCAGGCATGAGAGTTCTGCTCCTGCTTGTGGCGACGTTGGCCTCGGCGGCGGTTCACCAGGATCCCAGCGGGTTTCGGGTGGAGGTGCCGGACGGTTGGCGCGTGCATGCCCTCGGTGAAGGGCGCATGGTGGTGAGTTCGCCGAATCCCTGGAAGTTCGTCACAGTGGCGCCGGTACTGGGGCGCTCGGCCGATTGCGCCACGGCGTTGCGCACCACGTTCGCCAATGGATGGGGATCGTTCCCGGGCGCCAGGAACGTGAACGTGCGTCCTGCCGGTCGTGGCACGGCCGTGGCCGAGTTCGAGTTTCAGAACGGGCAGAGCCGGGGGGCGGTGCTGTGCGCCGAGACCGGGCGGCGCTCCGGCATGTTCTACGGAATGGCCGCGCCAAGTGCCGAATTTGTGCCGGAACGGGGCCGATTGGTGTCGATTCTGCGCAGTTTTCGCTACGGATCCGCGCCTGCCGCCCGAACGGCCGCCGCGCCCGCTGCGGCGATGCCGATGGAGCCTTGGCGCGAGGCCAGCGAGGGGGCGTTCACGGCGGAGAAGCCGACCGGGTGGCGGGCGGAAGGCGGCGTGCGGCGGATCTCGAACAGCGATGTCCGCATCGGCTATCGTCTCAGCAGTCCCGACGGGCTGGCCGGTATCGTGATGGGTGATGTGCGGTTGGGTACCTGCACCGTCGCCGGACCAGGGGGGCAGCAGTTTCAGCAGATGGGGCAGAACAACGGCGTTGAGTGGTGTCCCTATCGCACCGGTGAGCAGGCGGCGGAGATGTACGTGTTGCGTCTGCTGGCGCAGGATTGGGGTGTCCAGGGCATGAGGGTTCTCAGCCGCAGACCCAGGCCGGACCTGAGTCAGGAATCCAGCCAGGCGGCCGCAGCCTATGGGTTGAAGGTACGGGATTCCTTTGGCGAAGTCCTGTTTGAAGGGACGAGGCAGGGCGCGCCGGTCACGGGCAGGATCGTGGGCTTCACACAGTTCATGGCGTCGGTGGATCCGAATCTGATCGCGGGTACGTACACGACGCAGATCATTGGATTCCTGGGGCCGCGCGGACGGGAGAGCGCTCTCTCTTCAGCCGTGGCACGGCATCAGGGCTCCGTGCGTTGGAACGTGCAATGGATTATGGCCAATCGCGCGGCGGCACAGCGCGACTCCCAGATGGCGATGCGCTACCTGCGGGAGCAGGGCGAGCGAGGGCAGCGGATGTTCGAGGAACGGATGGCGTCGGCGGATAGGCGCGCGGCGGCGGTGGGCGATCTGCTCTCTGGAACGGTGCGTTTGCGCGATCCGGAGGGCCGGCAGTACGAGGCCAAGGCGGGTAGCAACTACTACTACTTGAATGAACAGGAGGCGCGGGTGGTGGGCAGCGATGCGCCCTTGCCGCCGACGGACGGTGTGGTGGATCTGCGCCCGCTGGAGGTGATCCGCTGAGCGGCTGTGTTGGATTTCCGGAATCCCGTGTCGGGGAATCCGGCACCGTGTAGGGCTGTGCTCGGCCTAAGGTGTTGACTTCAAATAGTGGCCCATTAATTGCAACTTCAAAAGCGTCGAGGTTCATCAGTAGCCGCGACGGATCAAAGGGAGGTTGCCTTTATGTTTGGAGTTGATTGGAGTAATTCGCAGACTTTGTGGCTGAACATCACGAATCTGGCGCTGGGCATCGCGACGGTGCTGGCGCTGGGTGCGCTCGGCTACGGTCTTCTCGGAGATCTGCTGGCGATGCGGAAACGCTCGCACGCACTGGGCGAAATTGATGCGCACATGCGCAAGCTGATGGGCGCTGGGTCGGGTGCACACCTGATGCCGGTGGAAGGCATGGGATGG
>CAYVDY010000177.1:0-11471 GCA_964450255.1 uncultured Candidatus Solibacter sp. | reverse complement strand
AGGCCGTGCCTTGCGCCGCTGAGCGGAGGAGCCTATCTCCGACAGACTCCTAGGCCGCTAGAAGATTCCGCACAGATCCGGGAAGCGCTCGATGATCAGCAGGCGGCCCGGTCCGGGCTCGCGCAGTTCCTGCCGTTCCAGGGTCCAGGTGCGCGCATGCGGTACGAAAACTGCATGCAACCCGGCCTCTAATGCCGGGTTTACGTCCGATTTTGGCGAGTTTCCGATCATCCACGTGCGTGACCTGACCAGATCGCGCTCCGCGACCAGAGCCTTGTAGGCGGCGCAGTCCTTCTCCTTCACAATGGCTGTGTGGCCGAACCAGATTCCCAGTCCTGATCGATCGATCTTCAGCTTCTGCTCCTCCGGATGTCCCTTCGTGCAGACTGTCAGGTCGTGACGCGAAGCCAGATACTCGAGCGTTTCCGCCACTCCATCCAACAGAACGACCGGCTGTTCGAGAATGCGCAGCGCGAAACCGCGAACCGTCTCCAGGTCCGCGGCATGGATCTCGCGCTCGGCCAGGCGGCCGTAGCACTGCTGCAGATTGTGCCCGAAGTTGAGCGAGCCGTAGCCGTGCACGCGGCTGTTGGCGAGTTCGATCTCGTCAAGGATGGCGCGCACCTCCGGCGCGGTCAAAGTGGAATGCTCCAGAAAGGCGACGAACTGCTCGAACGCCTCCTCGAAGTAGACGTTGTTCTCCCACAGGGTGTCGTCGGCGTCGATCAACAGGTGCTGACGAATCATTCCGGCTTCGCCAAATCCGGCAAGTGCTTGCCGTGGCCGTTGGAGCGCGCTATTTTCTTCATGGCCTGACCGACGCTCCGCTGGCGGACCAGCAATGCCAGGTGCTCGGCAACGCGCTCCATCCTGTCGGCCTCGGAGCGAATCTCCAGAAGAATCTGCCGGAAGTCGAGATCAGCGGAGATCTGGGCCAGTTGGAAACTCAGCTCGGGGTGGTCCAATTCCGCCGGTTCCTCCTCGGAGCCGGCGAGGCGCAGCAGTTCACTATGGGAAGCGATGGCGGCGCGGGCCACCTCCGGCTGCGTCGAGCGGAGATCTACGTCGTCAAAGTACTCGACCGCGCCTTCCAGGAAGCTGCGCCTGGAGTGGATCGAGTTCAAATGGAAGCGCCGTCTGCCTAGCGTGAGAATGTCGAGCTTGCCATCCTCGTGCCGCCGCACCACCTCCAACACCGACGCCGTACACCCTGTTCTCACCACGCCATTTCCGCGCACGAGGACCACGCCGAACTCCTCGTCTTTGGCCATGCACTCGCCGATCATCTCCTTGTAGCGCTCCTCAAAAATATGGAACGGCAGGGGAGTGTGCGGGAAAAGTACAAGCTCAAGGGGGAACAGCGGCAACAGGCCGTCCAGCATGTTTGTATTATGTCTCATTAGGCTCTATTCTTCTGGCTCAATGACGATCCTGGGCAAGGTCACACTCATCACGGGCGCGAGCGCCGGAATTGGCGCGGCGTGTGCGGCCGAGTTTCGCCGCCGCGGCGCGCTGCTTGCGCTCACGGGGAGAGACGAGGCGCGGCTGCGCGCGACTGCAGCCGAAGGCGAGTTCGTGCTGGCCGGCGACCTGAGCGATGCCGGTTTCCGCGCGCGGCTGATGGAGGCCGTTCGAGGCCATTTTGGACGGATCGACATCCTGATCAATAACGCCGGAGCCGGCCTGTTCGCCACACCTACCGGCACCTCGCTGCAAGAGACGCGAGCGATGTTCGAGCTGAATCTCATGGCGCCTCTGGATCTGGCGCAGCGCGCGGCTGTGTTGATGCGCGCGCAGCGAGGCGGGATGATTGTGAATATCAGTTCTATCGCCGGGAAACTGACGTTGCCGTGGTTGACCATGTATTCGGCATCCAAATCCGCGCTGTGCGCCCTGACGGAGGGATTGCGCATGGAACTGAGGGGCGAGGGCATCCATGCGATGGTCGTCTGCCCGGGCTATGTGCTGACGGGTTTCGCCGACAATGCACTGGGCGGCCCTCCACCGGCATCCATGAAAACACAGGGATGGATGAGCATTACGGCCAGTGAGTGTGCGCGAGCCGTGGCGCGAGGGGTGGAGACGAATGCTCGCACCGTGGTAACACCTGGCGCGGGGCGTCTGCTAATCTGGCTGGCGCGGCTCATGCCGGGAATGTTGGAATCGATAATGTCGCGGGCCAACCGCAAAATGGAGCAGCAAGCATGATCCTCAAACTGAAGCGCACCCCGGGTCTATATCTGGTGGGCTTCATGGACAGCGGCAAAAGCACCGTTGGCCGTACGTTGGCCAAGCACCTGGGCTGGAGGTTTGCCGATCTCGACGAGGACATCGAGGCGCGTGAGCAGATGCCGATCGCCCAGATTTTTGACGAACGCGGTGAAGAGGAGTTCCGCCGGCTTGAGCACGATGCGCTGAAGCGCCGGATCTCCGACATCGCCCGCGGCGTCCCCTGGGTGCTGGCCGTCGGCGGCGGCTGCTATGCCCAACCGAAGAACCTGGAACTGATGACCAACCACGGATTGTCGCTCTGGCTGGACGCGCCGATGGAGATCATCCGCTCGCGTGTCGCCCATGCGACGCACCGGCCCCTGGCTCGGGATCCGGAGAAGTTCGAAGAGCTCTACCACGCCCGGCGTGCGTCCTACGAGAAGGCGGACTACCGGATCGAGGTCGGGCCTGGCGGATCGCCGGCCGCCGTGGAAGACATTCTGAAGCTGCCGATTTTCTGACGATCATGAAGACGGAAAGGGTTCTCCGGGCGCACGCGCGGGCAATATTCCGCGCCTCTTTGCTGGCTGCCAATCCCGAGGCCGCGGTGGAGCGGGCGCTCAGGAAGCTGCCGCTGGACCGCTACCGGCGGATCTACGTGGTGGGGGCGGGGAAGGCGTCCGCGGCCATGGCAAGGGCCTCTGAGCGCGTCCTGGGCCGCCGGGTGACCTCCGGCCTCATCAACACCAAGGACGGCCACCTGGCCCCTCTGAGGCGCATTGCGCTGAACGAGTGTAGCCACCCGGTGCCGGACGAGCGTGGGGTTCACGGCGCAAGGCGGATCATGGAGATGGTCCAGGGCGCCGAGGCCGGCGATCTGGTGCTGTGCCTGATCTCGGGCGGGGGGTCGGCGCTGCTGCCCGCTCCGGCCGATGGGATCACCTTGGGCGAGAAGCAGGAGACGACGCGGCTGCTGCTAGCCTGCGGCGCCACCATCAATGAGATCAACGCGGTAAGGAAGCACTTATCCGCCATCAAGGGCGGCCAGCTGGCCCGGTTGGCTGCGCCAGCGAACGTGGTGGCGCTGTTGCTGTCCGACGTGATCGGCGATCCCCTGGATGTGATTGGGTCCGGTCCTACTGCCCCGGATGCCGCCACCTTTGCCTCGGCGTGGGCGGTCGTGGAGAAGTATGGCCTGGCCGGCAAGGTTCCGGCGGCGGTGCGTGCGAGGCTGGAGGCCGGCGTGGCCGGTGGGGCGCCGGAAACACCGAAGGCGGGGGATGCGTGCTTCCGGCGGGTGAAGAACCTGATTGTGGGCAGCAACCGGCTGGCGGTGCAGGCCGCGGCAGTCAAAGCAAAAGAGCTCGGGTACCGTCCGCTGGTGCTTTCGACGACGATCGACGGAGAGACGCGCGAGATCGCCGCGATGCACTGCGCCATTGCTCGCGAGGTGTTGGAATCCGGCCGGCCGGCCAAGCCGCCGCTGTGCCTGATTTCGGGCGGGGAGACGACGGTGACAATTCGCGGCGACGGGTTGGGTGGACGCAATCAGGAGTTTGCGCTGGCCGCTGCGCTGCAACTCCAGGGCACGCCGGGCGTACTGGCCTTTAGCGCGGGCACCGACGGCACGGACGGCCCAACCGACGCCGCCGGCGCCATGGCGGACGGCGCCACAACGGAGAGGGCGGCTGCGTTGGGTCTCAACGCTGCCGCCCTGCTTGCCAACAATGACGCTTACCGCTTCTTCTCGCCCTTGGGCGATCTGTTGAAAACCGGCCCTACCGGCACGAACGTCATGGACGTCCGGTTGGTGCTGATCCGGCCCTATTGATTGTCGGCGCGCGGGGGAACGGCCGGGACCGACGGCGGTTTTGGAGGTTTGGGGGTTTCCGGCGCCTCGGCCATCACTGCGTCGCTGGCACTCGCTTTAACGAGCGTCAGCGAGCCGCGGCTGGTGCTGAGCTTGATCTCCGGTCCTGCACCGAGCGTTCCGGCCAGCGTGCCGCCGTTGTTTTCCTTTTCCTCTTTCAGCCGCTGGTCGTAATCGTTGGTGATCTCGCCGCGCCGCGTTGTCGCGCTCAGAGTGAATTTCGCCTGCGGAGGCAGCGCCAGCTCGATATCTCCGGAATCCAGCTTGACGTCGATCTTCGACGCCGTCCTGCCCTGGCGGATCTCCACGTCGCCCCGGTCGATGTCCAGATTGATGGAATCAGTCACCTCGCTGAAGCGCACGTCCTTGGACTTGGCCTTCACCATCACCGGACCAACCAGATTGTGCCCGACGAGGGACGAAAGGCTCAACTGCAGTTCGCCCGGCACGCGCTCCACGCGGAACTCCGTGTTGGGGCTTTCGAAACGCACGCCCTTGGCCAACTTGCGCAGCGTGGTCTCGCCTGAATAGGAACCGTTGATGATGACCTGGCCCGCGATGTCTTCCAGTTCGATATCGCGGCCGCGGCCTTTCAACTCGACGTCGCCCTTAATACCGGTGGCGCGCAGGATATCGCTCTTCCGTGTGTCGATTCTCACTCGCCCGCCGAGGTTCTGCAACCGGACTCCGGCGTTGTCGCTATTGATGCTGATCTCACCGTTGACGTCGGAGATCTCCACGTCGCCATACCGCCCGCGGGTCTCAATCGAGGCGCCGCGCGGCACACTGACTTCCAGATCGGTGGAAACGCGCGGCCCGTCGGCGCGGTCCTGGTTGCCGGTGATCGTGATGACGTCGCCGGCGGCGTTCAACTGAACCTTCGATTGGGTGTTAGCCTTGTCGGCCTCGTCCTTGCTCATCGCCCGCACGGACTTGCGTCCGTTGACGCGGATCTCTTCGATGTCGGCGCCCACAATGCGTGTATTTCCGCGGGGATTGTCGATGACGACGCGCGCCGTCTTCGAAGCCCTGGTGCTGCTGAGGTCCACGGGGTAGTCGTAACTCTCGCCAAAGACCTCCACGCCGCCAACGCGGATCTTGCCCAAACCGTCCCGCGAGAAGCGCTGCACGCCCCAAACCGAGGATCCGACCAGGGTGAGGATAATTACAAGCGCCCACTCGCCACCTGAGACTCCGGTCACCGGCATTTTGCCGCCCCGGAAGTAGATCACCAGGATTTCCAGCAGCCTCAGAACACCCCATCCGATCAACAGGAACGGCCAGTAGTCCATGAAAATGTTGAACAACGGCAGGTCCGGCCGGATGTTTTTGAGCAGGAACACGATTCCGATCGCGATCAGAACCAGCGGGCCAACAACGGAACCTCTCTTCATTGCAATACCCTCCCCTCGCCCTTATCCCAACGGACCGGTCAGCGGACTATCATCGACCCGCGATGCGGCTCGCTCCAGCAGTTTCATCACACCCAGAATGATCAACAGTACTGGCCAGGTCTTGGTGAAGCTGATGTCCTGGAAGCGGTGCAGGGAAGTCAGCACACCCAGCGTAATCAGCATCAGCGGACCGCGCGCCGCACGGATCAGCAGGTAGCTATTGTTCATGTGGCACCTCCGGAGAAGCCGGCGGCACTTCAACCGTTTCCGTCTTGCCGCCAGTGAGCCGTGTATAGAGCATCCATCCACCCGCCAGTATCAGCAGCACCGGCCAGAACTGCATAATGAAACGCAGCCGCAGCACGCCCAGATTGTTCAGCAGGAAGAGCACGCCCAGGGAGATCAGGGCCACCGGTAGAACCGGGAAGCCGCTGCCTTCCGGCTTGATCTGCACGAGCGATGAGAACTCGTCGACGATCTCACCAGCCAGGCGTTTGCGGGCGGTGTGGTATGCCTCGAAAGCCATATAGAACCAGAAGACCGCCGTCAGCAGGCCGAACAACGGGCCCAGTTCGCCCACGGTATCGGAGCTGTTGATGCTGATCAACATGCCCAGGATCAGCACGTGCACCAAGCCCTTGGCGTACTGGCCATTGTAGATGGCGCCAACGCCGGGGATCAGGCCGAGCAGAAATGCCAAGCCGGGGGAAACCCCGGGATTCGGCAGGCCCGCGTTCGGGAGAGCGGATGCCGTGTACGGGGAACTCGCCGGAGCCTGAGCCTGCTGCGGCAGATGCTCATCGCAATACACCGTGCCCTGCGCCACGCGCACCGTGTCCTCGGTCAGCGGCTTGCCGCATGCGCGGCAGTAAGCCGTCACTGGTTTTGGATTCTCACTGGCTGTCGTCATGGTCTGACCCTCCCATCCTTCTGTGTCCCTATATCCATCCCCTGGGGCTGACTCTCGATCGGCCCTTCCATCACCACGCCGCCCGGCGCGGTGCCGGCTGGCTTTTGCGCCGGCGGTTTCATGGCGCCACTCTGGCTCGGAGCGCTTTGCCCGTCGTCAGTCTCGTTCCAATCCCGGAGCGTCTGCTGGATTTCGAAAACCAGGCGCAGACTCTCGTAATACTTCTTGCCACGATCCCAGCTTCGATAGGCCTTGTCTTCCAACACTGCCCAGACCCTTGCGGGCTCCAGATCAGTCGCCTTCAGCTGCGTGACCGGGATGCCGGCGAACTGCGCCAGCATCGAAAAGCTAAGAAGGGTCATCGCCATGCCCATGGCGAACTTCGGCTGCAGAAACGGCTCCAACAGCTTCGAGATCCAATTTCCGGCCGCGCCAGGTTTTTTCACTGGCGCCGACTTGCCCGAGCGCACTTCGAACAGTATCTGATTCACCAGTGCTGCCGGCGGTTCAATGTCCGCCGCCCTCTCCATGAATCCCACCACTGCCTGCGAGTCTGCCACCAGCTCCCGGCAAGCCGGGCAGCCCTCGAGGTGGAGTTCCACCGTTGCCTTTTCGGCCGCGGAGAGCGTGCCGTCCACGTAGTCGCACAGCAGGGACTCGAGATCTATGCATTTCATACGAGTACCTTCTGTCGCCGCAGGATGCGAGCCAGTTCGGCCCGTCCGCGATTCAGCCGCGACTTCACCGTGCCCTCGGGAACGCCGAGCACCTGGGCAATCTCGCGGTATTCCAGTTCCTCCAGATCGCGCAGAATCACAGTCTCCCGCAGTTCGGGAGAGAGCTTGGCCAGCGCGGCCTGCAAAACTTCACTTGCTTCCCGCCCGGCGAGAATCGCGTCGGTCCGCGACTCGATGGCGGTGCGCTCTTCGAGAACGAGCAACTGATCCTCAATCGAATCCGTAGCTCGTTCCATCTTCGTCCGGCGGTAGTTGTCGATCAGCAGGTTGCGCGTCAGGCGCGTCAACCATACAGTGAAGGAACCCTCGCCGGCCCGAAAGCTCTTCACCGATTTGAACACCCGGAGGAAAACGTCCTGCGTCAGATCCTGCGCTTCGCTGTCCTTGCCGGTGAAGCGATAGCAGATGGCATAAACACGGCGGGTGTGCGTCTTGACGAGATCTTCCCAGGCGCTTTCGTCGCCCTGGAGACATCGCTCCACCAGTCGCGCGTCGAGCTCAAGGTCACTCACGGTTGGGCGGCCCCATGCTGAATTCGTCGAACCCAGGCCGGAGCCAGGCGTCATCGGCAGCACCGTCGCGCTGCAAGCCGCCGTGATTAGAGCCTGTGAAATCGCAGCCATGGCTGCCTGCCTCTCCTTCTGGAAGGCGATGCGAAGAGGGTGTCAGCCTGGGGACTGGTACTATTACCTGTCCTTCGGCTCCCTCTGTTGCCTTCCAGTCTGAGAAACGAGGAATTATCATTAGAAGTTCGCTCAATCTGCACGAACCGGCTGTCGGATCTCTTATTCTAGTTCAAAACCGGCTGAGCGGAGCCTGAACCACGTATGTTTCGCCCCCCGATGGGGGAGAAGAGAGGGCGTCATCCCGACAGAATCGAATCCGCGAAGAAACTGGCACCTCGGTGTCTGGGTGGCGCTGGCGCTTCTGGCGGCGGGTGTCTGGTATCTGGCGCGACGCTTCGCCAGCGAAGGCTTTGATGTCGGGACACTGCTCCACACCATCACGCGGGCGGACTGGCGCTGGCTGGCAGCCGCCTGGTCGTTGAATATTCTTAGCTATTGGGGGCGGGTGCTGCGCTGGATGGTCATGCTGCGGCCGCTGGCCGCGGACGCCTCGCCGTGGCGCGTTTTCTCTGCCACGGTGATCGGCTTTTCCGCCCTGGTGTTGTTCGGCCGGCCCGGTGAACTGGTGCGCCCTTATCTGATCGCGAGGGCGGCGCAAGTGCCGTTGATGAGCCAAATGGCGGCATGGCTGTTGGAGCGCCTCTACGATACGCTGACGGTGTTAGCTATCTTTGGATACGCGCTGGCTGCCGTGCCTCACTCCGCCCTGATGAGCGGGTCCGCTCTGCACTGGGCGTTCGAGGTAGGCGGATGGTTTACGGGAGTGACCTGCACGCTCTGTCTGGCGGTATTGGTGGGACTGCAGCGGAGCTCCGACAAACTGGGGGAACGCATTCACACCGCCCTGGGCTTTCTGGAGTCACGCCACCAGGAGCGTGCCGCGAGGCTGGTGACAGCCGCCATGGACGGACTGCGTTCAGCCCGAAGTACGCGATCGATACTGGAATTGCTCGCCCACTCGGTTGTCACCTGGGTGCTGCTGGTCTTCTGCTATGCCGCTGTGTTTCAAGCATTTCCGGAGACCACGTCGCTTACATGGTCCAGCATCCTGGTCTATATTGGATTTGTCGCGTTCGGCAGCATCGTTCAGATCCCCGGGATTGGAGGCGGCGTGCAACTGGTCAGCATTCTGGTCCTGACGCAACTGTTCCACGTTGGACTGGAGACTGCCACTGGAATCGCGTTGGTGACATGGGCTATTACATTGATAGGAATTCTGCCCCTAGGCGCCCTTCTGGCGCTTAGGGAAGGGCTGAACTGGAATAGAATCAAGGAATTGGAGAAGCAAGCGACCCTATGAACTGCCCTTTCTGCGGCTTCAAGGAAGATCGGGTCATTGACAGCAGGGAGAGTAAAGAAGGCGATGTGATTCGTCGTCGGAGGGAGTGCCTGCAGTGTCTGCGTCGATTTACTACATATGAGCGAATTGATGAAGTGCCTTACATGGTCGTCAAAAAGGACGGGCGCCGGGAGAAGTTCGACCGGCAGAAGGTGCTATCCGGATTATTGAAGGCATGCGAAAAGCGGCCAATCAGCATGACGAAACTTGCCGAACTGGTCGATGAGGTGGAGGGGAGGCTGGCGGATAAGTCGGACCGGGAGATATCAACTACGGAAGTAGGTGAAATGCTCATGCTGAGCTTGGCACACCTGGACAAGATCGCGTACGTGCGGTTTGCGTCGGTCTATCGCGACTTCCAGGATGTGGAGGCTTTCCTCAGTGAATTGAAGGACTTAATGCGTCAGAAGCGTGGCTGAGAGGGCAGGGCGGCCGGGGTGGCGGGCTCATCTATCTGAACGAAGAATGTAACCAATCGACGGCTGAAGCATCCGATGTAATAGGAGCTTAACAAGTGGACGGAACCATGCTATCCTAGTTCGGAGCGTCTAGCCGTCCTTACCCATACCCAAATCTTGGCCCGATCTGCCTGCGCACGCATCTCTGCGTCTGCTGGAGGCAGAGGTTCGGTCGGAATTCGGCGGGAAGCCCGAACCGGCGATAGTCGTCAATATGTTAGGTACGTTACATTTGCCTGCCCGGCTGACGGAGCCGGTGCGAGGGATGCGGTACATGCGTGAGGTCAGGACGCGGAGGTTTGCCACCAGTGGATAATTTTGAAGACCAGTTTTTAGCCGACACCCCTGACCCGCTGGGAATCCCCTTCGACGAGGAAGCTAATTTCTTCCACCCCGAAGACGTTCAGGAAGAAGAGTTCCAGACTACCCAGCAACCGGTCGAGGAGTCGATCTACACCGATGACCCGGTTCGCGTCTATTTGCGCGAGATGGGTGCCGTTCCGCTACTCACCAGAGAAGGCGAAGTTTCGCTGGCCCGGCGCATGGAGCGGGGCAAGTTACGTTTGCAGAAGGCCATCAGCCGGTCCGCGCTGGTTCAGATGCAGATCATCGAGATCGCGGAGCAGATCCGTCGCGATGAGGTCGATCTGGACGATGTGGTTGATCTGGGCGAGATTGAGGAATCCACCTCCGCCTACGACAAGCGATGCAAGGATCTGCGCGACCAGTTCGTGGAACTCGTCAATCTCCACAAGAAACAGGAACAGCTTCGCGAGAAGCTGGGCGCCGTGCCGCTTTCCAACAAGAAGGGGCGCCGCAAGGCGACCATGAAGTTCTACCGTTCCTGCGTGGAAACCTCCAAGGCGATTCGCGGGACGCCGTGGCGGTTGCCGAAGTGGCGTATTTTCTCGACGGCAATCGAGAAGGCCGTGGAGGAGATCGCTCAGTTCGAGAGCGAAGTGAAGAGGCTGGAACTCCACAAGGCGGACAACCAGTCGCGAATTCGTGAGATCAAGCGGGAAGTGAAGAAGCGCGAGGCGCAAGCCGGCGCCTCACTGACCGAGCTTCGTCATACCATGACGGTCATTCGCCAGGGTGAGCACGAAGCAGAGCGCGCCAAGAAGGACTTGGTCGAGGCCAACCTTCGCCTGGTGGTCTCGGTCGCCAAGAAGTACGTCAACCGCGGCCTGCACCTTCTGGATCTGATCCAGGAGGGCAACATCGGCCTGATGCGCGCCGCCGACAAGTTTGAGTACCGCCGCGGCTACAAGTTCTCCACGTACGCCACGTGGTGGATCCGGCAGGCGATCACGCGCGCCATTGCGGATCAGTCGCGCACCATTCGCATCCCGGTGCACATGAACGAGTCCATGAACAAATTCCTGCGCGCCACCCGCGAGCTGGAAAAAGAACTGGGCCGCGTTCCGACGAATGAAGAGATCAGCCGCCGCATGGACATCCCCGTGGAGAAGGTCCAGAAACTGAAGACGATCTCGCGCGATCCGGTGTCGCTGGAGACGCCAGTCGGCCGCGATGGTGAATCGGCTCTAGGCGATCTGATTGAAGATCGCTGGGTGGGCTCCCCGGTGGATGCCGTCATCGATTCCAACGTGCGCGATGAGACGGCCAATATCCTGAAGACACTCTCTCCCAAGGAGGAGAAAGTGATCCGCCTTCGCTTCGGTATCGGCTGCGAGCGCGAACACACGCTGGAAGAAATTGGCCAGCAGTTCGACGTCACCCGTGAGCGGATCCGGCAGATTGAAGCCAAGGCGTTGCGCCAGCTTCGCTCGCCCGAACGGGCCCGGCATCTTCGCGCGCTGCTCGCCGCCCGGTAAATCGACGTATCCGTTAATTGAAAAGCCAGTGCCCCAGGGCGCTGGCTTTTTCCATCAGGGCGCTAATATAATCCTCCTTCCGTTTGTA